>JAYFPP010000215.1:0-81269 GCA_034927635.1 Paludibacter sp.
ATTAAGCGCCACCAAAGTTTTAAACCCATTACAACCAGAAGGTTTTATCCCGGAAAACATAAACTCTCAATCATTATTAACGGGGAAGAAAGGGATGCAGAAATGTTTGAACTTGTAAGGTAATTATTCCATTTTTTTGCAGGTCGGATCAAATTCAATTCTCATCAATTCAAAACGTGAAGGACCGACCATTACGTTTAAGCTTAAAGAGGCGGATAAGTTCTTTTCCTTTGTTTTTGACGCCACACCGGCGTATTACCGGGCAACACCCCAGCGTAGTACCGAGCGCCACACCGGCGTATTACCTAGCAACACATCGGCGTGAAAACCGGCAAGGACATCTTACTTGATGTCCTTTTTTGTGTTTCCATACTTGGTTTGATTTCGTATGATAAATGAGTTAATGTAAGAGTGAAATAAAATCTGCTTAAATGTTAATAATTCGGAAATTATTGTTTAAGTTTGCGATGTGAATGATTTATTATCAAGGAAATAAATGATTTATCTGTAATAATAAACTTAAATAAAAAATTACTAATGAAAAGAAAAATCGGATTCCGGACACTAACAGCGATACTTGTTGTGTCATCAATGTTTGTTGCAACCAGCTGTGTAACCGACGAAAATGCTGTGCTGCCTGTTTTAACAACCACCGGGGTGACTGAAATAACCCAAACTACGGCTATAAGCGGAGGGGAAATCAGTTTCGATGGAGGGTCAGCTATAACAGAACGGGGGGTGTGTTGGGGGGAAAGTCAAGACCCGACAATTGCGGAGAACAAAACAATTGATGGTGCAGGAACGGGTACTTTTACCAGTGCTGTTGCCGGATTAAAAGCAAATACAACCTATTACATAAGGGCCTATGCAACCAACAGCAACGGGACCGGTTATGGAAACGAAACATCTTTCAAAACGACTGAAAGCAATAATGGAAATATCGTTTTTAATCCGGAGATTACTTATGGAACAGTTACTGATATTGATGGTAATACCTATAAAACAGTGAACATTGGTGCCCAGACATGGATGGCGGAAAATCTGAGAACGACTAAATATATTGATGGCACAGCGATACCTAATGTAACTGATGCCACTGCCTGGAGCGCGTTAAGTAGTGGAGCATATTGTAATTACGATAATGATCCGGATAAGGTAAATACCTATGGACGATTGTATAACTGGTATGCGATAAACACCGGCAAGTTATGTCCGGCCGGGTGGCATGTGGCTACAGATGCGGAGTGGACAACTTTAATTAATTATCTGGGAGGAGAGAATAATGCCGGCAGTAAATTAAGAGAAACCGGTATATTGCATTGGGATAGTCCTAATGATGGGGCAACCAACGAATCAGGTTTTACTGCCCTTCCGGGTGGACAGCGTGACGGCGGTGGGTCGTTTTACATGATCGGGGTAAACGCTCTATGGTGGAGTGCTACTGTTTCTGCCACCAATAATAATATGGCGTGGTTCTGGTACATGGATTCCACCAGCAGTAGAATCTATAAGGGTCCTGTTCCTAAAAAACTGGGGAACAGTATCCGTTGTGTGAAAAATTGAACTGATTGAAGTATAAGATAAAAAACACGAATAAGGAGAAATTACGTATAATACATTAAAATTAAACTTATGGGAATCATGTCGACAATTTTTGCATTTATTGTTTTTGTATTCTATCTGGCAATTTTTGCCGGAGTGTTATATATGATTTACACCTGGGTAAATAAGTTTCTTGCGTTAAAAAAGGAGCAGAATGAGTTGCTGAGAGAGATAATAAAGAAGATGGAGGAAAAATAATTATCTTTTACCAAACAAATTCAGCAAGTTTCGGATTTTATAAACAAAATATTGTATTTATGTTTGCAGTTATAAATTCAGAACTATGAGTGAACAGCAAAAGGTAAATTATCAACGTATTGCTCAGGCAATAGAATACATCAAAAATAACTTCAGACATCAACCGGATCTGGATGAAATTGCGGAGAAGGTGCATTTAAGCCCATTTCATTTTCAACGTTTGTTTAGCGAATGGGCAGGAACAAGCCCCAAAAAGTTTTTGCAATACATCAGCATTGAACATGCCAAAAAGTTGTTGAAAGAACAGCAGGCAACACTTCTGGAGACTGCGCTTGATACCGGGCTTTCGGGCACCGGAAGGCTGCACGACTTGTTTGTTAAGATCGAAGGAATGACTCCTGCCGAGTATAAAAATGGCGGCAGGAACCTTACGATCTGCTACAGTTTCGCTGAAACTCCTTTCGGAAAGGTAATTATTGCTTCTACTCATAAAGGGATTTGCTTTATGGCTTTTGAAGAAGATGAAACCATCGCGCTGGGATTGCTGAAACAACAATTCCCGAATTCAGCTTTTCAGCAGGGTCAGGATGTTATGCAACAGCATGCTTTGTCGATCTTTCGAAAGGAACGGACTGAGCTTCGCGAAATCAGGCTGCACCTGAAAGGTACTGATTTTCAGCTAAAAATATGGGAGGCACTGTTGAAAATTCCGACAGGAAAACTAAGCACCTACGGCACCATTGCTGAACAAATTGATCATCCCAAAGCATGCAGGGCGGTAGGCACAGCAATTGGCAGCAATCCTGTTGCATTTATTATTCCCTGCCATAGGGTTATACAGTCGTCGGGAAAAATCGGAGATTACAGATGGGGCAGCACCAGAAAAACGGCTATTATCGGGTGGGAAAACAGCTAAATTGATAGTATTTGTTTGCAGGTCGGATCAAATTCAATATCTTTGCCCACCATGTTACGGAATTAAAATGTTTTGATAAAAAAAGTGATGGTTCTCATTTACAGATGGAAAATGATAATTATTGGTTGATACAGATGTCCAAAGACGACAATAATGCTTTCTCAGTTATTTTCAGAAAGTATTACAGGGATTTGGTTTTATTTGGAGGGAGTTATCTGGCAAATAAAGAAATGTGCGAAGACATTGTTCAGAATGTCTTCCTCCGTTTGTGGGATAACCGTAAGGATATTGTCATCGAAACATCTTTAAAATCTTTTTTGTTGAAAGCAGTGCAAAATGCCTGTCTGGATGAACTACGACATGAAAAAATTATCAGAACTCACGAAACATATACAAAAACCTTTGGCAATACTGACGACATTGATACCGTCAATTATATATTATATTCCGATTTACATGAGAAACTGATGCTTTCACTGGAAAAACTGCCCGGCACTTATCGCGAAGTTTTCGAAATGAACCGTTTTGAAGGGCTGAAATATAAAGATATTGCAAAAAAACTGAATGTCTCCGAAAGAACTGTTGAAGTGCGGATTGGAAAGGCATTAGCTTTATTGCGTAAATATCTGAAAGATTTTTTAGTAGTCTTTTTTATATTGAATTGTTAAAGTTAATTAATTTGAATCGTGTTTTTAATTCTGAAACGTCGTTCAATCACATTGATGTGATTAGACGGATGCAGGAAACTGAATAGAAAATGCAGGAAATTGAAAAAATAGTTATAAAATCATTTTCAGGGGAAATTTCTCAGGAAGAGAAAGATTTGTTGATGCAGTGGCTAAATGAGAGCGCTGATAATGAGAAGTATTATGCACAGTTAAAGAATATCTGGCAGATTTCCGGTGTGAGTTTCAGACCCGAAGAAATTGATCTTGAAAAAGCTGAAAATATTGTTTCCGGGAAAATTATTGAAAAGGCATCTTCATCCCGACGCCGGAGTGCTTCTTTGTTGGTATGGTGGCAACGGGTTGCAGCCATCATTGTGTTGCCGCTTTTATTATCTTTGGGTTATTTACTCCTCAGCAGGGGTTCAGCAAAAGATACGGAGATTGTTTATCAGGAGGTAATGTCGCCACCGGGAACCTGCTCGAAAGTTAAATTGACCGATGGAACAACCGTTTGGCTTAATTCAAAAAGTGTACTGAAATATCCTACCGTTTTCCGGAAGGATAAGCGAGAAGTTTTTCTTGCCGGAGAGGCCTATTTTGAAGTCAAATCGGATAAGCAACATCCATTTATTGTTAAGACAAGAGTAATGGATATAAAAGCCACCGGAACGACATTTAATGTTGAGGCTTTTGATTCGGACAATATTACTGCTGTTACTCTGATTGAAGGAAAAGTAAAGGTCGATATTAAGGGGAAACAGGGGGTGGATATAATACCGAATCAACGAATAAGTTATGACAATAAGATAGATTCATATAATATCGACACGGTAAATCCTTATAAATGGTATGCCTGGAAGGACGGAGTACTGATGTTCAGGGATGATCCTCTTGAGTATGTTTTCAAAAGAATAGGTTTGACCTACAATATTAATATTGAGGTGATGGATAAAGGGTTAGCAAAGCATCCTTACCGAGCAACCTTCGAGGGAGAATCTATTGATGAGATTTTAAGACTGATAAAAATGACCGCTCCGATTGAATATATTACCGAGGAGCGAATAATGACGCAGGATGATTCGTACAGTAAAAGAAAGATTGAAGTATACAAGGTAAAAAAATAGATTGAATCAGAAGAAAGAAAAGCCCGCTCAAAAAAAAGTAATTTTTTTGATGTGGGCTTTTCTTTTATAAACGTCTTCAAAATAGAAGGGATAAAAATGGTTCGTTAAAACCAGTTTATCCTCCTGTAAGAAACCAACATCTAATACAAATTAAACTTTATGAACACATCAACCGACCAATCCCCTCCCTGAAAGCTGCTTTTATTTAGCACTTCAAATAATAAAATCTATCATCAATTTTAAATCAGGATATATGAATTTAACACAACATGGGTCAGAAATACGTATAAATAATACGTTAAATGGATTCTTTCTCAAAGTTTTACCAATCATTTTTTTTCTGTGTTTATTCACGTCAATCAATCAGGTGTGTGCACAAGAAGTTGAGAAACTCTCAATAAACGTAAAAAACACCTCATTGGAGGAGGTGATGAACCTTATCGAAAGCCAATCGAAATACCGGTTTCTGTTTAATAAGAAACTGATAAATGTGAATCGGAAAGTATCAGTCAATTATAACAGCAAAGATATTAAACCCGTTTTAAGTCAGTTGTTCCGCAATACACCTGATACTTTTAGCATCAACGGGAATCAAATTGTATTAACCGTAAAATCGGAGGATGCACAAAAAACGGCTCCTGTAAAAAAGATGGATATCTCCGGAAGGATTGTGGATGTAAAAGGAGATGGTTTTATCGGGGCAACCATAAAAATCAAGGGAACTTCGTCGGGGACGGTAAGCAATGTTGATGGTTCCTTTACACTTCGGGTCGACGAGAATGCAATTTTGATTGTTTCGTACATTGGATATCTGACTCAGGAAATTAAGGTGAATGGAAAGAAGGTATTCCGCATTGTAATGGAAGAGAATGATAAGATACTGGATGAGGTAGTGGTGGTAGGCTATGGTACGATGAAAAAAAGCGACCTGACTGGTGCAGTGAGTTCAATAAAAACAGAGGATATGACCATTACTTCCGATGCCAGTATTGGTCAGTTATTGAAAGGCAAGGCGGCGGGTGTTACCGCATTGTCGACCAGTGCCCAGCCTGGTGGAGGAGTCAGAATATTAATCCGTGGCGCAGCCTCGATTGATGCAAGTAACGAACCACTATATGTTATTGACGGTTTTCCGATCTCCAATGATTCGCCCGAACCGGGGAACGGTACCCAGTACTCCTATGGAAGCCGCAGTCATTTAAATTCCCTCAATCCCAATGACATTGAATCAATTGAGATATTGAAAGATGCATCGGCCACTGCTATCTATGGTGCCAGGGCTGCCAATGGTGTAGTGCTGATTACCACCAAACGTGGAAAAAACGGATTGAAGCTCAATTACAGCGGGAGTTATACTGCACAGTACATCGACAAACCTTTTGAAGTATATGATGCAACAAATTATATGATCCAAACAAATCAGATTCTCAGAGAACGATGGCTGCGCGACAAGAAACTTTATCCCTACGGAACTACCGATCCATCGACCGTAACACCCTTCTCCGGGCAGCGTTTTACGCAGGAGCAAATTGATAATGCAGGAAAGGGAACCAATTGGTGGAATGAAATCATGCGTCCCGGGAATGTGCAAAACCATAATGTGTCCATCACTTTCGGTAATGAAAAAATGCGCTCATATGTCTCACTGGGGTTGTATAACAACGAGGGAGTTGTTAAAGGATCGGCCATCGAGCGTATCTCGAGTAAAATAAATCTCGACTATACAATTAATAAATATGTACAGGCCGGACTTTCGTATATGGGTGCTATTATTAATAATAATAATGTGCAGATGGGGGAAGGAGAATGGGGCGATTCGAATATGATTATGTCGGCATTACTTTATGATCCTTCGGTGAGTGTAAGAGATGAATACGGTAATTACAGTGAAATGAGCTGGTATGCAAATTTGCCTAATCCTGTGTCCTATCAGGAAGTAAGTGATAAAACCAAACAAATCAGAAATTTATCCAACTTCTACCTGCAGATTGAACCGGTTAAGAACATGCAGGTTAAATCTTCCATCGGATATGACGGACAGTCGAGTGTCAGGGAAACTTATTTTCCAAAGGTGTTCTTATTGGGTAAAAACAAAGACGGACAAGCTTCAATAGGACAGGCCAGTCGTGAAGATCTTCTGTTCAATACCGTTGCAACGTATAACTTTGACCTGATAAAAAAGCATAAGTTTGTTCTTATGGCAGGATACGAATATCAGGAATTTAATGCAAATGGTCATTCTCTCGGTGCTTCCGACTTTTTTACCGATGCTTTCCTGTACAATAATATTGGTGTGGCAAATCAGGAAAAGTACAGCATCGGTTCTTACAAAAACAGAGAAGTGCTGGCGTCCTACTTTGGGCGAATCAATTATAACTTTCTTGAGAGATATTTACTTACACTTAACCTGCGTTACGACGGTAGCGATAAGTTTGGAAAAAATAATAAATGGGGGTTTTTCCCGTCGGCTTCAGTAGGATGGAGACTTTCGGAAGAAAAATTTATGAAAGGATTTGAGCAACTTTCGAATCTTAAAGTGAGGATAAGTTACGGACAAACGGGTAACAGCAGTATCGGAAGCAATGCATTTGCATTTTACGATCCCGGTTCCAACCGCTTTGCCTTTGACAGCGCTCCGGTTACAGGGGTAGAATTAAGTCAAATCGAAAATAATGACCTGAAATGGGAGACTACGACTGAATTTAACTTTGGACTTGATTTCGGTTTTTTTAATAACCGTATATCAGGTGCTTTCGAAGTGTTCGACAAAACCGTCAGCGATTTGCTGGGTTCACGCGATTTACGTTCGTGGATGGTGGTTCCTACAGTATCGGCCAACCTTGGTAAAACCCGAAGTCGTGGTGTTGAGTTGACTTTGAATACAGTGAATGTGAAAACTCATGATTTTCAATGGAGTAGTGACTTTACATTCACACGTTACCGCGACAGATGGAAAGAACGCAGTCCGGATGTGGTGCTGAGTCCGTGGCAGAAAGTTGATGATCCTATTCGTGCCATTTACTACTGGCAGACAGATGGAATCATACAGATAGGAGAAACTGTTGATCATATGCCGAATGCAGTTCCGGGAAATGCAAAAGTAAAGGATGTAAATGGTTTTGATGAGAATATGAACTATACAGGCCATCCTGACGGAATAATCAACGAAGCCGATATTGTATACTTAGGTACCACAGATCCTGATTTTTCACTGGGATTCAACAATACATTTAAATACAAAGGTTTTGATTTGAATATATATACCTATGGTGTTTTTAACCAGTTGGCTTTTAACGGTGTGAAGAGAAAATACATAGGTTATAGCAGTCATATGGTGGAAGATGGAACAAATCTTTGGGTTGAAGCTTCAAAACGCTGGTCGTCCGGGAATCCTAACGGTATCTATCCCGGTGATGCAACGAACTCATACATGGGAGCCGATGCCTGGACGCTCGAAGATGCCACATTTGTTCGTATCAAGAACATTACACTGGGCTATAACTTTCCAAAACAATTATTGACTAAAGAAATAAGAAGTATAAGACTATATGCCGATGTTCAGAATCCATTTTTGTTTACTCAGTGGGAAGGGATGGATCCTGAAATAGCCGGTGCCAATAAGGCGCCATATCCTAATCAACGTTCATATTCTATTGGTGTTAATCTGGAATTCTAATAAATATTCATAAAATGAAAAAACAGCTCTATATAATTATAATAGTTGCTTCACTAATTGGATTTTTATCCTGTGAAGGCAATCTGGAACCCGAGGTATACAACAGATTATCGCCAACAAATTATCCTGAAACGGAAGAAGATTATGTGACATTAGTGAATAATGTCTACGGACAATTCAGGTATAATAATGCATGGTATCGTTACTCCTGTGATCCTCAATCACGAATGATTCTGGGAGAGATAGGTACAGATGAGTTGTATATGCCCTGGGAGTGGGCACAACGTCCTCAGTCGACTTTCGATTTTAATCCGGGCTACGATTTATTTCATAATTTCTATACCAGGATGGTGCCTTCAGTGACTAAGGCCACCTATACGCTGGCATTGATTGAAGAATCGGACCTGGAGGAACAGATGAAAAACCGGTTAATGTCGGAAGTGATATGTTGCAGGGCACAATGGCTGTATGATTTAGGCTCATTTTACGGACCTCCTCCGGTGGTGCTCGATAGAGAAAAAGCAAAAAACCCAAAGGAACTGTACTTCCCTCCCCGTTTGTCGGAAGAGGATTACCTGGCTTTTGTGGAAACTGATATTAAATATGCCATGAAACACCTTCCGGTGAAGTACGAATCGGGTGCTGATTATGGAAGATATACGAAGGGTGCCGCTGCCAGTATCCTGATGAAAATGTATATGCAACATAAGCGTTTTGCTGATGCAGTGTCAATATCTGACAGCATCATGGCTTGTGGTTATGGTCTTGTGAGTGAATACTCAAAAATATGGGACATCAATAATGAAAAGAATGAAGAATGCATTTTTGTACTGACAGCACCGAGCAAAGAACATGTGAATGCCAATATCTACAGAGCGCATGTCTTGCCGTCCGACTGGGTATCATTGAGTGGTGCCAAAGTGGTTGCCTATGATGGATACCGTATACCATGGACTATCTACGACAAGTTTGATAAGGAAGATAATCGTTTGTCGACACTGATCAAGGATTACTACATCATGAAAAATAAAGTTCCAACGCTGGTAGACGGTCGAAAAACGGGGCGTTTACGCAACGGAGCTATTCCTTTGAAATATGGTGAGGATCCTGCATCGGACGGACTGTTTTGCGGTACTGACATTGTTTTGATTCGTTATGCTGATATTTTATTGCTGCGAGCCGAAGCCCTGAACGAGATCAATGGCCCGAACAAGGAGTCGATCGACCTTATAAATCAGATTCGTGATCGTGCCTTTAACAACAATCCTGCAAAAAGGGTGAGTCTGTCGATGTTTGCCGATGCGCAGAGTCTGAAAGATTATATTCTTCAGGAACGTCAGTTTGAACTCTTATTTGAAGGAGAACGCAGGTCCGACCTGATCCGGCATGATAAATATATACAAATGGCACAGGACAGGGGAGTGACGAATGCGCAACCTCACCATGTACGTTATCCGCTGCCAAGTTTTATTATCATTGAAGGACAGGGAAATATCAAACAAAACTACGGATATAATTAACGCTTTCTATACCATAGTAGAATAACTAAAAATCAGTGTTAATTTTAAATTAGATAGTCATGAAATCACAGCTTTTTTGTAAAGTTATATTTGGAATTTATTTGTTCTTTTCAACAGGGAATGTTTTTTCACAACTTGCTCTAAACACTCAGGCTCAAGCCATACTTTCTAATCCATCAACCGGATTAGTAGCTACAACCTTAAATGATACTAATTATACATACGCTGATCGGAATACAAATGCTATAGCATATGCATTAAGTGTTTTAACGCCAGGACAAGACTTGCAACTTCCAGATGGTATGTATGATGTGACAACTATTCAAATACCATCGTTACTTTCAGGTTTGACGATTACCGGAACAGGTATTAATACTACGATCTTGAGACGAAAAGCTTTTACCTGGGATAATAATTCTCAGGGCGACTGCTTATTAAGAACTGAGATATTCAGAGTGCAAAATATTCAGAGTTTTGAACTCAGAGATATGACTCTTGATGGGAATTGTCATCAAATTGCAATATGCGGCGAAGGAACATTTGATTTATCAACAGGTCAGATCGTTGATAGGACTCCTCAATTCCCTGTTTATTCAAACAATGAGAGCTCTGGTAATGTTATTAACATTATTTTGTCTAATGATATAAACTTCGATAATGTCAATTTTAAGAATGGTTATGGTTGGTGTGTTTATTTAGGGAAGACCAATGGTTTTCATATGCAAAATTGTATTATTGATACAGGGAACCTTTCAACGGAATTTAAAGGGCATAAAAATCTCAATAATGATCTTATGCATGCACATACTTCACAAGATGGATTACACTTAGTTAATGTAAGTAATGCTTTAATTGAATATAATGATATTCATTCTGAAGATTCAGGAATAGCTTTAGAACTCAATCCATTGTGGGACTGGGGTGGTTATGATATCTCACAAAATATAATTATTCGTAACAATTATGTCTCAACAGCTAGTCCAACCGATCCTGACAAATTAATGAATAATGTCGATCAAATATATGGATCAGGTCTGGCTGATAGATGGATTGGACAAAGCGCTGTTGATATTTTTTATTGTGATCCTTTCGACCCTGAGGGTCAAATATTAATGGGAGGTAATCAAGGACCTTTTCGTAATATTGAAATTTCTCAAAATGCGTTTGATGGAGTCAGGCAAGGTGTCAGATGTGGTTTTTTCTTAGGAGGTGGAGCTAATAATTCTGAAAATATCAATCATCGTATTTATAATTTGAAGATAAAAGATAATTGTCCAACTTACATGGCTGGACGTGATAGAAATAAACCGGCAGGTATCCAGAATGTGAATAAAAATGATATTTCTACTAGTTGGAATTTGAATGGAGGGGCTGGTATCGCCGTTCGACATACAGATTCTGTACTTGTAAGTAATAATTTTATAAAGAAATGTAATGGTGGAATAGGCATTAATGTTCAAGAGGTAACTGAATTTTATATTTTAAATAATATTGTCGATAGTATTAGTGGAACTCAATTGGGGAATGTTGATTGGACAGGAGATCAATATGTGTGGGCAGGAGGAGAAGGTATCAGGGTTTATAACACCCAGTCGACAGGTCAGTATGATGCATTGAATTTCTTGATTCAAGGGAATAAGATTGGCGCTGTCGCTACCTCTAAGATAGCTGTAATCAACACAAAAAACGGGGTTGCAAAATTAGATGAGAATTATAATTTATCAAATTTAAGTCTTTTCCAAATATCAAAGGGCATAAATGCTCAAAATACCAGTAATATTGATTGGGGTGTTTTCTCTCCATCAATAACAAACACAACGGTTTCCAGTGTACTTACGAGCGATAATTTCGAAAATCAATCTGAGTGGGCAAGGTGTAGCTCATTAAACAACCAACTTGGTGGAGTCGAAAATCATAGTTGGTACTATTGGGGTGGGCAATTAGCGTGGCCGGGTATAAGTGCAGTCGGTGGAACGAAGGCAATGGGAGTTGTTTGGGGAGGAATTGTCCCATTAACGGGATTTGCAATCAATACTGATTCAATATATCAAATAGAATGTTTAGTGCACTCAACAGGAGGAAATGATGGTACATGGAATAATTGGAGTGGGGTGCACTTGTTTGCATCTGATGATACTAATATTTGGCAGAATAGTGGTGTCCGTATAAGATTGCAAAACGGAGCAACAGGAATTGGTTTCAGTAACCCAAGCCGTTTAATAACTGAATGGTGGGAAGGTATTAATAATACTTATCATAATGTTGAGGTAAATGACTTTTCGGCAGATCCAACTGTTTATCAAATTAATGGAGCAAATGAAAATAATTTCTGGATTCCTTTAAAACTCATTTTTACAGGAGCGGGCAATAGTTATAGCCCTTTGAAGATAGATTATTATCTTAATGATACGTTTGTTGGTTCCACCTCATTAGATAATCTTTCAGGTTTAGGAGATAGAATGCTTGGCCTTGCCCGTTACGGAACAAGTAATGACAATGCAGCTTTTGATAACTTTAAACTCACTAAATTACGAAACAATACCCCTTCATATGTGAATTCTTTCATGACAAATAGTATTGAAGTAAAAGATCCTGTTAATAAAGAATTCTCAGTTCAGTATAATAATAAAAGTTTAGGTATAGAAATATATTCAGCGACTAATTCTCCGGCAGAATATCAGATTTATAATTTAGCCGGAATTCCTTTATATACTGGCAATATAACAAAAAATAAAACAGTCGTGGCAACTAATGAATTACATCGGGGTGTTTATATTGTGAAGATAGTTAATCTTTCTTCTTCAAAAACAGAGACTTTTAAGGTTATAGCACAGTAATTTATTTATAGTGCAATTGGAGAAGTCTATCTGAATTACTAATTGATTAAGTAAACTTATTAAATGCGATATTAAATTTTTTTACTAACAGGCTCTGAAAGCGTAAACTATTCTAACCTGCAGTCAAAGTTGTATATAATATATTAAATTCACAAATTTTAAATTTTACTGTTATGAAAAAAAACTATTTATTTTTAATTGCTTTGGTATTCTCGGCATCAGTGTATGCACAGCAAATCACAGGACTACAGGTCCTGGAAGTATTGGCAAGTGATGACTTTGAAGATGATGCTGCGTGGGTCAATTTTGACCAGAAAACCGGTATTGATGTTAAGCTGAACAATGCTTTAGGCGGCACTCAGCAGTATAACTGGTCGAACGAATGGGGTGGCGCCTGTGTACATGGAGGAAAAAGTGCCGTGAGTGGAAATAATTGTATTCAGTTGCATTGGGGTGGAACAGTCAGATTACAGGGATTTGAAATCAACCCGGATAAGGTATATCAGTTGGAAGTGATGGTACATCCTCTTGGTGGTAAATCAGGAGAGTGGAACAACTGGGGAGCTGTACATTTGTTTGTTTTCGATCAGTCGAATGTTTGGCAAACACAAGGCGTCCGGGTAAGAATTAGTAATAATGGCGAAGGAGGAAGTCCGGCCTTACTGGCACTTGATGTTTGGGAAGGGGAACAGGGAACGGAACGTCCGGTGAATCTTCTTCAATTCTCAGATAAATGGACAGAATACACCATCGACGACGCTAAAGATGCCACTCCGGGCTTCTGGATTCCTTTAAAACTCGTTTTCAGGGGTGAAGGATCGGTTGCAAAACCACTCATCATCGACTTTTATCTGAAGAATAAGTTTGTTGCAACACAAACATTTGATAATATTTACTGGCTGGGTGATAGTATGATTGGTATTCAAAACGGATCAGACAATTCAGATGTATGCCGTTATGATAATATCAAATTATCAGTTATGAGTCAGGGAACAGGACTGAAACAAACTATTGCGGAAGAAATATCGGTTTCTCAGTTAAAAGAAGGTAATTTGCAGATTGATAGTGAAATAAATGGGGAAAATATCGGTTATACCGTGTACAATATTTCAGGAATAGCAGTAAAAAAAGGCAATCTTTCCAACCGGATTACATTGATAAACTCAACTGACCTGACTTCCGGAGTGTATATTTTACAGGTAAAAGATCATCTCACCGGAAATTCCAAAACGGTTCGTACAATTTTAAAATAGCAAGTTTGACTGAGTCTGTCTGATCGTGAACTTTCAGACAGACTCAGCAATCATAAATTAATTTTAATGCAAAAATCTGTCTTTTCATTACTTCTACTTATCATAATTCCCTGTCATCTTTTTAGTCAGGAACTGAACCTGAATGATAAATGTCAGGCTGTACTCTCCAATACTGAAACCGGATTGGTGGCATCGGTCGACGGAACCTTTGATGATGCTGTTGCTGAACGAAATGCCAAAGCTATCACAACGGCTCTGAGTCGTTTAGGGCGAACTCAGGACCTGTTATTGCCGGAAGGGATTTATTATGTTAACACCATTCTTGTTCCTAAAACAATAAGAGATTGTACAATAGCCGGTGCCGGAATTGGAAAGACGACGTTAATACGTAGCCCTTTTTCCTGGGATAACAATACGCAGGGTGATTGTCCGCTACGCACTGAGGTATTTCTGGCCGAATATGTTACAGGATTAGAACTGAGGAACATGACCATTGATGGTAGCAGTCAGTTTATGGCTATATCGGGCTATGGAAAGTGGAATACATCTACAGGAGAATTCTCGGATGGATTGCCTCAATTTCCAACATATAAAAGTAATGATGGGTATTCTGCCTCCGGTGGCAGCTTGATATCCATCAGGTTAAGCAATGACATCACCTTCGAAACTGTAGAATTTAAGAATGGATATGGCTGGTGTTTACTTTTAGGTAAAATAAATGGGTTCACCATGCGGAACTCTATCATTGATACGGGAAATTTATCCACCGAATTTAAGGGACATTTTAATGCTCCTCCCAATAATCAGGTAATGCATATGCATACTTCACAGGATGGCTTACATATGGTAAATGTGAGCAATGTGTTGATTGAATATAACGATATTCATTCAGAGGATTCAGCAATTGCCATCGAATTAAATCCTTCGTGGAACTGGGGCGGATACGATGTTGTGGAAAATGTGGTGGTCAGAAATAATTACGTGAGCACTATGAGTCCGTCGGATCCCGGGAAATTGATGAACGACGACGATGTCATATACGGAACAAATCTGGCTGATGTATGGATGGGACAAAGTGCGGTGGATATTTTCTATAACGAAAACTTTGATTCGCAAGGCAGTACGCGTTATGATGGCAGCGTGTACTTCAGAAATATAGAGATAAGTGAAAATGCCTTTGAGAACGTAAGACAGGGCGTAAGATGCGGTTTCTTTATCGGGGCATCGTTAGGGCATTTCAATCACAGGATATTTAATCTGACAATAAAAAACAATACACCTGAATACACAGCAGGAAGGAACAAGGACCGGCCTGCCGGTATCCGTAATGTGTTTAAAAACTCACATGCCACCTCGTGGAATAAATCAGGAGGGGCTGGTATTGCGGTACGTTATACCGATTCTCTCACTGTTTCCAACAATCACATCGAAAATTGTGTAGGCGGATTGGGTATCAGCATTGAGAATGTTACAGATTTTACTATTGTTGATAACTTTATTGATAAAATATCGGGCAAAAGTCTTGGCGATCTTGGGTCGCAGTGGACCGGAGGAGAAGGTATCAGGATAAATAACCGCTATCTGACAAACGATCCGAATTTAGATAACGGCTATTTTAATGCAGGCAGTTTTCTGGTAGAGCGAAACAGGATCGGAGACGTTGAAACCACAAAGATTGCTGTACTTACAACCAAAAACGGAATTATTAAATTAAACGAAAACCACGACCTGAATGGCATAGCATTGTGTGCTCTGGAAAATGGGATCTACAGGGCCAATATAACGGAAATTGACTGGGGAGGCGAATGTAATACCGCTGTAGATGAAACAGATGATAATAGTTCAGATGTAAAATTGCTTCCGGGCAATGTTTTTCCCGGCAACCTGATTGTAGAATTACTTCAGCAGACAGTTGAAAATGTAATGATTGATTTGTTCAATATACATGGCAAAAAAATCTACTCGAATATTTTATCTGTTGGTACAAATGTGGTTCCCATGCAACATTTACCCAACGGAATATATTTGTTATCTGTTGATGGACAAAAAGAAAAAAAACTTATTAAACTCATAAAACATAAAAAATGATGGTGATACGATTGAATCTGCGATTTCTCACATTATTATCTGTCCTTTTCAGTATTTTCTTTGCTGTGGGATGTAAAGACACAGAAGTGACCGAAGGCATACAGGGGGTTTCGGTAAGCGAAAAAACGCTTACCATGGGTATTGGGAAAACCCGTCAGGTATATGCTTCGGTATATCCCTGCTTGCCCGGAGGCGATCAAATAAGATGGTCGGTGGAAAATCCGGATATAGCTACTGTTGAGGACAAGGGAACGCATAACGGTATAAGTATGGCGACGATTACGGCCGTAGCAAAAGGTAAGGTTGTGGTGATAGCCGAATCAGTCACCGACAGCACCAGAAAGGCAGTTATAACCGTCGATGTGGTTGAATTCACTTTTGAGGATCAGGCAAAAGGAATGGATTATAAGTCGGATGAATTAATTACCTATAGTGTGCCTGACGGATACCCTCAGGAAGGCACTCAGCTGTTTAATGTTGCTGTTAATGACAAATTTACCGGTGTGTATACCGATATAAATGCATGGCAGAAACTTGTAAGTTTTGCTTACTTTGATTTTACTCCCGGCAATGAGGTAGAGGTGGAAGTTACTACTACAAAATCATTCGGAAGTTATAAAATATTACCGGAGTCGGAAAATATAATTTCTACCAGAGAAGGAAACGCCATCCGTTTTAAAGTAAAAGAAGCCTACCAGAATCTCTCGATTGTGTTTGATGATAATTATAAAGCGAATACACTTCATCTTTTTGCCAATGCCATCGACACTGATGCTCCCACTGAATCGAACGATAACCTGATTTATTTCGGTCCGGGATACCATGATTTGTCGAAAAATTACGGAGGAAGAATTACTACAGGAAACAAGGATGTGTACATCGCCGGCGGTGCTGTGGTGAGTGGAGCGATGGTTGTAAGTGGCAACGGAAATCACGTGAGCGGCCATGGTATAATGATGAAAACCACTCCGAATGATCTGGTACTCATAGCCAATTATGCCAGAAATGCATTGATTGAAGGTATTATTGTTTGTAGTCACCGGAACGGAGGATGGACAGTGGGCATGCATGAAGCGTCGAATATCACGGTGCAAAATGTGAAGGTTGTGAGTACCCGTTATGCAAGTACCGATGGCTTCGATATTGTTAATACCAACAATGTTACAATGAGAAATACCTTTATACGCTCATGCGACGATGCAATTGCAATTAAAGGACTGATCAATAATACTCCGTCGTTGTGTCTGCCAAACGAAAAGATGTCCTTTGAAAAACTCCAGATATGGAACGACTGTAACAACGCGATGTGTCTGGGTGCCGAAACCCGTGCCAGACATTATGAAGACATTCATTTTAAAGATATTGATGTACTGTTCTCTTACGACGACCGTGATCATCACACAGAGTTAGATGAGCGATCGGTAATGAGTATTGTGTGTCTTGAAGGTACCTATTTCAGGAATATCAGTTGGGAAGATATTCGTGTCAACAGGTGCGAACGGTTGATTTGTCAGACATTTAAAAACAGCTTCTGGTTTGGCTCCATTATGGGTGACCAGACTACCGAAGGTGGTGTTGAAGGAGTAACATACAAGAATATAACAGTAGCTTCGAATAGCGGGAGTAAAATTGCCAATGAGATACTGCTCAACGGATGGCTCAAAGATGGTACCCCGACTAAAATAATCAATAATGTTGTTTTCGACAATGTAATTATTCAGGGGAAACGCGTGAACAGTGAGAGTAATATTAAGACAAACAATACCCCGGAACAGCAATTAATCACAAATTTAATTTTTAAATAGAAATGCATAATGTTATGAATAAGAGTGTGTTAATAGTTGCGTTGCTGTTAATACTGACCTCGTGTGCTGCAAAAAAAACATATATATTTTCATACTTTAAGGGGAATGGAGAAGACGGATTACACCTGGCTTACAGTGAAAATGGTTACCAATGGACCAATCTGTCGGAGGAATCATTCTTAACACCTGTTCTGAGTAATGATAAACTGATGCGCGATCCTTGTATTATTACTGGTGGTGATGGCCGGTTTCATATGGTGTGGACCGTCAGCTGGACCGAAAACGGAATCGGCTATGCCTCGTCGGACGATTTGATGCACTGGTCGGAACAACAATTTATTCCTGTTATGGCACATGAGGAGGGCGTACGTAACTGCTGGGCACCGGAAATTACCTATGATAAGGCCAATGATGAATATATGATTTACTGGTCGTCGACAATTGCAGGTCGTTTTAATGATCAAAGTCAGGCCAGTGAGGATGAATATAATCATCGTATATATTATGTTACTACGAAGGATTTCAAGACTTTCTCCGAAACAGGATTGTTGTACGATAGGGGATTTAATGCGATCGATGCTACAATTGTATTTCACAAAGGGAAATATATAATGTTAGTCAAAGACGAGACCTTGTCGCCTGTACAAAAGAACATTCGTATTGCTTATGCAGATAAACTTACAGGACCTTATTCGAAGGCATCGGAACCTGTTACAGGCTTATACTGGGCCGAAGGACCAACCTCGTTAAGGGTAAAGGGAAAATGGCTGGTATACTTTGACAAGTACAAAGAAGGAAGTTTCGGGGCTATACGTTCAAAAGACCTTAAAAAGTGGGAAGATGTCTCGGAAGAGATTATTTTGCCTGAGGGCATTCGCCATGGCAGTATTCTCGAAGTCTCCCCTGAAATAATAGAAAATATTAAGAAAAAAATGAATCAATAAATTCAGTTCGGAATAATAGTAAATAAAGATTATTCATGAAAAAAATAATATATCTGATAGCCTTTACAGGTTTAGCTTTGGGTTTACAGGCAAAAACAGGTCTCCCGGCGGTCTTTGGTGATAATATGGTGTTGCAGCAACATTCGGACGTGTCGGTCTGGGGGTGGGGCAATCCTTCCGAAACAGTGAAAATCGTATCAGGTTGGCTACTGAACGATACTGTTAGTGTAAAGGTGTCGGGGGAAGGAGTGTGGCGCACAAAGATTCGTACCGTCGGGGCCGGAGGACCGTATACCTTGCAGGTATTTGTTTCTGAAACAGATAAAACAGTATTTCGCAATGTTATGTTGGGTGAGGTGTGGTTGTGTAGCGGGCAGTCGAATATGGGCTGGACGGCTGCCGAAAATCTTGTAAATAAAGAAGCAGAGATAGAGGCTGCTAATCATCCTGACATACGTATTTTTCACGTGCCGGCACGAACTGCGACTTCACCTCAGGTGGATTGTGATACGCAATGGGTCGGGTGCACACCAGCCACCATGCAACATACCAGTGCGGTAGGTTATTTTTTTGCCCGCAGGTTGAAAGAATATCTGAATGTTCCTGTCGGTATTATCGTGGCGGCATGGGGTGGAACTCCCTACGAAACATGGACTAAGAAAGAGTTGATAGATAACCATCCGTTGCTGAAAGCTTATGCCCCTGTTAGCGAAAATAAATGGCGTCCGAATCTGCCCGGAACCTGCTATAATCAGATGATTCATCCCGTTGTACCTTATTCCATTTCAGGAGCAATCTGGTATCAGGGCGAAACCAATGTGGGTAATCCCTTTTATGCGATGGGACTTCAAACCATGATCAACGGATGGCGTGCTGATTTTGGGAAAGAATTCCCTTTTTATCTCGTACAAATAGCTCCCTTTACTTACAACTCGGCCTTCAATGAACCGGCGTTGCTTCGCGAGCAACAGGAATTGGTTACAAAATTTGTAGCACGAACAGGTATGGTTGTGGTATCTGATTTGGTGCATGATGTTAAAGACATACATCCCATCGACAAACAAAATGTGGGACTTAGGTTGGCTAATCTTGCGCTTGCCGAAACCTATGCTCAACCGGTTAAAGAATATCTGAGTCCGGTCTTTAAATCCATGAGTGTGGAAAAAGGGAAGGCAATAATTACGTTCGACAATGTACAGGTGGGACTCATGATAAAGGGAGAAAAAATCACAGGGTTGAAAATTGCCGGTGCTGATGAGAAATTTGTGCCCGCGGATGGAATTGTCAAAGGTGACCAACTGGTTGTATCTTCGCCTGAAGTGAAACAGCCAGTTTACGTAACTTTCTGTTTTGACGATGCCACAGCAGGTAATCTGTTTTCGAAAGCAGGTTTGCCCGTAGCTCCATTCAGAAGTAATCCTGTGAAATCACTCTTCGGTAAGTAATCATCAGGATGATAATCCCTTTTCAGAATTCGAACTCACATTAACATAAAGAAAGTTATTGTATGAAGTGTATTAAAACCAGACTTGTTCTTGCTATTATAGGTTTATTGTGCCTGAGTGTTGGAAGTTTTTTCGGACAACCGGTTAACGCAAAATCAGAAATCGTTGTAAGCAGTCCTGATAGCCTGCTTAAAGTGAAAGTGTTATTAGAAAGAGGGAGCCTCTTTTATAATGTTTCCTACGATGGAAAACTTGTCCTCGAAGATTCTCCTTTGGGGCTTATCACCAACACAGGAGATTTTAGCAAAGATATGAAGTTTATTAACTCAAAACATGAGGTGGTTGATGAAACCTATACCCTTAAACATGCGAAAAGGAGTACATTTCATTATAAGGCTAATCGGCTGATTTATAAGTTGTCAAATGCAGGGAATCAACAGTTGGACCTTATCTTCAATGTAAGCAATAACGATATAGCATTTTGTTATGCATTGAAAGAACAGGGAGAAATCGCCGCTTGTATCATTGAAAAAGAAATTACCGGGTTTAATTTTCCGTTGAAAACCACTACATTTCTGAGTCCGCAGGCAAGCCCGATGTCATTCTGGAAACGTACGAAGCCAAGTTACGAAGAAGAGTATGTTGCTGATGAACCGATAGGCACACCTTCGAAATACGGGATGGGCTATACTTTCCCCGGATTGTTTCGAATTGGTGAGCATTGGGCATTGGTGTCGGAGACGGGGGTAACCGGCGCCTATTGTGCATCGCGGTTGAGTGAGGCAACAAAAGACGGGGTATATACATTGGTTTTTCCTGACAAAGGAGAGAATAATGGCGTTGGTAATGCATCACCCGTCGTATCGCTGCCATCAACTACTCCCTGGCGCACCATAACCGTAGCTGATAATCTGAAACCGATTGTTGAAACGACGATTCCATTCGACGTGGTAAAGCCCGTGTATGAGCCATTGATAGAGTATAAGTCAGGACGTTCGACCTGGAGTTGGATCATGTGGCAGGACGAAAGTATGAACCGGAACGATCAGGTGGCTTATATTGATTTTGCTGCATTGATGGGTTACGAATATGTATTGATTGATGCGCTGTGGGATGAAAAAATCGGTTACGACCGGATGGAAAAACTGATTGCTTATGCCCACTCGAAGGGTGTTGATGTGTTTTTATGGTACAACTCAAACGGGGTATGGAATGATGCGCCACAAGGCCCGAAAAATAAACTGAATACTGCACTCGCCCGTAAAAAAGAGATGAAGTGGCTTAAAAACGCAGGAGTGAAAGGGCTGAAAGTTGATTTTTTCGGAGGAGATAAACAGCAAACGATGCAACTGTATGAAGATATTCTGGCAGATGCCAATGAGTACGGATTGATGATTATCTTTCATGGCTGTACACTTCCCCGTGGTTGGGAAAGGATGTATCCTAACTTTATCGGAAGTGAAGCGGTATTAGCCTCCGAAAATCTGATCTTTACGCAACATGCCTGCGATAATGAGGCTTTTAATGCCACTTTGCACCCATTTATCCGTAACGCGGTGGGGAGCATGGAGTTTGGACCTGTACTATTGAATGAACGTCTCAACAGAAACAACGATGGTGGAAGTATACGTCGTACAACAGATATTTTTCAAATCGCCACTGCGGTGTTGTTTCAAAGTGCCGTACAAATGTTTGCCATAGCTCCGAATAACCTTACCGATGCCCCCTGGTTTGTCATGGACTTCATGATGAGCGTCCCTACGACCTGGGACGAAACGGTTTATATTGATGGTTATCCCGGTAAATATTGTGTCTTGGCACGCCGAAGTGGAGAAAAATGGTATGTGACGGGTGTTAATGCACAAAAAAATGTGTGTCGTGTCAAAGTAAAACTGCCTATGCTCGAAGGCAAAACCTTCATGAAGTATTACGATGATAAAGATCGAAAGGCGCATGCAGAAAGAATGACATTGCAGAAGGGTGAAGAGGTGGTGTTGGAAATTCAGCCCGAAGGGGGCATTGTTCTGGCTACACCTTACGAAAATCTGTGGAATTCGGAGCAAAGCAAAAATGCAGATTTTCAACAAAACGCAACAGGGGAAAATTTTTCGTCATCAATACTCAAAACATATGCTGTGCCCGATGCGTATCCTCAGGAGGGAGCAGCTTTGTATACCGTAGCTGTCAATGGTAAATTTACCGGAGTTTACACTGATTTAAATGCATGGAAAGAATTGGTGAGTTTCGGATATTTTGATTTTAAACCGGGAAAAGAGGTGGAAATAAAGGTGACGGCTTCAAAACCGTTTTCGGATTATAAAATCCTGCCGGCATCGAATCTTATCAGTTCAAGACGGGAAGGGCAAACGATTACTTTTAAACTAAAGGAGGCAGATAAGTTTTTTTCATTCGTTTTTGACGATGATTATAAAGGAAGTACACTGCATCTGTTTGCCAACTCAATAGATAAAGATGCTCCTGAGAAGTCGGGCGAGAATTTAATCTTCTTTGGTCCGGGATATCATAAACTGGAGCAACCTTTAAGCGTGCCGACTGGTACCAATGTGTATATAACCGGAGGGGCTGTTGTGGAGGGAAATATTGAGCTGAGAAATAATCAGGGAAGTTGCATCACTGGTCGGGGGATATTGATGAATACACTTCCGGGTGGACTTGTGTTGGGGGCAAGTCATTCATCCGACATTAAACTTGACGGGATTATTGTTTGCAGTCACCGGAATCCGGGTTGGACGGTAGGTTTTCATCAGGTATCAAATGTTTCGGCAACAAATGTCAAAATAGTAAGCCCGAGATATGCCAGTACTGATGGTTTCGATATCTCCAATTCAAATAATATCCGTATAAGCAATAGTTTTATCAGAACCTGCGATGATGCTATTGCTATCAAAGGACTGGTAAAAGGGAGTCCCGCAAATTGTCCTCCGAATGAACATCTTTACCTTGAAAATCTACAGCTCTGGAATGATTGCAACAATGCGATGTGCCTGGGAGCCGAAACACGGGCCAGCAAGTATGAAAACATACATTTCAGAAATATTGATGTGCTATCCTCCTATGACGACAAGTACCACCATGAGGAACTTGACGAACGTTCGGTAATGTCAATCGTCAGTCTTGAGGGAACATATTTTAAAAATATCACATGGGAAAATGTACGCGTGAACCGATGTGAACGGTTAATATGTCTTACATTTAAAGATCAGTTTTGGTTTGGTTCCATAAAGGGAGATCAAAACACTGAGGGTGGAATTGAGAATGTAGTCTTTAAAAATGTTACAGTAGAATCAAACAGCGGTAGTAGTATCGCTAACGAGATTCTCTTAAATGGCTGGTATAAAGAAAATTCACCGGTTAAAATGATTAATAACGTCACCTTCGATAATATGATTGTTGAGGGAAAGTTGATCAGTAGTGAGAAGGATATAAAAACCAATAATTCAAATGAACGCAAATTGGTGACTAATATAGTGTTTAAAAACACAAAGTAATTACAATTGCAGTGGTTGGAATTATTGGCATAGAGTGAAATGATGTCGTGGAAACGAGACTGTAAAAAAGTATTATTGTAAAAACAGAACAATGATCCTGTAAAAATGGAACATGTGTTTTCTCTGATATACATAATTTTGCAGGGTTTCTGATCACTAACAATAATAAACGACATTAAAAAATGAAAAAAATTACTTTTATTCTCCTTGCTGTTTTTATTTTTTCGGGTAATAAGGCATTAGGTCAAAGTTCATATTTACTTGATGAAAATTTTGATTCGTACACAACCGGTACTTTCCCTTCAGATTGGGTACTGCGATATCCTGGTGCCGGTGCGGGTTTGCAGGTGGTAACAAATTCCGAATTTGTATCAGCGAGCAATTCCCTGAAACTCGAAGGAAAGGCTAGTAACTCTGCAAATGCTGAATTCCTGCTGTCGTCAACACCGGATATAATATGGCTTGAATTAAATGTAAAAGTTTCTCATGAAGGTCAGATAAGTTTTCCGGGCTATCCGCATGCAATTGTTGGTTTTAATAACAATGCAAGGTCGAGCTGGGCTAATGGTTATGGATATGTTGGGTTTTACACAGCGGGTTCAATTATTGCTGCAGGCACAACCCTTCAATCTTATAATGAGAACCAATGGTACAAAGTAAAAATTAAATATAATGCAACATTGAATACTATGGATGTGTGGATTGATGATGTTCAGAAAGGTGCAAATATGGCTCTTTCGGGTAATTCTTTAAAATACAATGCACTCCTTTTGAATGGTGGTAATGCAGGTCATTCAATTGATTATTTTGATAATGTAAAAGTTTGGGCAGAGACACCTACCGGAATCGATAATACAAAAGGGGCAAATTCAGTACAAATCAGTTCGAATCCGGATAACAGTGTAGTTGCAATAAATTGTACAAGTGAGGTTTCAGGACAACTTGTTTCAATCTATAATATTCAGGGACAATTAAAATTGCAACAATTATTACAGGAAGGCACAAATATGATTGATATTTCAGCACTTCCAAAAGGATTATATGTTGTAAAAGCCGGGATTAAAGAATGTGAGTCAATTCAAAAGATGATGAAATATTGAATTTAATTTGTCGATATTTTACAACCTGACTGTAAAAAGGAAAACCGGAGAGTTTGCTATAAATAACCCCGTACTGTCAAAGCACAGTACGGGGTTATTTATGTTTTGTCCCAACCTGAAAGGCTATTCAATACTATTCAGTAATCCCAGTTTACCGTCATCAATCAATTTGATAATCAGCTCGCCGAACAGCGTGTTCTGCCATGCAAACCACGAGCGGGTATAGTTGGTAGGATCGTCTTTGTGGAAGGATTCGTGCATGAAGCCGGTGCCGGCATCGGTAGCCATCAGTGTTTCGATACACCATTTAATCTCCTTGTCGTCCTTGCTGGTAAAGGCTTTCATCATGATGCTCATGGGCCAGATCATGTCGTAACCGATGTGCGGACCGCCAATACCTTCGCCTGCTTTTCCTTTGAAGAAGTAGGGATTGTCCTGGCTCCACACGAATTTGCGGGTGTTCTGATAGATCTTATCGGTTGATTTTACATCTCCGAGGTACGACATGGCCAGCAGGCTTGGTACGTTGGCATCGTCCATGAGCAGCTGATTGCCGAATCCATCCACTTCAAAAGCGTATATTTTCCCGTATTTAGGATGTTTGTAAACGGCGTATTTCTTTAGTGCTGTTTCCACTTCATTGGCCAAAGTAGTACATTCGCCGGCTTTGGCAGTGGCTTTATTGACAGTGTTGAGGATTTCGGCTGCTTTACGAAGAGAAGTCACCGCGAAGAAGTTCGAAGGAATGAGGAACTGGAAAGTGGTGGCGTCATCAGAAGGACGGAAAGCAGAAGCAATCAGACCAACCGGATTTACAGGATTCCCCATTCCGTTGTTCGACATGGTGTCGAGCTGACGGTCGGTAACCCTCAGGAAAGTGTAGGAGCCGTGTCCTTCCTTTTTCTGCTGTTCTTTGAAAGTCTGCACTATAAGAGCGATGGCTTGTTCCCATTCTTTACCGAAAACAGAGGCATCGCCGGTTTGTTTCCAGTACTCATAAGCCAGACGGATTACGTAGCACAGTGAGTCGATTTCCCATTTACGTTCGTGGAGTTGCAGCTTCATGGCTGTCTTGTCGCTCATCCAGTGATGATCGGGATTCGGATCATGGGGATCGAGGAATGCGTTGGCGTAAGGATCGATGAGGATGCATTTGAACTGACGGAGAATAACGCCGCGCAACATCTTTTGCAGTTTAGGATCGTCCTTGGCAAGTTTGATGTAAGGATAGACCTGAGCACCCGAGTCGCGCAGCCACATGGCGTGGATATCGCCGGTGTATACCACGGTGTCGTCGTCGCCCTCTTCCGTGGTATAATAACGAACGGTGGTGTCGATAGTGTTAGGGTAGCAGTTCTCAAACATCCAGCGCAGGCGGGCGTTGCTGAGTTGTCCGGTCACTTCAGCGATCTTGTTTTCCACGGCATCCGAACGGAAAAGGCGTTTGCCCGGTACCGGACGCTGCGAAATATACACCTTTGTGTTGTCGCTTGCCAGCGCAGTCGCTGTGTTACTGCCGGCGCTTACCATAACCGTTGCGGCAAAAGCGAAGACGGTTGATAGAATCAATGTTTTTTTGTTCATATTATATGTGATGTTAAGTTTTAATATATATACTTAAAGGGTCTTATATGACTTATATGGTTAATAGACCTGGAAATCATAAATCCTGGCTACATTACTAAAATTCTGCTCGCCTTTGGTTACATTCAGCCTGACGAAACGGGCTTTAACTTCCCCGGCAAGGGCACGGTCGGTTTCGGGGCTTTTATTGTCGCTCACACTGTCCACCGTGCGCCATTCATCGTTTTTGTTTAGTTTAACCTGTAACGAATAATCCTTTGTGATGAACTCCGTTTCTTCGAGTCCGGCATGAAACACCGACCATCCGTGCAGTGTTTTTTCAGTACCCAGATCCACAACGATGTATTTCGTACTATTGTTGCTGGTATCGCACCATTTGGTGTTGATGTCCTCATCGATGGCAAATTCGGCTCTTTCATCCTGATTGACTTGTCCTGTTTTTTCTACTACCGGTTTGCCGAAAAGCAGGTTGTTCCTTATCGCGAGTGTTTCCGAAAATTCGGGATCGGGTAGAGCAACCCTGAGCAGATCGCAGGCCGGAGTCAGCGCATTGTTGTCGTCGGCAATGACTGTAGCGGCAAACAGGGCGATTCTCGAGTTTTCGGGGAGAACAAGCTGTTTGGCTCCTTTCGGAAGATCGATGGCAACGGCAAACATATAAGTAAACTCATAAGGCAGATCCCTGTTTTCGCTCATCGAATGACGGTGAGTTCCCACGAAGGCGATGTCGGCAGGTTTCAGAAATGCTTCGGTATGACCGGTATGTCCCCATTGACCGATAAAGCCGGTATACGAAGGTGCAATCACTTCAGAACTTTGCTGGTCGACTTTGAAGTTAACCTTGGTGTCGCCGGCAGTAGAAGCTACTAACAGGTATAAACGGTTGAAGTTCCCCTGCGGTAAACTGATGATCTGACCACGGCATTTCAACGCGTTGGGCTCGTCGGCGCCGGCAAGGTTAAAGCGTACACCTTTGAAATCAATTGTTTCAGGGAAAAGTTCAGCTGCAAAGGAGTTTCCTTTTCCATCGAAATTGGTGGTATTACGAAAAGCATTGTAGGTGGTTGCTTTGGTGTCGAAAGGCAGAGTTACAGGTGTAGACTCAGTCGTGGCAAGGGCGGCTTTTCCTGCGTTGGCTAATTTTACCTTAAAGGTTTTGATGCCGAATGCATTGATGCCCGTTTTCAGGTCATTTCCGGCAAACTTTGCAGCACCGGTAACCTCTTCGATACCATTCAGTTCTTCAGCTGAAAGAATCCGGGCAGGGAAACTCAATGTAGCCTGCTGTTGACCTTTTCCTGAAGTTTCGTAGAGGCGGATAACATATTCGTCGGAGTTTTCGGCCTGTTTGATGGTTTTTATCAGTACATTTTCGTTGTTGATTTGCACCAGTGAAAAAGCTTTTCCCAAATTACCGGCATGTTTATTTGTAGCAATGAAAGCCTGAGGCTGCTGATTGAGCAACTCAGCCTTGCTCACTATTCCGGCTTTTATGTAGTCAGCGGCATGTCCCACGATGGAGTAGGTAAAGATGTGTTTTCCGAAATCCTGTTTGTCCTGATAGGCATAACCACCTTTTGTTTTCGGAGTATGCAACAGGGTCAGACGGAGGGTATTGTCGTCGGGTTTATCCCATCCGTATTTGCTGTCGTTCATCACCGCTACGCCGTAATCTCCTTTTTTATCAGTAAGGTCGGCCCATTTCTGAGCAAAAATCTCGTAGGCAATATCGGTGTTATTCCCTCTTTTGATGGAACCTAAGCCCAAATCGTAAGTCGCTTCGGGATTGGAAACGCTGAGCGGGAATTCCGCTTTGAGGAGTGCGTTGGTGGTTTGCCAGTCGATTTCGTTCACGATGTCGATCCGGTCGGCCTGTGCTCCTTCGTTCAGACGAATGTATTGTACAAAATTTGATTTGCCGTAAGTTCTTTCCACTTTTAGTGCGCTACGAACAGCGCCCTGTACGGCAATGCTTATTTTTACATTTTCGCTGATAGAAATCGGTGTTTTGTCAACCGCCGTTTTCAGGATTTCCCATGCCGGCCATGCAAATGATTCGTTTTCGGTGATCAGCGCCAGACGGATGGCTTTGCCGTTTTTTACCAACTCGCGGTTGTTTTTCTTGTCGAAAATTGAGGCAATGTCGCCGTTGGCATCCAGCGATACACGATAAATGCTGTTTTCGATGGAGTTATTGTTGACTTTTACATTCGTTTTTAAGTTGGATTTTCCTTTGCGAATATCATAAACCACATACCCGCAGGAAGGTACATTAGCCGTCACGATGAGGGTCATTTTGCCATTACTGAACTTTCCGGTCTGTGTTGGTAGTACCTTTCCGTTTTCATCATACACAACAAAGCTATCGGTAGCTTTAGTTGCCGGTATTTCAATTTCAATATTTTCAGATACCGGAATCGCCAGAGGATTATAGAGAATTACAGGAATGCCGTTAACCCTGGTGTCGAGGGCGCGTGATACCGCTCCCACAGTACTTGTCAGTACATTTCCGAACTGTTTGAGGGAGATCAGTTCATCGTTCCATGAAAATTCGTAAGCACGGGGGATGCTGGTGCCGGTGAGGTCGTCGTGGAACTGGTGCCAGATAAAGCGTTTCCAGGCCTCCGTCAGGGTGTTTTTGGGATAAGCCATCGCGCCAAGCCAGTCGGCTGCAACTGCCGAGCGTTCAGCGGCGTCGGCGAGCAGTTCGTTGCGGCGGTTGTAAAGTTTCATAGCCGCCTGCGAAGTGTAGCAACCCGTGGCATGCACATCCATCAGTAATTCTCCTTTGTATACAGGCAGTTCAGGATGTTTATCGAAAGGCAGATAATCTTTATACAGCTGATCGCTGGTGGCGCTGATGATTTCCACCGGACCTTTGCCCGCGATGCCTTTTTCAACTGAGCGTACCGATTCGATGGTTGGTGCGCCGCCTGTATCACCGGTTCCGTAGTAATGATATACCGATTTTGTGGGGTTTTTAGTGACAAGATTCAGAAGCGCCGGGTTATTACTCAGGTCATCGTTGTCCCATCTTGTTCCGTAGGAATGACCGTCGGCCACCAGCATTACGCGTGAACCGTCGACACCTTCCCATAAGCCAATTTCAAAAGGTATTTTACTGTTTCCGTGAAATGGTTTGTGTCGCCATTGCAGTTTCTGTGTCGAAAACCCGATGAGTCCCGCATGAGAAGCCAGGGCCGGTAAAGTATAACCGAATCCGAAGCAGTCGGGCAGGAAAATATCAGTTCCCTTTACCCCGAATTCGTCTTTGTAGAATTGTTGTCCGTAAAGTATATTGCGGGAGGTTGACTCCGGGGAGGGGATATTGGCATCGGTTGCATCCCAGGTGCTGCCTGTCACATGCCAGCGGCCTTCAGCAATGCGTTTTTTAACCAG
Organism: Paludibacter sp.; assembly: GCA_034927635.1. GTDB lineage: Bacteria > Bacteroidota > Bacteroidia > Bacteroidales > Paludibacteraceae > Paludibacter. The sequence goes on from JAYFPP010000215.1 coordinate 29,669, forward strand.
TTCATATTCGGCAGGATAATACTCTTTCATCCAGTAGTATTTTATACCTCCCTCAAAATTGAAGATATAATTGGGATACCTGTCCATCAGCATCAGGTTTTGATGCATGGTTTTCGGTACGTATTCACTGATGGAGCGTTGTACATCCCAGTTCCATTGAGTGTCGAAATGAGCGTTGGAAACTAAGTAAGCTTTGCCTTTTTTGGGGGCAACAGGTTGCGCAAAGAGCGCAGCGCACAGGAGTGTTGCGGATAAAATTGAAGTGAGGTGTTTAATCATGATATTTTATTTTTGTAGAAATATCCACAAAAATATAACATAAAATTTTACTAAACGTGTAAGATAGGTATGGTTACTGATTTTTTACAGGATTTATGTACGATGTAACCCTGTTTGTAACCGGAATTATACAAATTTGGCACAAATGAGGGAACAAATAGCTGAGTGCGATTGATCAGGGGGTTGCTTCGCTTCGCTCGCAATGACGCTGGCAAATGAGTTTGTGCAGGGGCGCTGGGGTTGCTTCGCTTCGCTCGCACTTAACTATTAAACACCTGTTCAATCACCCCTGGAAAATGTTCGTATTCCAGCGCATGCACTTTCTCCGCCACCATATCGGGAGTATCGCCGGGCAGCACCGGGCAGGTAGCCTGAAAAATAATGTTACCTTCGTCGTAGTTTTCGTTCACATAATGGATGGTAATGCCCGAAGAAGTCTCCTTAGCGTCGACAACTGCCTGATGCACATGATGTCCGTACATGCCTTTTCCGCCGAATTTCGGGAGTAAGGCAGGATGGATATTGATGATTTTGTTAGGGAAAACCTGCAATAAAGGGGGATGTATTTTCAGCAGAAAACCCGCCAGAACGATGTAATCGATTTTGTATTTATCTAGTAATGAGAGGATATCGGTGCCTTTTTCAAATTCATCCTTAGAGAAGGTAAACGAAGGAATCCCCAGTTTGCGGGCCCTTTCGTGCACATAAGCATCAGATTTGTTGGAGATAATCAACGGAAACTCAAAAGCTGTTTTTTTGGAAAAATACCGAATGATATTTTCGGCATTCGATCCCGAACCCGATGCGAAAAGTGCAATTTTTTTGGTCATAAAGAGGGTTTATTTGCTCAGAAATATAAATAATGTGCAAAAAAATGTATTTTTTTCAACAAAATAGGAATTATGTCGAGAAATTTATTTTACTTTGCACCGCAAAATTAAAAAACAAATTTTATTTATCAACTTAAAAAACAAAATTATGTCAGAAGTTGCAGCTAAAGTAAAAGCGATCATCGTAGAAAAATTAGGTGTTGACGAATCGGAAGTGGTTCCAACAGCAAGTTTTACAAACGATCTGGGAGCAGATTCGTTGGATACTGTAGAATTGATCATGGAATTCGAAAAAGAATTCGGCATCACAATTCCCGAAGATCAGGCAGAAAAGATTTCTACAGTAGGTGATGCAATTACTTACATCGAAGCTTTATAATAACTATTCCTTAATAACATTATGGAATTAAAAAGAGTTGTTGTAACCGGTCTTGGTGCCGTTACTCCTCTTGGTAATACTATTCCGGAATTCTGGAATAGTATTATCAATGGAAAAAGCGGGGCTTCGTTGATTACACGTTTCGATACCACTCAGTTTAAAACAAAATTTGCCTGCCAGGTAAAAGATTTTGACGCCAACCAGTTTTTCGATAGAAAAGAAGTCAGAAAATTAGACATTTATGCGCAACTTGCTATGGTCGCGGCCAAAGAAGCAATTGAGCATAGTGGTTTAGACCTCGATACTGTTGATAAAAATGAAGTTGGTGTTATTTTTTCGGCAGGTATCGGTGGTATCACAACCTTCGAACAGGAAGTAGCCTATTATTATCAGAATCAGGAAAATGGTCCGAAGTTTAATCCGTTCTTCATCCCCAAGATGATATCGGATATTGCAGCGGGTCAGATTTCGATACAGTATGGTTTCCGTGGTCCGAACTATTCGATTGCCTCGGCTTGTGCTTCATCAACCAACGCATTAATTGACGCGTTCAATTATATCCGTTTGGGAAAAGCCAATGTGATTGTAACCGGTGGTGCTGAATCGGCCCTGACTCCCGGAGGAGTGGGTGGTTTCAATGCATTGACGGCTCTGTCGACAAGAAACGACAGTCCAGAAACAGCATCGCGTCCGTTCAGCGCCAGTCGCGACGGTTTTGTGATGGGTGAAGGTGCAGGCTGTTTGATTTTTGAAGAACTTGAACATGCTTTGGCCCGTGGTGCTAATATCCTGTGTGAAGTAGTGGGTGGCGGTTTATCTGCTGATGCTTATCATCTTACCGCTACGCATCCCGATGGATTAGGTGCCACACTGGTTATGAACAGGGCATTGAAAGATGCAGGAATGCAACCGGAAGATATTGATTACATCAATGTGCACGGAACATCTACACCTGTTGGCGATATTTCCGAGTCAAAAGCTATAAAAGAAGTCTTTGGAGATTATGCCTACAAACTGAATATCAGTTCTACAAAATCAATGACCGGCCATTTACTTGGCGCTGCAGGTGCTGTAGAAGCGATCATCAGTGTGTTGTCGGTGGTTAACGACATTGTTCCGCCTACCATCAACCATGAAGATGGCGACGAAGATCCGGAGATTGACTACAAATTAAATTTTACCTTCAATAAAGCTCAAAAACGCGTTGTTAATGCGGCCCTTTCCAATACCTTTGGATTTGGGGGACATAATGCCAGCGTGATTGTAAAAAAGTTTAAAAGATAAGGTGTTTAAATTTATACTAAAAAAAATAAGGCTCTTATCGAATGCTCGAAAAGAGCCTTATTTGCAATTTCATCATATTCTGGGATTCTATCCCGATAATATCAGCTATTATCAACTGGCAGTCCGTCATCGCTCCACAACAACGGGCGCGAGCGGACATATCCTGAGCAATGAACGTCTGGAGTTTCTGGGCGATGCCGTGCTCAACTCTGTTGTGACCGATATTCTGTTTACCCGCTACGACCGGCAACGGGAAGGTTTTCTGACCAATACCCGATCTAAATTAGTGAAACGTGATTTTCTTAACCAGCTGGCACTCGAAATGGGGCTGGATAAGCTGGTGGTAAAATCAAGACATATCGCTCAGGGAGGTAACAGCAATATCTATGGCAATGCCTTCGAAGCGTTGATAGGAGCCATTTATCTCGATCAGGGATATAAACAGTGTAAGCGTTTTGTGGAAAAACGACTGTTTAAAACCTTTATTGATCTCGATAAAGTGGTGATTGATGAAAAGAATTACAAATCGAAGATTATAGAATTATGTCAGAAATACCATCTGACCTATGATTTCATTTTGCTTGAAGAATCGGTTCGTTCGGCAAATATGCATGTATTCCGGTCGAAACTGCTGATTGCAGGCAAAGATATCTGCGAAGCTACCGGTTCCAGTAAAAAAGAATCGCAACAGAATACTTCCTACAAAGCATACCGAATGATTCAGGAGGATCCGGGACTTATTGCGTCGCTCAGGGCCGAAGTACTGCCTGAGGATCCTGCTGTTGAGGAGGAGCCTGTAGTCACAGAGGATCCTGTTACTGAGCCGAATGTTGCTTCACAAAATCCTTAGGCAACATCCCGAATTGTTTTACAAAACACCTGGTGAAGTAGGAGGCTGAACTGAATCCCACTTCATAGGCTACCTCGTTGATACGTAATCCATCTTCGATCAGGAGTTGCGTGGCTTTCTTCAGCCTGTAGGTGCGCAGGTAATCCCCGGGAGTATATCCACAAATGCTTTTCAGTTTTCGTTGCAGATTCGACCGGCTTATGTATAATTTGTCGGTCAGTGACTCAATGGAGAAATCGCTGTCGGAGATGTTTTTGTCAATCTCATCATTCAGGCGGTTGATGAAACCCATATCGCTTTTATTGGAAGTGAGGATGGAATAGGGAGTTAATGGCGAATGATTGAAGGAATCGAGTATGGCTTTGCGGTTAGCAAGCAACCTGGCAATCTGGGCTTTCAGGAAGGCCGTTGAAAATGGTTTCTCGATGAAAACATCGGCGCCGGCATTCAATCCTTCAATTTTGGTGATATTGTCGGTTTTAGCTGAAAGAAGTATTACCGGTATGTGACTGTATGCAATATTATCATGCAATTGTCGTGTAAATTCAATGCCGTCGGTATCGGGCATCATCACATCGGTAATAATCAGGTCGTAGGAATTCTCGTCGATCATCGACATGGCCTGTGAGGCATCCCCTGCGGTATTTACGTTATAATCGGTTTTCAGACTGTTTTCGATAAAATGAAGCATTTCGGGGTTGTCCTCTACGACCAGGATATGTGTTTTTTCTTCTGGTTTAAATATTGGTGCATCTGCAAGATTATTTGCTTCTTCCTCCTGATAACTCCGGGTGCTTTGATTTTCAGTAAGTTCGTTGAAGGTAAAGCTGAAGACAGAACCTCCTGTCGGGTTGTCGGTGATGCGAATGTTTCCGCCCAGAATTTCGGAAAGATGTTTTGCCAGCGATAATCCGATACCTGTCCCTTTTGTATTCTCATGCGACCTGATCTGATAGAAAGGATCAAATATCTTAGCTTTCAAAGCATCGGGAATCCCTTTTCCGTTATCGCTTACCGAGATGGTAAAGCTGCCGTCGGCGTTATGAACAAGTTCCATTACAATTTTATCTTTTCCATATTTCAACGCATTGGTGAGAAAATTTCCGACAATTTTAGTCAGCGCATCAGGATCAAAGATTATCTCTGTTTTCTGTTGAGTAACGATGATCTGAAAATCAATATTTTGCTTTTGGGCTGTCTTACGAAACCGGTCGTATAATTCGTTTAAGTGCTTTGTCAAATCGAATTTGAAGGGATTAAGGGTATATTCGGCGGAATCCATCTTCCTGAAATCGAGCAACTGGTTAATAAGTACATTCAGACGTTCGCTGTTTTTGTCGATAATGGACAGGTTCTGTTTTGTTTCGGCATTTCCGTCGCCCGACGAAATGATTTCCTCGAGAGGGGCTTTAATCAGGCTTACGGGAGTGCGTATTTCATGTGCGATATTGGTGAAAAACTCGATTTTTGATTTGAAGGATAGTGTTTCCTGTTCTGTTTTGTAAGCTTCGAGCTGCTTTTGCTGCCGGATCTGGTGTTTCTTGGTATAGTTCCTGAAAAGCAGGTAGATAAGCAGCAAAACGTCAATAAAATATAATATTTTAGCAGGTAGTGAAAACCAGAATGGTGGAAGAATTTCGAATCTGAGTTCTGCTCCGTTTTCATTCCAGATATTATGATTGTTGGAAGCCTTTACCCTGAAAGTATATTTCCCCGGCGCAAGGTTCACATAGGTAACGCTGCGGTTATTTCCAATGTGGATCCAGTCTTCGTCGACTCCCTCGAGTTTATAGGCATACTGGTTTTTGGTTGGTGCGATAAAACTCAGGCTGATGAAGGAGATGGTAAAGGAAGAATTGTTGTATTTCAGTCGAACGGATTCTTTTTTGTTGATACGGTGCATAATATTTTCTTCCGTTTCTTTGTCGTTATCGCCAAGCAGGCGCAGACCCGTGATTTCGATGGGAGGAACTACTTCATTGATGTTTGTAATAAGTTCCTGAGGATAAAAACTGTTGAATCCGTTGATTCCTCCGAAATAAATTTTCCCGTTACTTGCTTTGAAGCTTGATTTATAATTGAATTCGTTGCTTTGCATGCCATCTCCCTGAGTATACTGCTTCTGAGCTTTTACATCGAAAGGGGGAAATGAAGCCAGTCCTTTGTTACTGCTGACCCACATATTGCCGAACTGGTCGTCGAGGATGCCATATACAACATTGTTGGGCAGGCCGTCCTTCTCCGAGATATTCAGAAAACTGTCGGTTTCGTAATTATAAAGGAAAATACCCCGTCCTTCGCTCGAAAACCATAATCTTTTCTGATTATCAATATGGATGCCGGTGAGTTTGCTGTTGACCATCGGATCGTTTTCGTCGAGGATATTGCTGTAATAGGTCCATTTGTTGGTTTTGAGATTCAGCTTCGCAACACCGTTATTGCCGTACATAGCCAGCCACAGGTTATGGTAGGAATCCTCCTTAATATCATAGATAAACGCAATGGAGTCGGATATAATCCGTGTAAAGTTGTCGCTGACAGGATTGTATTTATTCAGGCCTTCGGTAGTACCAACATATATATCCCCCGATTTTGTCCGGTAGAGAGAAAAAACACAGTCGTCATCGAGGGTGTTGTTATCGGCGAAGTGGTTACGGTAATTGCGGAGGCGTTTGGTTTTTGTATTGTACACATCGAGACCGCGTGAAAAAGTACCGATCCATAATTCATTGCCCACCAGCATCAGTGGGTGAATGTTGTGGTAGCTGGTTTTGACCGGCTGAGAGAACCTGCCCGTTTTCGTGTCGAAATAGTTCAATCCTCCGTCCTCGGTAGCCACCCACAGATTGCCTTTTTCATCTTCACAGAACTGACTGACTGCCTTTCCGGAAAGGGATCCCGCTTTGTTATTCGGTAAATAATTGTCGATGCTGAGTGCGCTTTTGTTCAGATAGTTCAATCCTCCGAAATAAGTTCCCACCCATATTCCCCCTTCTCTGTCACGGAACAAACTATAAACATTCTGATCGCCCAGACTGTATTTGTCGTAGGGGATATCAATGCGAGTTGCCTTTTTTGTAATGTTGTTGAAGAGATAAAGTCCATCATCGGCCCCTACCAACAGATTTTCTTTGTCGTACTGCAGGAAAGCGTGAATGTGTGTGATGTAGTGGGCTTTATCTTGCCGGCCACAATAAGGGATGGCTCCTTTTTGTTGTTTGTTGTAGAACAGAATGCCGTCGGACCAGGTGCCGAGCCACAGATATCCTTTTTCATCTTCGAAGATGGTGAGGATTTCCATGTTTGAATTATTACCGAAGTCGATAACTCCCTCCACAGCTTCTAATAATTTCTTATTCGGATTGTACTGGAACAAACCCGAGCGGGAGCCTACCCATATGCCTCCGGATTTATCCTCGAAGACCGTCCATACGGTTGTTTTTGTCAGATCGTATTCCAGAGAACGCACCCTGCTGAGTATTGCTTTCTGAGGATCGTAAACATAAACCCCTTCTTTCCGGGTAGCGATCCAGAGCATTCCGTTCCTGTCGAAAATCAATGCCGATACCGAAGTAATGACTTTATCCACCACATTCAGTATGGTTTCAAGTTTTGTGAAACTACCGTCATTCTGATTCATAATGTAAAGGCCATCGTCGGTACCTATATAAAATGTATTGTTTTCTCCCTCGATGAATGATTGGATATAGTTGTTGCCGATGGATTTTTTATTTCCTTCGGTGTGCCGGTAAATAGTAAAATTCATTCCGTCGAATTTATTCAGACCGTCCTTGGTACCCAACCATAAAAAACCTTTGGTGTCCTGCATGATGCAGTTTACCGTGTTTTCTGACAGTCCGTCGTTAACCTGGTATTTCCTGAACTGAAACTGAGAATGTATATTGACAGGAATGAGAAGGACTAAAATGATAATAATGAGTTGTGATTTTTTCATGACGGTTAACAAATAAAATTTGTATTACAAAAATAGAATACTTTTCCCGGTTTTGAAATTGTGTTGTTGTGATTTATGTTATTTTCCGGTCATAAAGTAGTAATTGATGGTCAGGCGCTCATTTTGTTCAGAAAGTAACATTTTTTGGCCTGTATTTCTTATTTTTCTGACTTAGCTTGTATTACTTTTGACTCGCTGAACAAGCAAAATGTTAATCTTATATTCAATGAAAGCGTCACATCTCCATCTGAAAAGCTACCTTATTGTAATACTTGCCGGTATTAGTATGTTGTCGTGCAGGGAACCAAAGCTGAAAGGAGTTACCATGCTTGATGCTGAAAAGTTCACCACACTGGTCGACAAGAAAAATGTATCGTTGTATACATTAGAGTCGGGCAATGGAATTTATATGCAGGTGACCAATTATGGTGCAAGGGTGGTTACATTGTGGACTCCCGACAGAAACGGCAATTACGAAGATATAGTCCTTGGATACGAAACGATCGACCGTTATATAAATAATAAAGGAGAACGTTTTCTGGGTCCCGTGGTTGGTCGCTATGCTAACCGTATTGCCGGTGGGCGGTTTGTGTTGGATGGTAAAACCTGTCAACTTCCGCTGAATGACCACGGACAATCATTGCATGGCGGTATAAAGGGACTGGACAGGGTTGTTTGGGATGTGGATATGATAAGCAAAAACGAGATCGTCTTTTCCTGCATTTCACCCGATGGAGAAGAAGGTTACCCCGGGACCTTAAGAGTAAAGATGTCGTACCTGCTGACCCCCGACAACGAGTTTAAAATAAATTATAGCGCTACTACCGACCAACCAACTGTCATCAACCTGTCGCATCACGGGATTTTCAATCTTAAAGGCGAAGGCAACGGTACCATTACTGATCATATTCTTACCATTAATGCTGATTATATCACTCCGGTGAATGAGAAACTCATCCCTACCGGTGAATTTATGGAAGTAGGAAATACTCCTTTTGATTTCAGAACACCCACAGCTATCGGCGATCGCATCAATCAGGAAAATATTCAGTTGAAAAATGGCGCCGGTTATGATCATAACTGGGTGATAAGCAAAACCAATACATCAGAAATTAAACAGGTGGCAACACTCTACGAACCCAATAGCGGCAGATTGATGGAAGTGTGGTCGGATCAGCCCGGACTTCAGTTCTACAGTGGTAACTTTTTTGATGGAAAAGTGATGGGGAAATATGGTAAAACGCTGAATTATCGTGAAGGACTGGCATTGGAAACCCAGAAGTTTCCCGATAGTCCGAATCAGCCGGGTTTTCCGTCGGCCAGACTTAATCCGGAGGAGACCTATCAGCAAACATGTATTTATAAATTTACAGTAAAATAATATTTAACCACAAAAGGAAAATTAAAAATTAAAAATTAAGAATTAAAAGGGAGGCACTTATCACTCATCACTTTTCGTTATTCGCTATTAACTCTTTTGTGATCCCTTAGTCTTTCTTTTCCCGATAAACCGGGACAAGTGGTGCCTTTTGTGGTTAGATACGAATGTCATATAAGTTTATAATTTTTTAATGTTAATCTTAGATAAAAGTATGATTAAAAAAACGATTCATGAATTAAGACCCGTGAAATCAATGGCTGATTTTATCAGCATTCGACCGGGTTACATCCTCCTGTGTTTACTTTTTTTCGTCGGATTATTTTCTCCACAGGAAGTATGGGGACAGCAGGGCAGGACAATACAAGTCACCGGAACGGTTGCCGATAATACCGGAACTCCGCTCGTAGGAGTAAATATAAGGGAAAAAGGGACAACGCTCGGAACAGTGAGCGACTTAAATGGTAATTTCTCTGTATCGGTTCCTGAAAATTCAACACTGGTATTTACTTATGTGGGATACAAAGCCCTTGAAAGGAAAGCGGCATCCAGATTAAACGTAACACTGGAAGAAGATGTGAATATGCTGGAAGAAGTGGTAGCAGTAGCCTATGGTACCCAGAGGAAGAAGGAGATTACCGGAGCCATTTCGGTAGTGGATACCAAACAAATAGAGAAAATGACCCTGCCCGGAATAGGTCAGGCTTTACAGGGACTGGCTACGGGTGTGCATGTTACCACTTCGGGTGTTCCGGGTTCTACTGCTGATATTGTGGTGCGTGGAATTGGTAGCTTCAATAGTGTATCGCCTCTGTATGTGATTGATGGAATGATCCTTGAAAGTTCACAGCGTGAATTCAATATGAACGATGTTGAAAGCGTTCAGGTGTTGAAAGATGCTTCAGCAACGGCTCTTTATGGAGCCCGCGGCGCAAATGGTGTTATACTTATTACTACCAAAAAAGGAAAAGACGGCGAACCGCAAATCAGACTCAATGCTACTTACGGCATTTCGCAATTGGCAAATCGTTACGAAATGATGAATGCAGTTGATTTTTTACGTTTAAACCGTATTGCTTATCAAAATGCAGATCGCGAGTGGCCGGGCGAACCGGCACAGGGACAACTGCTTACCAACACCGACTGGCAGGACGCTTTCTACAAAACAGGCATTACAAAAGACATTAACCTTAATGTGTCGGGCGGAAACAAGCAGGGTAACTATATGTTCTCTTTGGATTATTACAATGAAGACGGCGTGGTAGTAGGCCCGTATCACAATCGTATAACTGCCCGCAGCAATGCAGAGGCGCGAAAAGGTATTTTCACTGTTGGCGAAAACCTCATGGTCGGATATTCCAATACGCGAACATTGAACGGCTCTCCGTTTATCGACCTTGCCCGCATGCCGCCTGTGATTCCCGTATATGCTAATGAAGAGCATACAGAATATGGCTTTGGGTCAACAGCTTATCCTACTTATGGCACAAATCCGATTGGAGCGCAGGAATCGCAAATAACCAATCAGTACAATCTTCGCGTAATTGGAAATGCTTTCTTGCAGATTGAACCCATCAAAGGATTACAATTGAAGTCGAATCTGGGAATAGAATATCTCAACTGGTTCGACAAATATACCAGCGAAGAAAAGCAACTTCGTTATCTTTCGTTGAGCGATTACGAAACCGTTTTGACTGAAGGAAACGGGTCTATGGAATCGTGGTTGTGGGAAAATACGGCATTTTATCAAAAAACCATCGGACAGCACAATTTCGATGTATTGGCAGGTTACACCGCACAAATGCGAAACAGACGGGGTAATACGGCAAGAGGATACAATATTCTGGAGCCGGGTTATTGGGTGCTTGATCAGGCGTCACCCGACGATGGTACGCTTCCCAGGGCTGTTTCAGGGAGTAATTCGGCAGTGGCTATGACTTCTGTTTTGGGTCGTATCAATTATAATTATGCCGACCGTTATATCTTCCAGTTCAATATCCGCAGAGATGGATCTTCACTTTTCGGACAGGATTATCGCTACGGTACTTTCCCCGGCGTTTCGCTTGGTTGGCGAATGAGTGAGGAAAACTTTTTGAAACCCGTTTCGTGGCTGGATGATTTGAAATTGCGTTTGAGTTATGGAAAATCGGGAAATCAGGCGGCAATTCCCGCCTATCAGTTTGCAACCTATATCGACGGTGGCGATAGGGGAATTGTGCTGGGTACTGATGAAGTATTTTATCCGGGTAAAATTCAAACCGGTCTGGCAAATTCCGATTTGCGCTGGGAAACCCGTGCTACCTATAATGCCGGTTTTGAATTTACAGTATTGAATAATCGTCTTTACGGCTCTGTGGATTTGTTTTATGCAAATTTGTCGGATTTGTTGATTACAAAAGATATTTCGTGGATGCAGGGCGTGGATATAAATCCATGGATAAATTATGGAAAAATAGATAACAAAGGCTTTGAGTTGCAACTCGGATGGCGCGAAACAAAAAAAGATTTCAAATACGATGTAAGCCTGAATCTGACACGCACAGTGAATAAACTCCTGGAATTGAACGGTAACGACAACTATTATTTTGCAGGAATCGGTTCGTCATCTTATTCCGAACTTGGCAGATCGCTGGGCAATTTCTATGTGCTGAAGACAGACGGGATTTTCCAGAATTGGGATGAAGTGAATGCTCATTCCTGGATTGACCCGGAAACAGGCGTATCACAACTTATTCAGCCCGACGCACAGCCAGGTGATATCCGGTATGCTGACCTGAACGATGATGGCGAAATTTCTTACGATAACCTCAGTGATGACAAATATTTTGTAGGCTCACCTTTCCCTGCTTTTGAGGCCGGATTAAATTTCAATTTTGAATACAAGGGTTTCGATATGAACCTGTTTTTCTTTGGTGTGTATGGTAATTACATCTACAATAATACTAAGTTCTGGCTCGAAAGAATGGACGAAACCGGCAATGCGCCGAAGGGTTTGAATTACTGGCATGGTGAGGGAACTTCCAATACGGTACCCCGGCCGCTTATGGAATCGAGTCATAATACTGCCGGAGCATCCGACCGTTGGATTGAGCGGGGCGATTATCTGCGTTTGAAGAATCTGCAAATCGGTTACAGTTTGCCTGCTAAATTGCTGAAAAAAACACAGGTTATTGAAAAAATGCGTATGTATGCAGGGGCACAAAACCTGTTCACGCTCACGGGATATTCCGGTCTCGACCCTGAAATTTCTGGTGGCAGCATCTATGCAAAAGGCTATGACGACGGGCATTTTCCGCCAGTGCAAACTATCACTATAGGATTACAGGTAGGATTTTAATTAATTAAAAATAAAAAGATATGACACTGAAAATAAAAAATCTTGTTTATCTGTTTATCACGTTGATCGTGGTTCAGACCATGATCTCCTGTGAAGATATTCTTGATCAGCGGAATCCGAATAAACTGGATACCACCAACTTTTGGCGTGATGCCGATGACCTTAATGACGGCCTGAATGCTGTTTATCGCTCGTTGCGTTTTAACGGTACATACCGCCTTTGGCTGAATATTCTGTATACTGGACGTTCCGACGAGGGCTATAGCGAATCGCCTGCTGCAGCAATGAAATCATATCACACTTTTCTGATTTCCAGATACACAGAAGAAGCAGTGATTTTCCCATGGCTTGATTCTTACAAGGGTGTGTTTTGGGCAAACCAGGTGTTGGACAATGCGCCGCGCATAGATATGGATGCTGCTGAGCGTGATCTGATTATCGGTCAGGCAGCTTTCATTCGCGGTGTAAATTTCTTCAATATCGCGGCGGTGTATGGTCGCGGCGGCATTCCGCTTTCAGCCGAAGCATCGGTACAGCTGTCAATTCATGAGCAGGCCGACATTTACAAACAGGCACAAAAGGACTTTGAAAACGCGGCCAAACTGCTGCCGGTAGAATGGGATGTTGCTGATTTGGGACGTTACACAAAAGGTTCTGCTTTGGCAATGGATGTAAAAGTGTCGGCGCAGCTGCACGAATGGGACAGGGTAAAAACCAAATGCGAAGATATTTTTGCGTTGGGAATTTATGATTTGGTTCCTGTTTATGGCGACAATTTTACGGAAACCAACGAACATAACAGTGAATCGCTGTTTGAAATAACACAGTCGGCCAATTCCGCTCTGCAATTAAACTCTCAACGCGCCCATTTTCTTGGCTTGCCTTGCGACTATGGAGCATGGGCCGATTCTTTTGCCCGCAATGTGGTCAAAACAGATCTGGAAAAAGAAAAAGCCACTGATGGTAAAACTGATCCGCGTTTGAAATCTACGCTATATTATTACAGCGCCGAAACGGCAAGTGAAATATATTATACAAAAACATGGGATCAGTGGGCGCTGGATCGTTCAAAAGTGTTTTGGAAAAAATTTACAGGTTGGGGAGTTACAGCGCCTACAGGAAAGGACCTGAATGGTATCAATACCCGTGTGGTACGTTTGGCCGATATTTATCTGATGTATGCCGAAGCATTAAACGAACTCACGCCCGGCGATGAAAAGATTGTTGAGTATATAAACAAAGTGCGTGCACGTGTTGGTATTCCCAATCTCGAAAATTCAACCGTTTTCACCGGATTCACTAAAAGTGGCAATTCGCAGGCATCCATCCGTCTGCAACTGATGCATGAACGTAGCACCGAACTAGCCGGAGAGAACTGGCGTTGGTTTGATTTGGAACGTTGGGGTTGCTTTGATCGGGTTGATGATGATCTTGCCAACGGCAAACGTGGTTTGGCATGGTTAAAGAGCCGTGATGCTGAGTTTAATAACTTTGTTATCGGTAAAAACAACCGTTTTCCTATCCCGTCCCGCGATGATGTGCTGGTCGATGGACTTGAACAAAATCCGGGATACAACTAATTAATTGAGAGTGAGAAAAAAAACCGTCTCTATCATTGGCATATTAACACATTATTTACATATGAAGAAAATAACTTTAACAGGATTAGTATTTGCAATGTTAGGCACTATTGTGATAGCATGCAAGGATAAAGAAGAAGAACCGCTGTATTGGACAGACCCGCCGACTTCGGCGGATACACTGTATCAGAATCCGCTATTCGAACCTGATCTGGCAGATCCAAGTTTTATCAGGGTAACCGATACCGATGGGAACAGGCGTTTTTATGCTTACGGCACGCAAAATACATGGTATTCCGGTGCAGCATCCAGATTAACGCCGATTATCACATCAAAAAACCTTACAAAATGGGAAGTGGTAGGAGATGCTTTCACCACTGACTCCAAACCTGCCTGGCATGACGGCGGGCTTTGGGCGCCGCAAATTGTACAAAACGAAACAGATGGAAAATTCTACCTGTACTACAGCAATTCCAAGTGGGGTGATAGTAATCCGGGCGTCGGCGTGGCAGTGTCGGATTATCCTTACGGCCCTTTTGCCGATAAAGGTAAAGTTCTGGATGCGCAATCGAGTGGCGTAGCCAACGCAATCGACCAGTTTTATATTATCGACGGTACGGGGCGGAATAAAAAATCGTATTTATTCTGGGGCTCGTTTCAGGGAATTTACGGACAGGAAATTTCATCGGATATGAAAACGCTTACCGGATCGAAATTCCAGATTGCAGGTCGCGGTTTTGAAGGCTCGTATATTTTTAAACACGGGGATAAATACTGGTATTTCGCTTCTTCAAACTCGTGCTGTGAAGGTCCTGATACCAAATACTATTTGTCGGTGGCGAGCGCCAGTAATATTAAAGGTCCGTATTATACAAAAGAAGGCATTGATATCAAAACCATCAATGATTTTCAGGCAGCCCAATCCACAAAATTTCTGGTTGGCGATGGCGTACATTGGATTGGTCCCGGGCACAATGCCGAAATTATTGTAGATGATCACGGACGTTACTTTATGCTTTATCACGCTGTGGCGGTGGAAAAGCCATATATTTTCGGTAATGGTGGTGCAACCCGCCGTCCGCTGATGATGGACGAAGTGCTGTGGGGCGAAGATGGCTGGCCTTACATCCAGGGCGGCGTGCCGAGTCATACGCAGAAAACTGCACCATATTTTGAATCACAAAACTAAATAGTTGAGAGTTGAGAATTAAGAGTTGAAAGTGAATAACTTAATAAACTCTTAATTCTCAACTTTCAACTCTCAACTCTCAACTCAATTATTGTTCACTTAAAATTTAATTTTTGTATGAAAAAAATCTTTACTTTTTTAGCATTAGTCGCTGTCACAATGACAGTGAATGCTCAGTTTGTTGATTTCAACTTAGAAATCTGGAAAGGTATATTCGCGGCTGCGGATATCGATAATGATGGTGACCTGGACGTAATTGTCAGCGGTGATGCTCCGGGTAACATTGAAAATGGTGCTATTCTGATTAACGACGGAGCAGGTAATTTTACGGCACAGTCGGGCAATCGGGTGATTACAGCTGGTCGTGGAGGTAATATCAAGTTTGGCGATATTGATGGGGATGGTGACCCCGATGCTATTTTTGCAGGTTGGGGACTTAGCAATCCTGTTAAAGCAGGTATAGCACTTAACGACGGACAGGGTAACTTTACACTTGCTCCTTCCGAAACTTATCCGGTATTGGCTGCCGCTAAAATTACTTCCTGCGGTTTTGCTGATTTTGACCTCAACGGATTACTCGATTATTATTTCTTTGGAAATGATCCCGGTAATTGCGTGATTTATTTTCAGCAAACCAATGGAAGCTTTACGCCTGTAGCAGATGCTATTAAGGCTACAGCTCGTTATACAACAACTACTACCACTGTGGGCGATCCGATTGCGTACAACTTTGTCGAACCTGAAGTGTCGGTAATTGACTATAATAATGACGGTTATCCCGATATGTGGATTAACGCTGCCGATTTAAACGCAAAAAATGAAGAAGTGAATGGTACGCAGCAAACCCAGCGTTTTTCCTATCTGTTTAAAAACGATGGTTTCGGTGTTCTCACACAGTATTCGGGTGTAATTGTTCCGTTCAAAAAAGGGAACGGCGACTCACAATGGGGAGATTTCAATGGTGATGGATATCTTGATATGTTACTGCATGGTGACGGTTACCTCAATTCCGGAGAGAATAACGATATGATGTACCGCGTCTTTAAAAATGAAAGCGGTACTTCCGCTCTAACTGCATGGGAGCAAAAAATTGCCCGTCAGGGAAGTATGCAGAACGGTTCGGTTGTAGTGGATTGGGATAACGATGGAAAACTCGATATTTTCGGCGGTGGCTGGAGCGGAACTGCTCAGGTAACGGAATTATATACAGGCAATAGCCCGGCTGATTTTACTTTTACTAAAAGTAGTCTGAGTTTTCAGGGAGCATCCGAACAGGGACTCCTTGTTGCCGACATCAATGGTGATAATAAAATTGATCTGCTCCTTAATGGTTACTGTGCTGCACCGGTTAACAAACGCGCATCCGGTTACATTCTGAATCAGTCGGCTGCGGCATCGGTTGCTCCGGGAGTACCTACGGGACTGAACGCAGTAATTGAAGACGGGGAGGAAGTTATGGCTACATTCACATGGAATGCTCCGGCAAGTGAAACCGGGAAAAACGGTACAACGTATAACCTTTCGCTTAAAAATACCACCACAGGAAAATATCTTTACAATCCATTGTCGACTTCTAACGGCAAACGTAAAGTAGGTGGATGTATGGGAAATGTATTTACCAACAAGCATTTTGAACTATACAACCTGCCCGGTGGTAATTATGAATGGACAGTACAGGCTGTTAATGGCTCATTTATTGGTGGTGCCTTTGCCGAAACTAAAACATTTACTGTTGTAGGTGGATCTTCAACCAATGAGCTGCCGAACAGAGGTTTGAATGTGTACAGTCAGGATAAAAAACTGGTTGTTAATATGTCGGGTAATACTGTTGCAGGAAAAATCAATGTATATGCGATTAGTGGAAATAAACTGGCTTCAGGAGTACTCACGGGTAAAGCTGAATTCGAACTGCCACAGGGAATCTATATAGTTGAAGTCCTAAGAGATGGACATAGGAAGTTTGTGACCAAAGTGGTTGTGCAATAATTAATGAAGCGATTCGGGAAACCGATCTACGTACCTTATAATGAATCCGGCCGGAACGATGTTTCACGGCCGGATTTTTTTTACGAAAAAATCCTGAATAATGCGGGTTTGTAGTAGAAAGTTCATTTTTTGCTCCTGACTTCCATCGATAAAACAATAATGCTTATTTTTAGCATATATTTGCGAATATATAAAATGATAATGATTTATTTTTGTGCATTCAGCACCTGATGATGTCAAAAATAAATACTAATAAAGATTTATGAAGAAAATTACGGCTCTACCTCTCATAATGGCCTGCGGGATACCGGCAGTATCTGCTGAAAAACCGAATATTATTATCATTTATATTGATGATATGGGATTTTCGGATCCATCCTGTTATGGCGGAAACTATGCTCCTACACCCAATATCGATAAGCTGGCCAATGAGGGCATCCGTTTTACACAGTACTATTCGGCCTGCCCGATCAGTTCACCTTCCCGTGTAGGAATTACTACCGGAATGTATCCAACCCGATGGGGGATTACCACCTATCTTAATACCCGGGCGGCGCAGGTGCAAAACGAATCGAACGATTATCTTGACGACAAGGCACCGTCGATGGCCCGTACACTCAAAGCTAACGGATATGCCACCGGTCATTTTGGTAAATGGCATATGGGTGGCGGACGCGATGTGAATGATGCTCCCTCGATTCTTAATTATGGATTTGACGAATACGCTTCGACCTACGAAAGTCCGGACCCCGATCCTAAACTGACTTCAACCAACTGGATATGGGCAAATACCGATGAAATAAAACGCTGGGACCGTACGGCATATTTTGTGGATAAAACGCTGGATTTTTTAACCCGTCATCCCGATCAGCCCTGTTTTGTGAACCTCTGGCCGGATGATGTGCATACTCCATGGGTATATGAAGACGATGGAGGAACCGGGCGGGAATCACCGGAACATTTTTCAGTGGTACTCGCAGAGCTGGATGTGCAGATAGGTCGCCTGATGCAGGGACTGAAAAATCTGGGGATAGATAATAATACGCTGGTGATTTTCTCCAGTGATAATGGCCCGGCACCGGCTTTCAGTGGAAATCGTACCGATGATTTGCGCGGACAGAAAGCTACTTTGTACGAAGGTGGTATCCGTATGCCTTTTATTGTGCGCTGGCCGGGAACAATAGCGCCGGGACAACTTAATACCAGTGCTGTATTATGTTCGGTGGATTTACTGCCTTCGCTTTGCGCGATAAGCGGTACACAGGTGCCACAGGACTATCTTCTTGATGGTGAAGACATGAGCAGGGTATTGCTGGGAACCGGACTAACCAACCGGGCTAAACCACTGTTCTGGGAATTTGGCAAAAACAAGGACAACAGGGTTAGTCCGCATATTGCGGTGCGTGATGGCGACTGGAAACTGTTGGTCAATGCTGATGGTTCAGGTGTTGAGCTGTACGATATGAAAACAGATTTCTTAGAGAAAACAAATGTGGCAGCTTCCAATACCGAAGTGGTAAATCGACTCAAACCCATGGCGATAAACTGGTTCAAAGCCTCTTTTCGTGAATTTGCCAACAAAACGATCCGGGTGGCTGTTGACGGTGATGCAGGCAAAGACGGTTCTTCGTGGGAAAATGCAACAACTTTAGCTAGTGCCATAACTCAGTCAGCACAGATTTCGGGTACACAAATATGGCTGAAAGCGGGCACTTATCACGTGAGTAATACACTAAACTTCGATAATATCGCTGTCTATGGAGGATTTGCCGGAAATGAACAATTTCTTGTTCAAAGAAACTGGGCCCAAAATCCTACGGTGTTGGATGGCGGAAATGCCATTTCTCCCCTGAGAAACAGTAATCTGACTGCAATGGTGAGCAGCGTGCTGGATGGTGTTATTGTTCAAAATAGTTTGAATCAGGTGGGAGCAAATGGTAGTGAAAACGGAGGAGGCATGATACTGGCAAGTGGTGCTGTGTTGCGAAATAGTATTTTTCGCAATAACAGGACTCAGAACGGAAAGAATGGTGCCGCGCTCCACTGTCATCAGGGAAGTGTAACAATTGAAAACTGTCTTTTTGTAAACAACAGCTCCTCAGGCAATGGTGGTGCGGTGCAGGTAGGTGGTGGTGTCACGGCAAATATTATCAACTGTACTTTTGCCAACAATAAATCGGTTAAACCGGGTGGTGCCTTTGGTCTGGGAACCAGTGCTTCCAACCTTAATGTCATTAATTCCATCGCTTATAACAATTTATATGGTGAAACAACCTATAACAGTTACGGTCAGAATGATGATTTGAATGGTGGAGGAACGGTTGTCTCAAAAAATTCGGCCATCGAAAGCGCCAGTACAAAATTTACCGATGGCAATGATGTGGCTCATATTTCATTGACCCGTGAAATTACCCCGGATTTTGTTTCGCCTGCATTGGTGATAGGGAGTTCAACACTTGCATATGACATACAACAAATAGAAACAGCTTCCTACCAACTTGCCGGAGGTTCGCGCTGTGTTAATGCAGGTGACGGTAGCTATGCCAAAGGACTCCTGCTGGATCTGGCAGCTAAAAGCCGGATGCAGGGAGATGAGATTGATATGGGTGCCTACGAATATCAGGTTGAAACTGATATTACGGGCCTGTGGAAAGGAAAAAAGAGGGAAGTGGTGTTCTCGGGTGGAAAAATACAGATTACGGGGGCAGACATCAACGATCGTCTGATGATCTACAACATTAATGGATTGCTGATGTTCCAAAAGAAAATTATCAGGAACGGTGAATCATTCGAATGGAACAAGAAAGGCCTGTATGTCATAAAGATTGAAGATGAGATATTTAAAATTTTTATCTGACCATAATTTTTCCGCAATAGAAAGTTTTTCCATAAAATTTTTATCTTTGTCCTGTTATAACAATAAAAATAAAGACAGATGGATACGCTACACTTTGCAGAATTAGTTCAGACTCAGGCGATAAAGTATGGAAACAAGACCGTAATTAATCACAGGAAAGATATTAAGGACGATTGGTTACAAATAAGCTGGAAGTCATTTGCCGAACAAATTATGGCGATCTCAAAGTCGCTCTATGAATTCGGCGTGAAAGAAGGCGACCGTGTCGGTCAGTTTTCGAACAATATGGCTGAAAATCTGATTGTGGATTATGCCCTTTTTTCGAACCGGGCCGTGGTGGTTCCCATGTATGCCACTTCCACAACACCCCAGGTAGAATTTATTGTCAACGACTCTGAAATAGCTGTACTTTTTGTAGGTGATCAGGTTCAGTATGATATTGCGATGGAGGTAATGGAGCATTCCAGCTATCTGAAAAGCATTATTGTATTTGACGGGGATGTAGTTATCAAAGGCGAAAATACCATCTATTTTGAAGAATTTCTCCGGCAGGGTTATGCCTCCAACCGCCATTTTGAAATACAGAACCGAATGCAGGATGCTTCTGAGTCGGATATGGCTTGTATCCTTTATACTTCGGGTACCACCGGTAATCCCAAAGGGGTAATGATGCCGCATTCGTGTCTGAATGAAGCTGTAAGAATACACACCGTTCGTATTCCGGAGATTACCGATCAACAGACTTCCATTGCATTTTTGCCGCTTTCGCATGTTTTTGAACGCATGTGGTGTTATTTGTGTATTGCCCGGGGAGTGGAGATATTCATCAATCTTCGTCCCATCGAAATTACTGAAGCCATCAAACAGGTGCGACCCACGATGATGTGTGCCGTGCCTCGCTTCTGGGAAAAAGTGTATGCCGCTGTGCAGGATAATATCTCTAAAATGACTCCGTTCAAACAGGGAATTGTAAGCTGGGCACTTGCAACAGGCAAGAAATATAATATTGATTATCTCAGACTGGGAAAGGTACCTCCTCTGACATTAAAATTCATGTACTTCATTGCAGATAAATTGATTTATTCAAAGGTAAAAAAAACCATTGGTATTGATCAGGCGGTGCTGTTCCCGGTTGCCGGTGCCAGATTGTCCGACGAAATCAATATTTTTCTCCGAAGTATGGGGATACCTATTGTGTATGGATACGGACTGACAGAAACCACAGCCTCGGTAAGCTTCTTCGATCATACAGGTTATGAATTTGGTACTGTTGGAAAGATTATTCCCGATTTAGAAGTAAAAATCGGTCCTGATAATGAAATCATGGTGAAAGGTAAAACTGTTTTTCCGGGATATTATAAGAATCCGACTGCCAATGAAGCGGCATTTACCGAAGATGGATTCTTTAAAACCGGGGATGCCGGTTATATACGTGGTAACAGCATTATTCTTACCGACAGGATCAAGGATCTTTTCAAAACATCCTACGGAAAATATATTGCTCCCCAGGAAATTGAAACCCGTCTGGTGTTGGATAAATACATCGAACAGGTAGCGGTGATAGGGGATGAAAAGCCTTATGTAACTGCTATCATAGCGCCATCATTGCCTGATCTCGAGAGTTACGCAGCCAAATTCAGGATTGAATATAAGGATGCCGATGATTTACTGGCGAATCCGAAGATTTATGAGTATATGCAACAACGGGTTCAACGCATGCAGGCAGGAATGGCCGGTTATGAACAGATAAAGAAAATTGCCCTTATTTCAAAACCGTTCAGCATTCAAACGGGCGAACTTACCAATACCCTGAAATTGAAAAGGACGGTGATTCTGCAAAGATACAAGGTGCTGATTGATGAAATGTATGCTTCGTAACATTGTTTGTAAGCCTGGCTTAACGAAACAAATTAAAAGAGAGACGTGACATGCCACGTCTCTCTTTTTTGATGCTCACGACGAACTAATCAACAACTACCATCCGATTTGCTTTCGTATAAATTTCTTTATCGACAGTTTTTATCCTTGCCCGGTAGAAATAAACTCCTGCAATGACCTTTTGTCCGCTGTCGGTGGTTAAATCCCAGGATATTTTATTCTGTTCCGGGGATGATAAAGTGCAGACCTTCCTCCCTGAAATATCAAATATATCAATTGAGCAACTCACAATATTATCATAATTGTTTATGACAAAACAGGTTTGACCTTTTGCCGGATTCGGATAATTTGTTACTGCAATTTCCGAAGTAGATTTATCTTCATCAGGATTAATAACTCCGGCAGTGTTATCAGTTCCTCCCACGATAAATTCTTCAAAATAACCCATCGCTTCATAATTGTTTGAATCGTCCTGTGCATAATAACAGACTTTCCCTCTACCAAAATCTTCATCGATTGCTTTTGGCAGCGTAAATGAACAGGTAAACTCTCCGTTAACAACAGTTGCGGTTCCTGAATATAAAACAGTCGGACGATCATTGTATACAAAAGCAGGTTCGTAATTGTAATTACTGTTTCTCAGAGTGGTGTCCGATTGAACTCTGCCGTACAAACTCAGTTGTATTGTTCCATTGAAATCAGCTACTTTGTTGGAATTCTCATCCACAATGCTCCCCTCAAAGGTATTAGCCGAGTTTGCTTTCAGGGTATCGCTTCCAAAGCTGTTGTTATCATTTATTTTGTTTGTAATTATCCTGTAATTATCGGCGTAGTTGAGCCGGATGGCAGGGTCGCCCAGATAAATAAATGATAGTTTGTTAATTTCCGAATAGAGTTGGTTCTTAGCTTTTCTGATCGCATCGCCTACCCGCAAATGTTGTCCGTTTTCTTTTTTGAACAGGTACCGGATAAGATAATCATTGAGTCCGAAATTCTGGGAGGCATATGTAAGCCGTGCAGCCGACAATACCCCGATTCCACCACCGACAGGATTCAAAAGAACATTTTCGCCGGCCGAAATACTTTTTGAGTCAGATTTTACAAAATCAGAAGTGGCTCCAAACCAGAGGGGTAAATGCTCGTTTGTCAATCGGGTAATGTCGGTATTGGTAAGGATTTGTTCGTTGGCCCAAAACTGGCTGCTTCCATGTCCGGTATAATTTAGCAACAGCAGTCCCTTCTCCAGAGCATTCAGCAAACTGTCCTTTACCGCCGGATATCTGCCCATTATTTCAAGACTGTCTTTTTTGAAAGCATCAAGATAGATTTTTTTTGTGTAATAGGATTTGTGGTTGTTGTTGATATAGGACGCGAGGCTGTCAGCCATCTTCATATGAATATTATAATCGCCGTCGTCGCCGATAAAGCAAAGTTCTCTTTTCCATTTACCTTTGCCGGTATTGTTCATGTAGCTGATCGTCTTGTTTACCACATCGTTAGCTTGCTGAACAGTTGTGACGGGGAACCTCCCGACGGCAATATCCATGGTGTGTGATGGCACTTGCAGCCCTTCTTTATCTTCCAGAAAGGTGAAATAATCATCGGTTGTGTAGGCATATGTTTCAATCAGGGAATTTTCGGCTTGATAGGTCAGTACCAGATTGTCACCCGAATCAGACAATATCTTTCTGTTGTCAAAACTGCCTCTTCCAAAAAGTAATAAATATTTCGGGAGATTGGCAGTGTTGCCTGAAGCGACGGCGCGATCGTAAAACATCTTCATAATCCGGCGATAAGCGGTGGCATCAGGATTTCCCGACGAAAACTCATTGTATACCTGTTCGGTTGTTGCAACCGTCACCGTCATATCATCCTTTTGCCGGTGTGCCTGCGCCAGTGTTTCGGCCTGCGTCAGGAAACCGGGATAAGTGATGATGACCATGTCGGCCTGTTCGATGGCGTGAATGTTTTGATTGGAGACAACTCCGACTATCTCGGGTTTGGCAAATGCCGATGCTGCTTTCGGATCAATCGCCAGATAATGTTTGACCTCATTCCCGGAATCTATAAAGCTTATTTTCCCATTAATGTTTTCAGTGGTAATGCCGATGATGTTTTGTTGATCGGTGATGTCCCAAATTTGCACCTGCTGATTGTCGGTACTCAATAGGTATTGATTGTAGGTATTCATTCCTAAATAGTCGATATTCTGAAATTGCATAACCGGTCCGCTCATGGTCAGTTGACGGCGGATATTGACTTCCAGAAAATTCAGATAGCCTTTGGAAGTTGGTGTAGGCATAGAATAAGTCATATTAAACTCGAACAAATCGTTTTGCGGTGTGAAAGTGAAGATGCCCGCGTTCCTTTTTGCTCTCTCGTAAGGGTCGTAAGAGTTTTGTGCAGCAACGTTCAATGTTTGATGCTGATTGCCGTTTAAGTTGAGAATGAATGACGACTGGGAAGCGGAGGCGGATGTGGCTGCAACATCCAGATTCACTTTAATGGCGTTCTCAGCTAATACAGGATTTGGAAAATTAAAGATATATTTATGGGCGGTGCCACTGCTAAATGTCTCGCCATAAAATTCTTTGCCTGCATTCACTAAATTGATAAGATCCCGTTCATGCACCTGATAATCGATAAATTGGGTGACAGGATTTATCGTCGGATTTGAAGGTAATGCTATTGTTCTCTCCTGAATTTTCTTTCCTGTACCAGCATTCGATGTTACAAAATAATATCCGGCATTGGAATAAATGTTTGCAATGTGTACAAACATCGATTTGTTTGTGTTGTACGACCAACGGGTGCTGCCCTGTGCATAGAACAAAACATAATCACCGGCATTAAAAACACCATCATTTCCTTTTTCCATCCATATAGCGATTTCCGGTAAATCATCAATTGTTGGAAGTGAGAAATCCTGTTCGAGCATTGCTCCGCCATAGCCGAAAACACGAATATTTTCCGGGACTATTCCCATGGCAGTTAAATCTTCGAAAGTGAGTTTGTAGACTCCGCTGTTTGAAACTTTAATTTTGTGAAATGTTCCCTGAGATAAAACGGAATTTGCCGTGTAGGAGTGAATTGCTCCTGAAATACTGCGATTCGGACTTTCAGAATCATTTTTTGATTCCTGTGCGCTGATTAAGGACAAGGCCAAAAGCGCAAAACAAAAGGATAATGCTTTTTTAATGTTCATGTCAGAATTAAATAAATGTTAGAGATTATGTTGATTAAGAAAAATAATCAGTTGGGAATGAACTTTCTCGTGTATTTATTTATTCATAGACATGAAATAATTGATTTTTAGTGTGTGATAATTAATGGATGAAAGTCTGAAGTTTTTATGGCGTTCAGACCTTAAACGACATTTCAAAAAATATATTGTTAAGACATACTGCAATTCAGAAAATCCTGTAATTGTCCCGATTTTTTTGTATTAACATTTCGCAGAGTAAAAAAAACTTATTATATTTGCAGCCGCTTTGAAGATAGCGAATAGCTAATAGCTAATAGCGAAGAATGCGAAAATAGCTCAGTTGCCGGAAAACAGACACGAAGGTGCTCTGCCAACTGAGTTTAAGTCAGAAAAGATTATTCAATGCGAAAATAGCTCAGTTGCCAAGAAATAGACACGAAAAGTGCTCTACCAACTGAGATACGATTAGCGAATAATTAAAACTGCGAAAATAGCTCAGTTGGTAGAGCACGACCTTGCCAAGGTCGGGGTCGCGGGTTCGAGTCCCGTTTTTCGCTCTCTCTCAGGAGTCATTCCTGCCCGGATGGTGGAATGGTAGACACGAAGGACTTAAAATCCTTTGGCCTCACGGCTGTGCGGGTTCAAGTCCCGCTTCGGGTACAAAAAGGGACAATTGATCATTTTGATTAATTGTCTCTTTTTCTTTTTGATCATATTCATTTGGCTTACAGCACCTTAACGATACAAATTGATTAATCGACAGAGGTTCAATGTTGCCAACTTCTTTATTAAAAACAAAACCCATGGGATGAATAACCTTCTGTATTCTCTTCTTCTCCCCAAGATCCGCTAACTCCCATATTTTGAGCATATTATTCCTGTATTTCAATCCATAATCTATGTATTTGGGTAGGTTCAATGACATATCATTAACCTTTTGCAATTCAGTCTCAATTATTTCTTTTTCATTTTCCAAATCAGCCAATTTCCTTGTGCAAGCTTCAACTTGTCTTTGATTGTTTGCAAAAGCCAAGTTGTCCTCAACTTGTTTAATATAACCTTCAACACTCGATAATTTACGCTTCAATAATGTCAGTTGCTCTGAGTCATTCTTTGTCATATAGGAAAAAGTTTTCTTCATTTGAATTTTCAATAGTTCTGTCAACTCACTTGACAATCCATAACTATTCAATATATCTTTATAAGATTGATGAATATTCTTTGCAGCATTGTTTTGCTTACAACCTTTATTCCAACAAACATAATAATAAATCTCTTTATCGTATTTCTTTTTCATTTTAGTAGATATGGAGGCAGTCATATTTCGTCTACAGATTGGACATTTAATAGACCCAAGTAATGGTACCTCTGGTTTATACATTTTTACTTCATAGCCATTTGAATGACTAATATCCAACAGTCCATTTGCTTTCAAAAAAATATCTTCACTTACAATTGCAGGATGATTTCCTTTAATTATCTCTCCTTTTAAAAAGTTATGACTCATGTATCCTGCATAGAATGGATTTTTGAAGAGTTCTGATAGCTTCTGCTTGTTTATGATGAAACCTAATTTTTCAAGTTTAATTCTGATTTCTTCATTACTAAGGTTCTGATTTACTTTCCAGTCGAAAGCCAGTTTAATCTTCTCCCCCTCTTCATTAATTGTAATTACTTGTTCCTTCTTCGTAGTTTTTTGATCATAACCCCTTGGTGCTTTGGCAATCCATCGTCCTTTTCTCAGTGCAGCAATGCTGTTGTCGATTGTAGTGTTTCTTTTAATATCATTATCTAATCTCGCAGTAGCAAGCTCCATATTCTGAATAAACTTTCCTTGTGCAGTTTTTGGGTCATAATTAGAGGTTGCAGATCGAACTTGTGCTCCTCTTTTTTCAACTTCTTCAATAATTGTTGTACTACCTGTACGGCTAAAACGGCTTGTCGAGTATACAATTACTGCTTTAATTGGTATTCTTGAATTATTGAGATAAGCAATCATTTTTGAAAACTCCTTTCTCTCTTTATCCGATTTGGCACTCTCAAATGTTCCTCCGAACCGTTCCAAAACTGTCATTCCAAGTTTTTCAGCATATTGTTCGCATTTTTCCATTTGCGTATTCAGGCTTTGACCATCCAACTGTTCCTTTGAGCTTACTCTATTATATATTATACAATATCCCCCAGCTTCCTCTTGTTCTTGAAACTTTCCCTTTGCAAATTTCTTTAGTTTATCATTCATAGTCATTCATTGAGTTTGTTTTTAAAAGCTTTATATACAATAACTGAATAATCCCATATGAATTCAATTAGAGTTTCGATTTCTTCCTCATTTAAATCAGCAAATTGAGGCTGATTAATAATGTCCTGCTTTGTTAGCTTGTTTTGTAGATAAACTTCATAATAAACATCCCTTTCATCATTATACATTAAAATTGGATTTCTTTTTGTCCCGAAGAAAAAACACTCATTTTTAAGTGTCTAAATATTATAGTTAGAAAAAACTCAAATGTTTGTTTTTACAATACTATTAATCCAATCAAAATATTTAATATACTATATTTCATGATGTTATACAAAAGTACTATTTTCAGATGAGTTATTAATATGGAATAGATCATTTATCAACAACATAATATATCTTGCATAAATAAAAAAAACTACAGAATTAATTTCTGTAGTTTTTTCATTTAAAGACACAAATCATTACAAAATCAATTAATCAACAATACCCCCAAATCAAAAAACTTTCGTTCATTCAATTTGCTACGAAGTCTGTTCAGGTGTCCTATGAACTCTTTTCTGGTTAATAAGGTTTTGTCTTTTGCTGTTTTACCAATTCTATGAGTCAGTTTCGAATCACCGGATTCTTTCAATGCTTGTTTGAAATCTTCATTTGTAAATAATGCATCAAAAGCATTAGTGATTAAGTCTTCATACTCCGATGAGTGTCGTTTTATTATTTTATCTTTATAATAAACCTCCTGTTTTTCGTACCAGCTGAACTTATGACCCTTGTACCATGAGTCCAGACCGTAAGTTAGATACAGTTTTTGTTTTTCATTAAAATCATGTGTTCGTAAACTTCCAAAGAATGCTTCCATAGAAGCATAGCTTATACCATCAAAATCGAACTGGTATGGGTAAAGGTTGGATAAACTTTTTTCGAGGTTTTCACCCCTGAAGTGAATGTCAATTATATTTGTCATATTTTACACTATTATTTTTTATTTATATAGTGCAGAATTTAGATGAAGTTGAATTAAAAGGTAATGAATTTTATTACGATTGATAATTGACAACGCGATAATCTAATCCAAGTCTTTTACATTTTCCGATTAACTGTCTAGACCCTTTACTTTCCCCATCCCAAAAGATAATAGCAGCGTTTGCATATTCTGCCATTTGGGTATTTCTAACGTGTCCCGCACCTCTACCCAATGACCAATCAGGTTTCATTATCTTAAGTAAATATCCTCTTTCATTAGCATAGCGTTCACCTTAAGTATCTGCTCCATTCGCACCTCCTGATACGATTTCAATATTAGTTTCACCTGTAAGAAAGTTATCACATTCATTACATAATAATTCGTAATCATCAAATTCACGACCACCTGCAATAATTACTTTCGTAGTAGTTTGATTGTGGAATCTATATTTGACCTGATTGTTCTCAACATAAATTTCTATTTTTTCCCCGAACCAAAATATATTTGAATGATTCAATAATTCAAAATTAATAGGTGGAATTGTATTTTGCAATAAAGCAAGTTGACACAGTTTTAAACACTTACCTGTCAAGTTCCGACCTTCCCATGTACCAATATTATTTATCCGATTATGAAGTAATTGCTCTCCCTTCTCAAAAGTTGCATTTACATTTACCCCCTCCTGCAACAATCTTTTGATTAATTGCTTGTTTTTTGCAACTCTCAAACTCTTCAAAGTGCTATTTTTAGCTCCCCAAACCTGAGTAGTTCCACCAACTGGCATAAAACTGGTGTCTTCTATTATATGAGCATCAATTGGTACCTGCTCAAGCATTTTTCTAAAATCATCATTACTATTTACCTTTTCCCACAATACCATAAGCATCCAATTGACATTGAATGTTTCCCAATCTTGACGAATATGATTGAAGGGTTCAATTGTTCTATTATTACCTCTGTATGTCTTCTTAAGTATATATCCTCCACCTTTAAAATTGGAGATTTCATTCATAATCTCTACTGAACGAATATCTGGATTTGAATAACAACCTACCACATAAGCACTCTCGCTATCATTGAACTGTTTGTCAAATAAAATCATCGGACATTTCACCATGTTACCAAAGTTTAGGAATTTTCCATTTCGGGTATCACCGTTATTCCGAAAAGACCAACAATTCTCTTTGCTTCCATCCAAAGAAGTCCATTCATTGAGATTCAGATAATCCAGATTAAAATTGTTACCATTTTCAATAAAAGATTGTGATACATGATCTTTCTCTTCTATGTCAACAAGAACTTCATTGATAACATTATTCAGATGAGTATCATTGATTTTCCTTCTTTCAAAATTATCAATATAATGATATAGGTTCTGAATATCTATAATTGAATTTATTGTAAATGTCTCACCATCTATTGACACGAGACCTCTGAATACAACTTCATGGTTCTGTTCAAAGAAAGCTCTTATATCAACATTCAGTATGTTTGCTAATAATTCAAGTTTCTCCAAACCAGGGTGATTATCCAATGAATTATCCAAATTTTGTTTGGTTGTATTGACAACCTTCAGTACATCCTTTATTCCAAGTCCTTTACTTGAAAGAATTTCATAAAACCGAACTTTTATTGAAGTTAGTGGTTGATTATTCGCAACTTCAGGTTGTGCAACTAATTTTTCAAGAAATAATTTCAGCTTATCTAAGTCAAAGAATGAACTTGTTTTTTGTTTTTTATGGATTTCTATTGTGATATATCCATATATTTCATTCTTTCTTTTGAAAAGTTCTCCAGGTTCGACATTCAGACATTTAGCAATTCGATTAAGTGTTCTTAATGTTGGGTTGGCATTCAAACTATTATATAAATTCCCTTGTGTCAAGTAATTTTTTTTACCCATTTTCTTCCCTTCTTTAAGGTTGATTTTTCTAGCTAAATCAGTTAAAGTCATTTCTTTAACTTTAAGGAGTTCTTCTATTCTTAGATTTTTATTCATAAAATTAAATTTTGCTGTAAATATACCATTAATTAATCATATATAATTATTATATATCATTTGGAAATTTAAAACAACATCAAATCACTTATAGTCTAAATGCACTAAGGGTTCATTTATTATCGAATTACAACTTGAGAAATCAATTTGAAATTTTCTGAATAATAATCAGGAAATCTCTGAATAAGTTTTCTTTCAATATTTGTTGACCTTCCAATAGTGATTATGTTCATTGAGTTTCCCTCATTTGAATATAACTCCCATGTCTTTTTATATTTCCAGACGAAGTAGTAACCTGATTTTGTAAAGACATTTGGATGTGGATTCACAATTTCTTTAATTGGTTTCATATCTGAAAATTTAAGAATCTGACTTTCATTAAATCTGCTCTTAACTGCATTTTCAATTATCGCAACATGATTAAATGCTCCAACAGCATAATATCGCATTATTGAAGCAATATTATGTTCTGGAGTATCCAGTCGGTTAGAGAAACTACGACCAAGTTTTCGAATTAATTGATATAATGTTTTTTTGACATGTGCTGCAATGCAACTTTTGTTGTGCTTGATTTTAATGTGTACATTCCTTTCATAATTTATTTTTTAATTGTTTTTATTGAATTGTTTATTTCGATTGTAATTGAATATCTTTTCATATAACGATCAAAGTACTGAGGAGCATTAATAGTAATATCATAATTACCTTCAATAATTCTAATCCAGCTTGCCCAATTATATTCGTCCCCACCAAAGTTTGTTTGTGTTGCATGATTTCTTGCAATAGAATAGAATTCATGTATTTGGTCCCTGTTAAGACTTTCGATATAATACACAACCGTATCACCATATACTGCTGCGTGATTTGCAATATACCGTCCAAATAATTTGATGTTCGGTCTTTCACCAACTCCATTTTCACTGTCTGTTTCTTTAATAATTTGTTTCATAAATTCTTGCTTTTAAATTGTTTGTAATAATAAGGAAGTAAGATTTCCCTACTCCCTGTTGTCTGCAAGGGAGTTCAATGATATCACAATTTATTGATACCCCGAGTGAGACGTTTAATGTATTAAGTCGGTAGTTCTGTCAAATCAAGCTCTTGTATTCATTAAACCCATAAATCCAGAATTTATCAACTTCTTCCTTCATTTCTTGATAGTTACCCAATTCTATAATCTTATAAAATTTCTTTCGCTCATCCCAATTAATGACATTATCTGGATTTAATCCGAAATCATTCAGGTTTTCATCAGGGTCAATCCCAACTGCAAAGAATAATTCTCCGTCAATCTCCCCAATATCAGGAAAATTGTAATCAATAAATTCAGACATTCCATTTCCAAGATATTTCATATTTACCCCCGAAATACCATTATCAACCAATACATAATTTTGGTTATATCTTAATATCGTATACGAATGAAAAGGTGGTCTTGTATCTATCATGAAATCCAACCTTATAAATAAATTGGGATGATCTATTGATAGAAATTCTACAAAATCAGAAATTCCTTCAGAAATTCGGAACTCACAATGATACAATGTATCTTTGATTATACGATTTTTCGAATCTTCGATTTCAAATCCTGATCCCCAATTTAGAACGCACCAATCGTAGA
Source organism: Paludibacter sp. (assembly GCA_034927635.1). Lineage (GTDB taxonomy): Bacteria > Bacteroidota > Bacteroidia > Bacteroidales > Paludibacteraceae > Paludibacter. Next base: position 61,482 of record JAYFPP010000215.1, read on the forward strand.
TTTGATATTCCCCAAACTCATCTTTCAATTCTTTACGTAATTGATTGTATTCTTGTTCGTTTTGACCGTTTTTATCTACGATTTCAATAGATTCTTTACCGTTGCTACACCTTCTAAAAACCTTTTTGACTGGTTCAAATGACGAATCAAGATCATATTTCTTTATTTCTTCAGGAATCGGATAAAACTTTTCCAACCTGAAATCCGAATCACCTTCTGAATTTAAGATTGAATAGAATTTATCCATATCCTCCTTACTCCCTTTAATTGTAATTAAATGATAATATGTATTTCCTGACATAATATTTCCTTTCTTTTTAAATTTATTATTGTTTTATTTCTTGTTGAAAAACCGTTTATCCACCTATTGCAAATCCAACATATCATATGTATTTATGATAAATCCTATTCACCTCTATGGATAATCCTTATATTCTTCAAATTTATATTTTATAAGTGCTTATTTATTAATTTCAAATCTCAATTATTAATCAAATGAAATTATTATATTCCATAACTATCAGATAGAAATTTCAAACAAAAAAGGTGTATCCATTTTGGACACACCTTCAGAACCGTGTATATTACACGACTTACAAGTCTATCCATTTTTGTCTGAATTTTTTTTACTATTCATTTTCACTTTAATTTCACTTGTTCATGACCTAGGATTTGAACAAGTAGAATTTATTATTGACCAATTCTATTAGTCATTGCTTATTCAATCTGTCGACTGAATATTTTTTAAAATATATCTGATAATCTACCTTCTTTTATCTGTTTAGCACTTTTATCAGCAACATAATTGTGATATTCATTCATTTTTAGAATATCTTCTATTGTTAGATTGTCGTTTATTTTGGTCTTATCTACTAAATAATAAATAGAACCAAAAATTATTTTATCAGATATCAAAATGATATTTTGACCAAACATAGGATTGAATATTTTGACCTTTTCAAATCCAATAAAATATTTCCACATGTCAATTAACTCTTCATTCAATTTACCACAATGATAAAATAATGAATTACGAACTCTTTTTAAATCCTTTTTATTTTTAGGATATAAAGTTGAAACATTCTTATAAAATGAAACCATAATGTTGTCATTTACAGCATTAAACATAATACTTTTTTCTAAGTTAAATTTAGCTACTTTTATTCCACCTAATTCTGTAAGAATATCCTTTAGCGTTACGTTTAAACCGATGGTTTTCACTGTTTTTTCGTTTGAACTATCATCACAAAATTCAATTTTGCATGTTTCGATATTTCCGCTTGACAATTTGTCATTTGTACCCATAGTACTACATAATAAGTTTAATTTTTTCATTTACAAATTTTTTATATTGATTAAAAACGATTGTCTTTTATTTGAAGGTGCACAACCATTTACACCTTATCATTTTAATTATTATATCATCATGACATGATATAGGTTATGGTACTTAAATCTATGTGAAATAATCTGATTCTTTATATTTGTTGTTTACCATAGGTCTTTTGTCTTAATGTTCTTATATTTATTACATATCAAATGATATTATTATATATCATAGTCTTCAGGTAGAAATTTCAAATAAAAAAGGTGCGTCCACCATGGACACACCTTCAGAACCGTGTATATTACACGACTTACAAGTCTATCCATTTTCATTTAAAATTTCTTTTTTTACAGTTCATTTTCTTGCAATTTTACTTGTTCAAGACTCGGGATTTGTACAAGTAGAATTTATTGACCAATTTGCATGCTGGTCGTAGATTATTCTATCTATCGAAAGAATAAATCCTTTTACTTGTTAATTATATTCGTTTATGATAAACAATACAGAATTATCATATACAATAATTGACTTACTATCTTCAATGTAGATTAAACCTTAAATTTTGAATTGGGTCTTCATATACAATTGAATTGATAATGTCAGTTTTTGAAATAACTGAAAACAGATTATTTTCAGTATTAATCCACTTCTTTACCACTTTCATAGTTCTTTCAACTACATTTTCAAATTTCACTGACTTTACAGTATCTACCACTTCTTCAATGACTTCATTTATCTTTTTACTAAAAGTTGATTTTACAGTATCCCTATACAATCTTTTCAGTTCAAAAGAAGAAATCTTTGCATACATTACATTACCTTGAAACATACATTTAATCAAAGAAAAGATTTCAGTATAATTCTTTACATTAGTGATTTCACACACGATTTCACCAGAATAAGATATTGTTACTATCTTATCGAATTGTCTAATTTCACAATCAGTTATTTTATACGTGATTTTTGAAGTAATTCTTTTTTTCATACTATTCTAATTTTAGTTATTAATATTCGTTTTTACCTTATATCCTATTGTTTTCAAAAAGTTGATGTTTCATAAATATTATTTTCAAAAAAATAGGGATACAAGTTTCTTTTTCAAACCGTATCCCTAGCTGTTGACCCATAATTGTGTCAATTCTATCCCGGTTCATATGTAAATTTATTATGAATCATTTTACTGAACATTAATCACTTACAATTAAGCAATTATGCATTCTTCTGATTTCATACTAACATTTTCATTCAATATCAATAGTTTTAAAAGTTTGTAAAAGCATCCCAGGTGGACTATCACAGTTGATCTGGGATTTTAATAATTAATAAATAATTAAACACAATTCTTAAGCTTGTGGGCCCCTGTCATTTCTCTGACAAGGGCACGTTATTTTTGTATGTATTATACAGATATATTCTGTATACTTATTGTCTAAATAAATAAATATTATTATCCCTTTAACTTTTCATTCTGTTTTGAAAACACAATAAAACTGAACAGGAAATTTAAATCTATGTCAGTTGTTATTGTGACTTCTTTGTTATTGTAATTAGTATAATATATTGTATTAGAATTATCATTTTCATCTGGACGACTATACAATTTTAATTCAAATCTATTTAATAGTTTATTTACTGAAGTTCTGAATCTTTCTAATATTTTTTCATTATCTTCATTATGTTCTTCATTATAAATAAATGATTCTTTATTATCAATAAATTGATGAACTATGAAATTAACATGTTCATTAACGATTTTCACTTTACGATCCTTATCATCGTACCAAAATCCACGTAAATTAAAATAGATATCATTACTGTTATTATTGTTTTTTTCGCTTTTATGATTTTGCTGTACAACTGAAAATCCTTTTCTATTCATAAAATTATCAATTATTAAAATATGTTTTTCAAGATCTAAACGTTTATCAGCAATTTCATATACTATTTCATATGTTTTTTTCTTATTTTCTGAAACATAATACTTTAAAATGTCATTCACTTTTACCCAAAATTTTATTATAAAAGTTAACCATAAATCATAACCAAATTTTAGAAAATCAACACATATATCTTTCTTTTCAATATCATTAATAAAGGAATCAAAATCAATATTTCTTAGCATTTCAAAATTGATTAATTCAATTAAAGAATCAGATTTTAAACGAGAACTTTCTTCATTATTTATAATCGTCAAAACTTTTTGTTTCAATCCTTCAATTTCAGTCAACTTATTATTCATAATTTTTTCTTTTTTAATTTACTATACTTTTATTATTTGTATACATTATATTGTAATTACGAAACAAAGATAATACAAAAAATATTAATATGCAAATATTTTTGAAATATTTTATACATTTATTTATTGTATACCATATATTCCTATTCTAAGACATACATATTACACAAATCATCAATTTGCACATATTCTTTAAAAATTGTAATGTGTGTTTCAATTATTCACACCTAACATATTATTAATAAATTACTTATCATTTATTTCAACATTTTAATAGAAATGAGATTATTTGAAAAATTGACACAAAGAAGAGATTATTTAATTGATTTACTGATATAGTAGATATTTTTGTAAAAGATGATGATAATTCATGATTTTGGTAATACTACAATAAAAAAGCTACAAGATTATTTTCTTGTAGCTTTTTGAGAAAAAATTCTATATTGTACAAAAAGTTAAACACCTGAATATTTTTTTATCTTCGTCATTGTATTAATATGCACCCCAGCTAATTTAGCTGCTTCTGAATTTGACATCCCACGTTTAAGATATTCCATAGCTTTTTTGTTTTTGGGTTTGGAAAGAAATGTAATAACATCTTCTTTTGTACCTTGTTTTCGCCCCAAATAACTACCTCTTGCTTTCGCTATTTTAATACCTTCAAATTGACGTTCCAAAATCTGAGTGCGCTCCATTTCGCTGATGGTTGCAAGAATGGAAATAATGAGTCTGGAAATAGGATTTTCTTTTCCATCATCGTTGATAGTGGTTAGTCCCTGATTGATAAAATAAACCGGTATCAAGTTTTGATTAAGATAAGACAAGGTATTTAATATGTCCAACATATCTCGTCCCAATCTATCAATAGTAATAGCACTGATTTTACCAACAATCCCTTTTTCAATGTAGGTCATGATTTCTTTTCCACCTGTTCGTTCGAAAAAAGGGATTGCTCCGGAGCATTTATCTTCGACCACCAAATCATAATCTTTTTCAGTGATTCGCTGTCTATCTGTTTTTTGATCTAAAGTGGATACACGTGTATATAAAATACTGATTTTCTTCATATTTTTAGCTTACTATACTTTTAATCCTAATTTTGTGAGAAATACATGCTCTATTTAATATTTTACTGATAACTTTATCCTTTCAATCCTCACAATTTCAACTCTACCCTATAATTGTGAGGAGTGAGATAAAATAATAAGGAGCAACTACTCCTCATTATTTTTATCCTGACATTTCCGAAGGAATAAACTAAAAACATAACCTCTAGCTTGATGCACACTTACGAACCAAACTTCAGGTGAAACTAAATCGTGCGGGTCACAGTTCTTCATTTCTTCTAAAACAGGTAATAAATCAGATTTAACTATCTGTTGTAATTCCGTTATATATTGAGGATAGTACCGTATAAATTCAATTGCATCCATATCAAATAACTTCTTCTTCACCTGTAAGTATATTATATTCCTGATTAATCCGTTCATTGTAATTAGGAACCAACTCAACATGATTGTCGATAGTATTAACCAATTCGTCGAAGTAAACTCCCTCAATCGTTTCTTTAACCATATCATCTTTATCAATTAAAAAGATGTCAAATAAATCTGCTCCTTCATTATACTTAACTTGAACCATACCTTTGTGTTTAAAACCATTAACCGTGAATTTTAATCCCAGTTTTATCACCATCGGACGCTGAAATCCCCATGACATTAATATAGTTTTTTGGAATTTCAAAATTGAGTAGATGTAGTCAGCTATTTTTACATCTTCATCTAATAATTCTATTTTGCTCTCATCCATACTTACTATTCCTCCTTCCAAAGATTAGATTTAATTTTTTCTTCTTCACAATAGTCAATCACCTCATTAACTGTAGGATTACTTTTCGTGATTATACGATTGACAATACATTTGGTGGAAATGTTCTCTATTTGTCCACCCGTTAAAGAATAGCTTTCTGCAATCATGTTAACTTCTCTCTCTTCCAAAAAATCAATCTTATTTTTCAGAATAGATTTTACCGCTTTTATATCGGGATGTCCAATATGGATTTTAATAGTAAATCTGCGCAAAAATGCATTATCCAAATGCTCAACCATATTTGTGATTGCTATGATAATACCTTCATTTTTTTCAATATGTTCGAGGAGTACATTGATTATTGTTTGTTCAGTCATATCAGTTCTCTCTTGAATATCTGGATTTCTTCTACCCATGAGAGCATCACATTCGTTGATCAGTAGAATTGGACTCATTTCAGATTTGCTACACAATAACTTGTAATCGTCAAAGATCTTTTTGACGTTTTTTTCAGATTCCGAGTACCATCTTGACCTAACTTGTGATAAATCAATCTGATATATATTGCGTTTAGTTTGTTTAGATAGCACTTCCACTATTGATGTCTTACCAGTTCCACTAGGACCATATAGCATTATCGAAATTCCTTCTGCTTTATTCCCTCTTTTCTTCATTTCCATTTTATATTCAGCAAAATTATCCTTCTGCAAAAGGGTTTGAATAATATTTAGTTCCCTTCGAATGTTAGAATTGAAAAACAACTTTTTTTCGGGTATTGAATCATGCTTTATATAATTGTGTGATGTCTCAATCTCTGATTGTTTCTCACACTCTGTATTTCTTGTTTTATCATCAAGAAATAGTTCTTTTGCTTTTTCAGTTAATGTTAAGATAGTTTCATTTGACAGTTCCACCAACCCTTCTATTTGAATTTGAGTTGTCTTTTCTTTTAGTCTTTTCGTAAGCGATAAAACCTTAGAAGGTCCCAGAATATCAAAACCTATCATATTCAAATTAAGACTCTTTTCATTTTCAGTATATTTGTAAATCATATAATACATTATCAATCTATCCTTTACATCCAGGTCCAAAGACTTCATCGTCTTGATTTGAGTCAGGTTTTCATTCCTACTTTCTTGTTCAATAACTGAGTTCAACACATCTTCTCGTGATAGATGATTCAATAATTTGCGATTATTGATTCTGTACATATGTCCACAAAATTGAATGAAACTATACCCGTTTCCATACAATTTTTCAAATTGAATCTCTTCATTTCGAAACAACATATCTAATAGTTTCTGATTAACAGAAAATGAACTATTAAATAAATTATCTGATTTATCTTCCTTAATTTGCTTAATAAATCCCCTGTTTATTAGAACTTCAAGGTCGTTTTTGATATCAAAAAACGACTCTATTTCCAGTCGAAGAAAATCAATCATTCGTTGTGATTTTACACGTTCCAGATCTTCATCAGTTGTAAAATTAAAAATGATTGAGAGCAATGCAGTTTGAATCTTAGATAGATTAAATAGTTCACACAGATATTTGAAAGCATTTTCCACCTCTTCGTCTGAACTAAATTCCAATTTCGATTTTCGACACTTGAAGAAAATGGATTTAAGGTGCTCAATAGTTGTCTTATGATTTATTTTATCCATTTACACACTTTTATCCTTTATTAAATTCTTTGCTTGATTATTCATGCACATCAATTGACGCATGACTTCGTGAAATAAATATTCATCATTTCCGACATTCAGATATAATAATACCCCTCCAATTTCTTCTTTACAAGGGATGAACTTTAAAACGCATTCGGTATAATTTTTTCGTTTTTCCTTTTCTTCAATGATTTCTGATATATATTTATAATATATAATATCATGTATTTCTGCTTTTAACAATTGATTACTTATCAATAAGGGTGATTCCTTATCGTTGAGTATAATACTATACAGATAATGAGTAGTTAATAATGTGTATCCATTCCGATTAAACGATTCAAATAAAGGATGCTCACCATCTTCCAATTTAATTGAATCTACCTGAAGGTTGTATAAACCTTCAGGGTTATATTCAAATATCACAGTCTTCTGATATCTGTCAATTCTGAATCTAATACGTTTGAATATTGACTCTACTGATCTGTGTTGTGTTATGTTATTGATGCTCATAATTATTGTTTTCAAGTGTTTAATAAAACTCCTATAGTATAAGGTATCCTTTTACTACAACATCTGGTCAACCTGATAAATTTTATTCAAATCTTTTGGATCAAAATAGAAGAAGTAAAGGTCCGTGATTTCAGACTTCGAACCACATATACTATTAATATAAGACGTATAATCAAAACCTTTTAGGGGAACAAATCCCACCTTCTTCACATTGTAAGTATTAGAGAACTGCACCATATCATCAGAAGTCATAAAATTGTATTCTTCCTCCAGAGAATTCACTTCACTTGATATTCGTTTTTTATAAACACCTCTAAAATCAAGTGCATTTATAATAGTTCTGCTGAACTGACGGTGCATGAATAGATTTCGGAAATACAGGAACATAATATCCAATTCATTCTTCTTGCTGAATATATTACCTTTAATATAATGTAGTGTTACATCTTCCTTTTTAATTGAAAGTTCAGGATAATGTATTTTGTTATGAAATACGGTGATATCTATTTCTTTTGAACTCCAGGGGTATGTTGTAAAATTAGGTAGTTCTATTTCATAACCCAATCCACTCAAATCATTTGTTTTGATTCTCCTTTTTGTTTCATATTGAAAACAATTGAGATAATCACGAGCAACCATATATTGCTGATTACATTTTTGGTAATCATATGAACCTACGAAAATAAATTGGTTCTTATCACATAAGGGTTCAAAAGCAGAGAGCACTTGATTAGAGGAAAGCGAAAAGAAACCAAAACCTAGATTAGCTCCAAAATTGCATTCGATTAAAAGATTTATTGAAATTTTGGATTCCTCTAATAAAGCAGCGCTTCTCACTCCTTCACACCCAACATTAAATATGCGAAATGAATCATTTACAGTAATACATTCGAACTTCTCAATTCGATAATCAATCAAGATTAGGTTATTTATTCCTTTTATAGAAGAATAGCGTTTTAATAGGTTTTCAGTAGAATCGATACCTGCAGCAAGATATACTGCATTTTTTATTTTTTCACCCCGCAATAAATCCCGATTTAGGTTTTCAATATTACTTCGAAAATTAATATCAGAATTACGAACACATTTTGAGATGTAATTAAAGTCATGATAAACACCACTCTGATTATAATACTTATCAGATTCATTATCTATAGCATTTCTCTTGAATAAGTTAAGAATTGATTTTTTAAAAGAATTTGTAGTTGTTTTAAATAGTTTGTTGGTCATAGTAACTCAAAGATAATACTCCCAACACCCCTTTTGCAAATATTTTTCCAAATTATTGTCATGAAAATGAGATATTTATACATTTCTCACATTTATGAGCATATTCTCACATTATTTTTTGACAAAATTCCGCTTTTTGTCAGATTTGGACTTTTAATTTTAAATATATAGTAATAAAAAGTCAATGTATATGGAACTATTCAGAATTAAAGAAATACTAAATCAATTCGACAACTATTCAATAGAAGATTTAGCAAACAGTGTGGGAGTATCACGAACTAACCTATACAATTACTTAAGCAGCAGCAATCAAACAATCAACATACTCCAAAAAGTCAGTAAAGAACTCAGGGTTGATATCCGTGAGTTATTCAAATCAAATAACAATGAAAAGGAAATTCTTGGTTTCTTGCTGATGGACGACTTTATCTATTATGTTAAAAACGAGCAGGATTTTATTGATGTAATAGACAGATTCACCGAATCAAAATCGGATAAAAACAATAGCAAAGAATTATGAAATATTCAGAGTGGAACGTACGTGATCTGGGTGACAACTCTTGTGTCTTCTCGATTAGCAACTACAACGAAGAGAAGTTATTTGATTACATATATACAATTCAGCAATACATATTACAGCTTGGACTTGGTGATTATTCTGTAATAAGTTTTGCGGATATTGAATATTATGATACTAAGAATAGGGATCTTGACATAACCACCGATTTCCCATTTTCATATTTTAATGTGTTAAATCCTGACTTTGAGGGAGCAATTGAAATCTTGATATAATAAATCAAATTTTACTATAATATATAATATGCTGAACACCTACGAAGATATTAATGACGGAAAACTTATTATAAGGTGTAAAATCCCGGATAATGTATTCTTTTATATTGATGAACTTAATCGGTATTTATCCACTTTTGGTAGATACAGGGTGGATTCTTTCTGGTTAGCTCATTCAAAGATATTAGCTTATGATTTCAAAACGACTTTGTCATATATGAAATTTAATGAAAAATCCCAATGATTTATACCTAACCTAGGAGGTCTAGTATATTGTCATTGGAATTTTTCATTAAATAATAGATTGATTATCTAGTCAAAAATTATCTTTTGTTCTTTTATTAGCACTCCAGATTTATCTACAAATTGAACCATGTACAAACCCTTCAATCCGTAATCTGAAAGATCAACAATTAAACCATTTTGATTAACTGTATTGCTAAATACTTTTTTGCCTGTAATATCATACAGACTAACAGTATGTTGTTCGTTAATTTCTGATTCAAGGAATATTTTTCCTTTTGTTGGATTTGGATAAATCATTATGCTATTTGCTGTAAATTCATTTAAAGCAGTATTGAATTCAGGATAATCGGAATTATATGTAACAGGCACCAACCATCTGAAGAATGATTGGTATCCTGAAAACAACTGGAATGAGCCCGACATTGCCAAACCAAGTGTGAAACTATATGTTTTATCAAACTTATAATCAAACACAAAGTCCCATTGGGGTGTCATATCTTTGGCTCCGGCAACAATAGGTTGGGGTGCATTAAATGCATAATTCCAATAACTGTTATTAACAACAGTACCACTTACACCCGTTTTATTATTCCATACATTAATATTGGGAACATTATGAAAGTTATCAAAAGCACCAAATACAGTATTGGCCGCAAAAGATGAAACATTCTGTAAATAAGGGAAACTTTCAATAGTCTCACCCGGCTCACAAATACCATTGCTATTTCCTTGACTGTCCGGGTTGCTATCATCATCTATCGTTCGGGACTGAAGACTGAGTGGAGCAACTAAAATGGGTACTTGATATGTATTGTATGTATTTGAACCTTCTATTACAACAAAATCAACATAAGCAACATATCCAAGGGGAGTTGTTGGTTTGATTTGGACTTCAAATTCATCAGTTGACCATTGAGTGCCGTTCCAAGCTACGTTATTAAGGCCTGATGTACTATCAGTAAGTACAAGATATGGGTCTTTGGTTCTAACTTTACATAAACCTGAAACTATATTTGTACCCGAAGTCCGTACGTTATGACACTGCATTTTGAAGCGGACATTATTCCCAGGATTGACAAAGTTGTTTTGATTTAATGGATTCATTAACATTGACGTTGGAACATTGCTTTTTGTGGCATCCTGAGCCTTGCTGATAAAAGCAATATTGTTAAGATAAACTTCAGTACTGTTTGATAGAGTCTTAAATGACACTTCTGAACCATACGATGTGCCAATGCTATTTGTGGCATAGGCTCTTGCATAATAAGTGGTTCCCATTGACAGACCGATAATATTACTTGTAAAACTACCTGTACCTGTTCCATCTGATGTTTTGCTATCTGCTATTGTTGGATTTGTCGTTGTACTCCAACAAACACCTCGAGCTGTTACAGTTGAACTTCCGGCAGAAGTTACATTCCCTCCTAAAATTGCACTTACAGTTGTAACATCCTTAATTGTACTCGTTGTAACTGTAGGAGGGCTTAAGGTTGTAAATGTCAAATCTGATCCATATGCAGTTCCAACAGTACTTGTTGCATAAGCACGATAGTGATAAGTTATACCTGGGGCAAGCCCTGTAATAGAACTTGAAAAAGTACCTGGTCCTGTTCCATTTGAGGTTTTATTATTAGTAACAGTTGGATTTGCCGACGTTCCCCAGCATACTCCCCTTGCAGTTATTGTTCCAGAGCCACTACTTGTAATACTACCTCCAACAGATGCAGTACTACTTGTAATTGCAGATGCAGTTGTTGTAGTAACTGTTGGAAGTGTTTCTGAACTTGTTGAAAAAGTAACATTTTCGCCATAAGCTGTACCAACACTATTAGTTGCATATGCTCTGACATAGTATGTTGTTGAGGCAGCTAAATTTGTTATTGAACTTGTAAATAATCCTATTCCTGTCCCGTTATTTGTTTTACTATCATCTACATTTGGATTTAACGTTGTAGACCAACAGACCCCTCGAGAAGTAATTGATGTAGAACCTGATGATGTAATATTCCCGCCTGAAGTTGCAGTTGTAGTTGATATGTTTGAAATTGCAGTCGTTTCAACAGTTGGAGTACCATCTGTAATATTTGTAAACAACTTCCATTGATCGTAAAACTTATATAAACCCACACTACCTAAAGGTACAGTTAAAATACAGCTAGCATAATTTGAATTTTCAAAAACTTTATTTCCAAGTACAGGTGGAACAATTGTATTAATATTAAATGATGTAAGTCCGGAACAATCAAAAAAGGCATAACTCGATATTATTGACATTGCACTTCCGATTATTATATTCTCAAGACCCGTACATCCATCAAAAGCGCTTTCTCCAATACTTGTTGAATTTAATGGTAGTATGATCTTTTTTAGAATTGTTTTTGCTTTGTATAAAGGAGTCACGAAAGCAAAGTCTGGAATACCATTTGCTTTATATTCCCAATTATTTCCAAGACCTAAATTTGCACCAGCATCAATATATGAATTTATCAAAACAGAAGATAGATCTATTGTAGTCAATGATGTCATTTTATCTCTCATCGTTACAAAGTCCCTTGCATCAATTGTCCCAGTCACTGTAAGATTTGTCACTGTTGTCAGGTAAGAACTTGCAACACTTGCAAGCGTTCCTGGTGTTGCAACATTAGCCGTTCTGGTTACTTGCCCATACAAGTAAATACTTAAAATGGACAGATTTAATAGTAGAAGTAATTTTTTCATAAATTTGAATATTAGTAGTTATATAAATCGGTAATTAGTAATTAATATTATTACTGAATTGTTTTTTATCTTTTTCTATAAAGATTAATTATAAAGTCACAATGTTGACATATATGTTAACTTAAATGCAAAGATATTAAATTTTCTTTGTTGACAAATAAATCAACAAAAAAAATTGAAATCTGAACAAGTTATCTATAAGATAATCGGAAAGAATATAAGATATTTCCGAGAGAAAAATGGAAAAACTCAGCAAGAAATTGCTGATATTTGTGATTTTGAAAAGTCTACATTAAGTAGAATTGAAGCAGGTAGAACTAATATTACAATCAAAAATTTATATAAATTAAGTGTTGCATTAGGAGTTAGAATTATGGATTTAGTTGATATTAACAAGGATTTAGAGTAGATAATACGTCTATACGCCTGATTATCTGTATGTTATATTATGTTATTGGAAAGTAAAATAAATAAAAAGTTGTTACCTGCCAAAAAAATATAAAACACGATAAATCATTTTTATTAAATGACTACGCTACATCGTTTTTTATGTATGTTATTTATCAACCTATCTATTTTCTTACCACGACTCAGAGGTAAAGAATAATTGTAATCATTATCCAATCTATCTTTATCGAAATACTGGTCGTTGGAATAGACGTTGATTATTAAATGATAGATATCCTTAGTGATTTCAAATCCATCCTGGATAATTTTTTCTGAATACAATCCATAAAGGGAATATGACTTCATTACATCCCTTCTTACATCTTCACAAGTATTTAAATCCAGACCACATTCTAATAAATAATCAGACAGCTGATAATTCTTACTCTGAATTGACCATAGGTAAAGATTCCCCCAATTATCGGGGAAATCTTCAACGTGTTCTTCGAAATAATCTAAATCACTTTCACTTACTACCCTTTTTCGGGTGATTTCTAATAAATTTTGCAATACTACTGACATAATAATCTAAGTTTTAAAATTAATAATGATTATTATATCACGATTATTTAAAAAAGTTGATGAAAATATTAATTATTATTTGAAATAACTTTCTTAATACTTTCTTTCCACCTGATTTTTGGATTATCTTTTAATCTATCAACCAATTCAATAATCTTTTCGTCAGACTGCATTTCAAATAATTCATTTGCTTTCTGCATTGATAATTCATCTTTGAAACCATTAATTTTCATTCTAGCTTTTAAAAAATTCATTTTACCTATCCATATAGTTTCCGTAACAAAATCTTGTAGTTCAGTCACAATACTTTCTACACTATCATCCAACACGGGTTCGCATGAAAGTGAAGTTTGATATCCAGAGTTAAATGCATGTATAACAGATTGTTTGCGTTCTTCGTACGAAGGTGCATTCGGTTCCCAAAACTTCAATACTTCTGAATCAATTGAACCTATTGTGAACCGGAATATTATTTTATCCTTGTAATTGACTAATTCATCACACAACTTTTTAATCACTTCTAAATGTGGTTTTGTGACTATCAATACTTCATTTCCAACAGACAATATCTTCTTTAAAAATTGCAGTGAAATTTCTAAGTTTGTCGGAGTAATGTCGTGTGTTGAGGGGTACATAATTCTTCCTTCAATCTTTTTGATTTTTTGATTTAATGCTTTAAAATTCACTTCTTCATTAACCCATGTTTCAGGGGTTTTTCTACCAAATCTGATAGCAATAGATTTTGCGTAGCAATATTTACAATTGTTACTACAACCAGATATACAATTAGTTGTCTTACTACACCATTCTTCGGTCCCGAAAGGGATTTTTTGTTTTTTCATTTTATAATATATTTGTTTTTATCTTCCATATTCGGAAGTATGATATTATATATCACAAAAATGAAAAAGTTGATAAATTATTCTATTCATACATTCCGTATAACCTATCACACCCTAACTCTAATGAGTTATTTCTGTTACATTGAATATGATATTAAATAAGAATCAACCCCCTTTAAAACGAGTTTATTATACAAACTGAACCACCCAACCATAATTATTTATTCCCATAAAAAATCATGTAAAAAAACTAGTATTTAATATTCGATTTAATCCTATTAATCTTCACTTTCCGTTTATGAAGATCAATATATTTCATAACGTCACTATATTCTTCATTAGTCAAAAAAACCAATAACCACGGTTGATGCAGACTGATGTCGAAACCTTTATCCAGGTAGTAATTGACTTTACAGAATTCTTTTGCTTCAAAATATGTCATAAGACAACTTAACACAGATTGACTTTCGAATTGAACTTCAATATCAACTTTTTGAATAGCGCAGTTTTCAAAAAACCTATCCGCAAGAATATAATATTCGTTATCAATTAAAAAATCTAACAACACATAATATATCTGAAAATCAACACGATTCATTTGTGTATCGAACTTTTCAAACAATTGATTTTTGTTTTGTGACTTCATTAGCTTATGTATTGAATTATAAATAGTTTCAATATCATCCCACTGATACATAATTTTTCTTTTCATTATTTTTTCTTAAATTTTTGTCTTCCACCATCGGTTGAAGTAATATTATATATCGATAAAAAGTAAAAGTTGATTATTTGATTAAACGTTTTCACTTCTTTTCTTCCATCTAATCTATATAAAAAACCTCTTATTCAAAATTGAATAGGAGGTTAAATTTTCAGGAATAACAAACACATTTCCAATCATATATTGATTTCCTAATCTTCGTCATCTGCAAAAAATTCATCTAATGAATCATCCTCAATATAATCATCTGATAAATCTGATTGATCTTTGTCCATATTTGAATTATTTGGAACACAATATATAACTTTGTAATCTTCTGATATAATATCGTCATCTATATAGCCGGCAAAGAAACTACCATAATCTGTTTCATCTGTCTTTAATCCATCTTTCATTAATGAATAAACATAAACACACCAAAATGATACTGTTAATTCATTGTTACTTAACTTTTTAAATCTATCTGTAAATAAAAATTCAGGGGTTATTCTTCGTTTTAACGAATTGTTTTTCTTTAATAAATTCATCCTGTTGAAACTGCTTAATTGAATTGCAACACCTTTTTCAATCATATAATTTTTTAACTCAAACAAAACATCTTTATATGAAAGATTTTCCGCAAACTCATAAATAATTGAACCTGGGTGTAGTATTGTATACATAAAATCCAGATTCAACATATAATCCTGAAATTCATTCTCTAAATCAACAATCAGATTCTGAAATTCGGGTTTTCTCTCTACAAGATCATTATAATTTCGTGAATTTTTGATGCTGTATTGATTCAAGATGAAATCATAAAATTCTACGAATTCAATATTATTATAATATAAATAAGTATCTTCTAAATATATATCTTCAATATAAATGAAATAAAATGCTTCGCTTATTATATTAAAAATATTTGCAATAAAATCATCAACATTTTCATAAGTTAATAAATAGTTCATATATGCATGTTTTAACAACTTATCAAAGTTCGTGATATTTAATATGTAGCTATTTCTTATATTAAAATATCTTCTATAGTATAAATTCTCAAAAACATACATATAGAAGTCATCATAGCTCAATCTGCTTTTTATTAATCTCAGTTTTTTTAATGTATTATTCATATTCTTTTTCTTATTTTTTCTCTCTAAAATTATTATATGCAATTCAAAAGTAAAAGTTGATTATCTGATTAAAATATTTTTAATAAGGTTAAAACCTGGATATAATATATCCAAAGAAAACATCTGATTCGGAATACAATAATTTTTTAAATCATACTTTATGAAAGAAAAAAATGAAAAATATAAGTTAGAATATAATCTCACCAGAACACCTGTAATTCTCATTCTAACACCTTTCAATCTAAAAACAGAGTAAATAAATAACACCAAAACCTCCTCTAGATGGGAATAAAACTATAAAACAGGGGTATTGAATTCTGTAAAATTGGAGGACCCCCTTGAAATCAATTAAACTGATTCTCAAAGAGGTCCCTTTATTTAATCCTATGTCTATACATTATATATTTAATTTAAAAAGTCACTTTTCATAAACTTTACCTGAAATTTGAAATATATAGGATGAAAGATGAAAATCTTAAAAAAGAATCCTATGTATCTATGTCTTTAAACTTTAAAGCAAGTGTATCCCTATCAAACTATCCCCAAAAACCAACTTCAGATGATTTAATTGATATGATATTTATTAGAAAAGAATTAAATCATACTGAGTTATATCAAGCAATAAGAAATGGTCATTCAATCTGTCATGTATTTAATAAACAAAACTTCATGAATACAAATAAAACACTTCAAAATTTCATAGAAGCATATTTTATTGTATTAGATTTTGATGGTTGTTCATTGACTTTTGATTATGTATTAAACAATGCAATAATTAAACCTACAATTGCATTTGAAACCTTTTCTAATACAAATGAAGATATTCGATTTAAAATGATTTATGTATTAGATGAAGTAATCCGAGATAAGAATAAATATAAAAGAATGACTGAAATGGTATTTAATATTGCATTCAATCAAACAGACAAATCAGAACTGATTAAAAGTCTTGATCCATCATGTTATACAGCAAATCAAATGTTTCATGGAACAGGTAAAGATAAAAGGGTTGAATTATCTGATACTTTTATTTCAATAGATTTTATCAATCAAATATTTGAAAGTGAAGATATAGTATTTAATAGTTATGAAAACTTATTGAATTATTTGAATATACCAGAAGATTTTAAACCAACATCAAAAAAGAAACAAACTACATCAAACAAAAAAAAATGCACCAATAAAAGGAAAACAAGAATAATACAATACATACAGCACGATTTCTCTTATATTCCAGATTTTGGTGCGGTTGAAAATAGTTTATTTGATATGTCAATTAATAATGATGTTTATTTTATTCCTTCTATATACAATAATTACCACACCATTCAAATTCCTGATCAAGAACAGGATAATGTCTATTATTTTATCGGAAATCAAAATATCTATGCGGTGAATACCTATTTTATTGGAGGAAAACAAAAGGTTGGTTATCGAAAAAAAACACTACAATATGCTGCTCATGTATTCTGTAATCTTTACCCTGACATATCAGAAAATGAGTTATTTGTTAAATTGAGAAATTATGTTATTAAATTCTTTGAACAACCAGGTGATTTTGATAATGATTATATACATCGACTTGCAAAGAGTGTTTGTAATATGACAAATCACAATGATTTGGGTAAAAAGTATTTTGTATTGAATCCTGCATATAGTTATTTGAATAAATCCGAAAAGATGAAGGAACTGCAAAAGCGAAGAAGTGAGATGATGAGGTTGTATATATTAAATAATCACGATGGATCACTTACATTAAAACAACTTGCTGAAAAACTTCAAATTCACCCCAAGACAATCAAAAAATATCTGGATGCAGATGGTGTTTGTTATTTGAGGAACAACAAGAAAGAAGAAGGTTTTCAGAAGTTTTTGTTAATTTACTCTGATGAAGAAAATCAAAAATTAGCAAAGATAAATCTTGCTGAAAAATGCGGTGTAAGTATGACACAGTTGAGACGGTATTTGAAAAGAATGATGCAAAGCTAGTATGTCATTTAATGGGTTTTGTTTCAAAAATAGATGATTAGCTTTAAGGATATTTACAGAACAAAGCAGTTGATACTCCTGAGAAGACTGGTCGTTTTGACTGAAATATCCAATGTTCAAAACTTTAACTTAACATCCTGCTTAAATAATAATTTGTTTATCTATTTTTGTGGGTATGTACGCCCTTGTCGATTGTAATAATTTTTATGCTTCTTGCGAAAGGGTATTTAACCCATCGCTGAATGGCAAACCCATTGTTGTACTGAGCAATAATGATGGATGTGTGATTGCACGATCCAACGAAGCCAAAGTTCTTGGCATCCCTATGGGTGCTCCTGCATTCGAGCATAAAGAATTGTTTGAGAAAAATCAAGTACAGGTATTTTCAGCCAACTTCGCACTGTATGGCGACATGAGTAACCGAGTGATGAATATCCTCTCGACCTATACCCCCAATCAGGAAATTTACAGTATTGATGAGTGTTTTCTGGACTTGTCAGGTATGTTGATAGACTTTCAACTCTATGGTATCAAAATGAGAACACAGGTGCTACAATGGACAGGCATCCCTGTTTCAGTGGGCGTTGCACCAACAAAATCATTGGCTAAGGTTGCCAATAAGATCGCCAAGAAATTTCCTGAACGAACAGGTGGTTGTTATGTCATTGATACAGAAGAAAAACGTATCAAAGCATTGAAATGGTTACCCGTGGAAGACATTTGGGGAGTTGGAAGACAATATGCAAAAAAACTTCGTGCAATGGGGGTAAACACAGCCTATGACTTTTGTAATCTTGATAATAATTGGGTGAAGAAACACATGACCGTCGTTGGTGCCCGATTGCAGGATGACATGAATGGTAAACCTGTTATCGCAATGGAAGTATTGGAAAAGAAACAAAGCATTGCCACTACACGGACTTTTGAATATGATTACAAAAGCTATGAACAGCTGAGAGAAAGAATCAGCACTTTTGCTTCTACATGTGCTGAAAAGCTAAGGAAACAACAATCAATGTGTAATGCCATTGAAGTTTTTATTGCATCCAACCGGTTTAAAGAGCAAAATGAGCAATATGGTAGGAGTGTGCATGTGAAATTGCCTTTTCCAACTAATTCATCCATTGAGATAATTAGATTCGCCACAGCAGGCTTAAAATCGATTTACAAGGAAAATATCCGATATAAAAGAGCCGGGGTTATCCTTATGGATTTTGTTCCGGAAGATGAATATCAATCATCTTTATTTTTCAACAGCAACCCAAAACATAAAGCGCTGATGGATACAATGGATAAACTCAACGCCCGTTTCGGAGATAAAGTCAGGGTTTCATCTTTGGATAAAAGAACGCATAAAATGCGACAGGAAAGATTATCGAAAAAGTTCACTACCAATATCAACGACATCATCAAGGTAAAGCCATGAAAAAACAAACTTCCATACATCCAGCTGAACAACAATCCAATATAAAGATTCAGTTTGTTGGTGCTGTAAAAGCCGGCTTTCCATCGCCGGCCAGTGACTTTTTAAGAGAAACAATCGACCTGAATAAATATGTCACTGCCCATCCCGATGCGACCTACTATGCCAAAGTAGATGGCTCATCAATG
>JAYFPP010000145.1:0-18844 GCA_034927635.1 Paludibacter sp.
ACAACAAGAAGTACCGTACCGAAGATATGATGTTCAACTGCGAAATGATACCGGCCGAAAATGTGGGGATAAAACATGCCAAATGGGACAAATGTGATGGATTTGCGGTTAAGCGCGATTGTTACAACAGCTATTTTTATATTGTAGAAGATGAATCGTTGAATATCATTGATAAGTTCCGTCTGCACGGACGTAAATATATTGAGCATCTGACGGGAGGTTCGGCTCTGCACATGAATTTAGATGAACATTTAAGCAAGGAACAGTATAAGCAGTTGCTGCGTGTGGCGGTACAAGAAGGCTGTAATTATTTTACTTTCAATGTCCCGAATACGGTATGTAACACCTGTGGGCATATCGACAAAAATAACCTGAAAGAATGTTCGGTATGCAAAAGTCATGATTTGGATTACCTCACCCGTATTATCGGCTATATGAAACGTATAAGTAATTTCTCGGAACCAAGGCAGCTGGAGGCTGCAAAACGTCACTATGCTACGGTTTCTCAGTTTTAATATTGTTTTTCAGGAAGTCCCTGGAGAAGTGACACTTGCTATCAACATTTCAGGATGTCCGAATTGTTGTGAGGGTTGCCACAGTCCTTACCTGCAAGAAGATAAAGGTGATCTGCTTGATGAAGATGTGATTGCCGTCCTTCTTTCAAAATACGGCGAAGCCATTACCTGTGTATGCTTTATGGGTGGTGATAATGACCCGGCTGCGGTGGAACGGTTATCTCGCTATATTCGGCAGATAAGTGAACCAAGCCTGAAAACAGCATGGTATTCGGGCCGGTCGAAACTACCCGGGCATTGTTTTGCCGGTAGTTTCGACTATATTAAACTCGGACCATATGTTGAAAAGTTGGGCGGGTTAGATTCTCCGGCTACCAATCAGCGGTTTTACCAGGTCAAGGATAGGTTACTGAAGGATATGACGGATAGTTTTGTGAAAACAAATAAGGCTTGATAAACAGATTGGCAAAATTATGTATTACCAGATAAAGACAACCCTGAAATACATAGTTTCAGGCGGATCTGCGACAAAATCATTATTTGTTACATAAAAATGAATGTCATTCTGAGAATAATCAAAATCAATGGTACGGGTCCATTTGTTTCCATTGCTGTTTTCGAAATGACGCGTGTAAGGTAACGTCTGCTGGACCCCGTCAACATCAATGTATCCCATCGCAGCTCCGTTGTTGATCATGTAACTTGTTATTCCATCGAGATTAAACCTGCATCGGTAATATAGGTTTAAACCGCCCTGATCGGTGAGGGCTACCCAATCGGTTGATCGTACCTTAAAAGTAAAAACTTGTTTTGTCGTGAGGTCTTCAGGATAGGAGACAGTTTCACACGCGCTAAAAAGCAGCACAGAGATGGCAAATAGTAAGTAGATGCGTCGCATAATGATTTTTATTAAAGTGTTATTGTATAAGTTTTAAAAAAGCAAGCACCTTGAGAAGCACTTGCTGAATGTTAATGTTTGAAAACATATACAAACATCTTGCCGTTTTTTTTAAATGTCAAGTTAATGAATTCTCGATGCTATCTTTTTCTTACTTGAAAGGATTTATATTACCCAATATTATTAATATCGTTCCTTTTATACCTCAAAGGATTATCAGAAAGATGGTAAAGGTTTTCTGGAATAAAACAATGAATTAAACGGGAAGATTTACAGCATTCGCAGGTAAAACAATTTATACGATTCTGTTGTAATGACAAACCAAAAGATTTCCTTCATCATCGTGAAGGTGCATGCCGTTTCCTTCACAGTAGCGCCACATGTCACAATCAGCACAGACTCCTTTGTGTGCCCATTCTTTATTCCGGAATGGTTCGAAGCGGTTGTTCCATACCTCCATGAAATTATCCGTATAAATATTTCCCTGATGAAAATTGGAGCGGATGCTTGGACAGGCAGAAATGGAACCATCAGCCAGCACAGAGGCAACATTGATTCCGGCATGGCAGGTGTAAAAATGGTCGCGTACCTCCTGTTCATAGTTTCCCAGAAAACCTTCACAACCATAACTCAGATGGATATTGTTTTCTTTTCGTGTATTTTTTATGAAATCAAGTACAGAGGTAAATTCTTCATTGGTGAGTTGTAACTCAGGAAATCCGGCTGCACGCCCAACCGGGAAGATGGTGAAAATCCGCCAGCATTTTACGCCCGTTTCAATTAAAAAGTCCCTGAATAACTGCAGGTCATTGATGTTTCTTTTGTTTACACAGGTAACGACATCCCATACAATTTCTTTTTCCCTCGCAAGCATTTTAATTGCACTCAGGGCATTGTCAAAACTCTTCGGATGATGTCGCAACCAATTGTGCTCCTCCTCAAAACCATCGAAACTGATGGTTATTGAACGCAAACCGGATGCTAACAGTGAAGTCAGCCTGTTTCGTGTCAGGGCCATTCCGTTGGAAACCAATCCCCATGGGTAACCGCGTCGGTAAAGTTCTTTACCGCAAACTTCAAGATCTTTTCTGAGTAAAGCTTCACCTCCTGTGAAGATTATCATAGTGTGGTTAGGATCAACGTGCGGAGTGATTTCGTCAATCACTCTCAGAAAGTCAGCTACAGCCATCTCTTTTTGATTGGAAATAGCCCTGCAATCGCTGCCACAGTGTAAGCACGATAAATTACATCGGAGGGTACATTCCCAAAAAAGTGTGTTTAAATTGTGTAAACGAACATTATTATGGCGGATTTTTCTGAAGATTTCCAACCCAATCCTTTTTCTGAGCGAAGGTTGTTTAATCATTACCTTCTTTTTTAGGGCTTAGCTCAATATCAAGCCCGATAGTTAATTCTCCTTCGTACCAATCTGTTCTTTTACCGCTTCGGGTAGCATTATCGAAGTTTACGTTGATTACTGTATCCCTGAAAAGTCCATTCTCATTACCATCAATATCCTGAACGTAAACAGGAGTTTCACCTTCGGGGAAGTCTCCCGCATAAAATTTCTGAGTCAATTTGTAATCACCGGCTGTATCAGAGGTGTCAGCTGCTAGTTGGGTGTATGGAGCAGGTAGAACACCGTACATACATATCGGACCGGGATAATATCCGTATCCTATCCTGATCCCTTTCACAGGGTTTAAGTCTTCTTTGTTAACAACCTTTCCTTTTACTGTGTAGTCGGCATTTGGTGTGCCATATTCCATTCTCGGTTCACAATTGCTAAAGCCTAATACTGCCAACAAGCCGGCTAAAACCCAATTCAGTGTTTTGATAAGTGATTTTTTCTTTTTCATCCGGTGATTTTTTCAGTTGATTTAACTTTCAGATGAATATTTTGAAGAAAATGTTGCGTGAAAAACAATTTTACAGGACAAATTTACTTTAAAAATCGTAATATTGCAATTGTTATCAATAATATACCATGCCCCAGGAAATCGAAAGAAAGTTTTTAGTTGCCAATGATGTTTATAAAGCATTATCATACAGCAGTACCCTCATCATTCAGGGGTATATTTCAACAAATCCTACCGCTGCAGTTCGGGTTCGTATAGGTGGAGACAAAGGATATCTGACCAT
Organism: Paludibacter sp.; assembly: GCA_034927635.1. Classification (GTDB taxonomy): domain Bacteria; phylum Bacteroidota; class Bacteroidia; order Bacteroidales; family Paludibacteraceae; genus Paludibacter. The sequence goes on from JAYFPP010000145.1 coordinate 3,556, forward strand.
AAAAGGAAAAGGATCGAAAAGTGGAACGACGCGTTACGAATGGGAAAAAGAAATTCCTTTGAATGAAGCGAAGGAATTGTTGCTGTTATGCACTTCCGGAGTGATAGAAAAAATACGCTATAAAGTAAATCATGAAGGATTTATCTATGAAATTGATGAGTTCTCGGGAGAAAACAGTGGCCTTGTTGTTGCCGAAATTGAATTAAATCACGAGAATGAAGTTTTCGCAAAACCATATTGGTTAGGTCGGGAGGTAACCGGTGATGTAAGATATTACAATGCGATGCTGGTGAGATGTCCGTATAGTAAGTGGTAAGTCTTATCAGATTTTAAGTGCATCAGTCATTTCAACTTTCAGCAATATAATTTCGTTGTTTCGCTCAACGAGCAATGTCATAGGCGTTTTTGAAGATTTTTGAAACATACCTCTGATTTCGTAAAGGTTAAGCATAAATGATTTGTTGCCGTTAATTTCAAGTAACAGGTCACCTGCCTGTAAGCCTGCTTTTTCAGAGGGAGAACCTTTCCATACATAGGTTACTTCGTAGAGTAAAGCCGATTCATGGCTTTGTTTGATTTCAATTCCGGCAATGTTGTATTTAAATTTTGCTTTAAAATTCCGGTTAGGTTTGAAGTAGATGGATTTACTTTGATAATCAATAAATATATTGAAACGGCAAAGTAGTTCACTTCCTATTGTACCATCGCGATCAGAGTTTTTCATAATAGAAGCTATCATTGATGAGTCGGGAAAAATCACGATTGGATTTGTAATACAAAATTGTTCAATACAAATTCGGGGAATCCGCGCCAGATAACCGTAAATCTCGCCGCTGAATCCTTGCCCTACGCGTGCATGAACCCTTTTCTCCGGTATTTCTGCTGCATTGGTTCTCACAGTCTGGAACCATGCATTCAGCTGTGCTCCGGTATCAATAAGCATCTTAATGGTGCGTATTTTTGCATTTAAATCCAGAAGCGTCAGGTGCATATACATTTTGTTGTTTTCAACCACCAATGGTTTGTAACTATAACCGGAAGGGGGAATAAATGATGTTTTTTCGTAAAAATTTATTCTGCGACGGGTGTAATCAATTTGAACAACGTATGACTGAATAAGATCGACCCCGAGTAAGCCGTTTATTTTTCTACCGTTGTTCTCAGATAAGGCAAAAATGTCCTCTTCAAGTACATAGATGGTTTTGTCAGGCAGGGTCAGCCTGCCTAAAGTGATGTCGTTACTGTCACTTTTCAAACTGCTCACCGTATTTCCTTGTCCAAGTCCCTGTATAATTCTTTTCTCGCTGAAATTCAATGAAATATCATCTTCTTCATGAAGCTCGGTGATAATGGTATTGCGTACTCCCGTGTCGAAAATAAAATTGAGAGGAGTGGTTTTGTTGATTCGGGCTTGTACAATAATGTAACTTCCCGACATCTCGAAAGGTATCGAAGCCACTAATTCGGATCTTGCCTCAGCATAGTGACAAATTGCAAACAGGAGAACAGCAGGAAAAATAAAACGGCAAAAATTCTTCATGCGAAAATCAGTTTGAATTATAACCGGATATCCTGAAAATAAATTCAAAAATAAGTACAAATGACCTGATATTGGATATTTCTTTTAATTTTGTACTTTCGCAAAGCATGTAAAAATACAAAAATATATGAAAATGAAAGAAATTCTATTGACATTATTTTTTTCTGTGTTTCTTTCTGCCTGCACTGAGCATAAATTCGTTGTTTCAGAAATTCGTGGAAGCAAGATACCTCTGGATAATACAACTGAACAGTTGTCAGACAAAAGTTTCGGTGATTTCTTAGCGCCCTATAAAGCTCAGTTGGATGAAAAAATGAATGAAGTCATTGGCAGTGCGACCGGGAATATGCCGGTTCACGCACCTGAAAGTTTATTGTCTAATTTTAGCGCGGATGTTTATAGGCAGGTTGCCTCCGGGTATCTTAAGTCTCCTGTTGATATCGCGATTGTTAATCTCAAGGGACTCCGTACGAGTATTCCTGCCGGTGAAATTAAGGTTAGTAAGATATTTGAACTTATGCCTTTCGAAAATGAGCTGGTACTTGTGTGGTTAAAAGGCACGGAACTTTCGGATCTGTTGCAATTCTTTGCATCCATTGGTGGTGAAGGTGTTTCGGGATTAAGAATGGAGATAAAAGACGGTAGGGCAATAAAAATACTTATCGGTGATCATGCTATTGACCCGGACAAAACATATGTTATTGCCACCAACGATTATCTGGCGGAAGGTAATGATGGAATGACCCAGCTCACCAGGCATATTCAACGTATCGATACCGGCATAAAGATCAGGGATATGCTGATAGCATTTATACGGGATCAAACTGCAAAGGGGAACAAAATCACTTCTAAACTTGATGGAAGAATCACCTTATATTAATTCATTCAATAAAAATTAACCCGTTACTGAAAAATTTGAAAAAATGAAAAAGCAACTTATTCTTTATATATATGCTTTCGTGCTGCTGGTTGGATTATCGGCTCAGTCTGGTACGAAACTGGTGATACTCCATACCAATGATACACACAGTCAGTTGGAACCTACCGATGCTAATGCCATAAAAAATGCAGATATGGGTGGCTATGCCCGGCGCCAGGGAATTATTAATAAGATCCGGCGCCAGGAAGAACAGGTACTTCTGGTTGATGCAGGTGATTTCTCACAGGGAACTCCCTATTATAATTTTTTCAAAGGAAGAGTAGAAATTGAAGGTTATAACAGGATGAAGTACGATGCCATAACGCTTGGAAATCATGAGTTCGATAATGGAATGGATACTTTGTCTGCCATATTAAGTTTGGCCGGATTTCCTGTGGTTGTGTCGAACTATGATGTAAGCAAATCATCAATTTCAGCTTTTGTGAAACCATATCTGGTCTTAAAGAAAGGAAGCCTCCGAGTAGGAATCATGGGCCTGGGAGTCAATCCGGCGGGATTGATTATGGAGAAAAATTACAAGGGAATTGAATACAAGGATCCCGTATCAACCGCTCAGAAAATTTCATCCGTATTAAAAAAACGTGAAAAATGTGATTTAATCATTTGCTTGTCACATCTGGGATCGGACTCAACATTAACCGGCATCAACGATTTCGACATTGCCCGTCAAACCCGGTATATTGATGTGATTATCGGGGGTCATTCTCATACTTTGCTCGAAAATGCAAAAATCCCTAATGCAAAAGGTAAAAATGTACTTATTGCGCAGATGGGTAAAAGCGGATTGTATCTCGGACGAATTGATGTATTGCTGACAAAATCAAAATAAAAGCATTTCTTTTTCTTTCAAATTTGATTACCTTTGCACATGTAACCCTGAAAATTTAATGTTCGAGTTTCATGTTAAGGCAATCATTAGAGCAAAAATTACAACAACGACTTTCGCCTGCACAGATTCAGGTCATAAAAATGCTTGAAGTACCTACTTTGGAGCTGGAGGAGCGTATCCGTCAGGAACTTGAAGAGAATCCCGCCCTGGAAGAAGGAGAAGAATTACAGGAAGATGAGGGCGATTTTGATGACGATTTGAATGATGACGGTGGGAATAATGACGACATGGATCTGGATGATTATATGTTGGATGATGATATTCCGGATTACCGGTTAAAGGTCAACAATACCTCGAAAGATGATAAAAGAGAAGATATCCCTTTCTCAATAGGGACTACCTTTCATGAACATCTTATTGAACAGTTGGGTTTGCAACATCTGACCGAACATGAGCGCTTATTGGCTGAATATGTGATTGGTAACATTGATGATGAAGGTTATCTGCGGCGAACAGTTGAGTCGATGGTCGACGACATTGTGTTTCATGCCGGAGTACATACCACTGATGAGGAGATGCAAAGGGTAGTTGATGTTATTCAGGAATTTGAACCATCGGGAGTTGGCGCCACCTCATTACAGGAATGCCTGATATTGCAACTGGAAAGAAAAAAATACCGGCCTGAAGTTGATGTAGCATTGAAAATTGTCAGAGATTATTTTGAGGAATTCTCAAGGAAACATTATGACAAAATTAAGAAAGGACTCGATATTGATGATGATATGCTGAGGGAGGCTGTCACGGAGATTTCTCACCTGAATCCAAAACCCGGAAATGCCTGGGGAGGAAATTTGCTGGAGAAGTCAATGTCGGTGATCGTACCAGATTTTATTTTGGAAAATACGGATGGAAAACTGAGCGTACATCTGAATAACAGCAATATACCGGAATTAAGGGTAAGCAATACTTATAATGAACTTTTTCAGACATATTCGGAGAAAAAGTCTGAAAAAAATAATGGTTTAAAAGATGCTGTTACCTTTGCCAAACAAAAAATTGATGCTGCCAAATGGTTTATCGATGCCATCAAACAGCGTCATGAAACTTTGCTGACGACCATGAGAGCCATCGTTGAATTTCAGCATGAGTTTTTTATCGAAGGGGATGATGTGTATATGAAGCCAATGATACTGAAAGATATTGCGGATATCACCGGATATGACATCTCGACAATTTCACGAGTCAGTAACAGTAAATTTATTCAGACGGAGTTCGGAGTATATCCTGTGAAATATTTCTTTTCAGAGTCGATGACGAATGATTCGGGGGAAGAAGTTTCTACACGTGAAATCAAAAAGATATTACAGGATTGTATTGAAATTGAAAACAAAAAGAAACCTTTAAATGATGATGCACTTGCGGATGTTTTGAAAACCAAAGGTTATAATATTGCCCGCAGAACAGTTGCAAAATACAGGGAACAGCTTAATATACCGGTTGCGCGGCTACGCAAAGAAATCTAAAATAATATATATTTAATGAGGAAGTTTCTTAAAATAGTGTCCTTTGTGTTTCAACCTTTGTTGATGCCTACATTTGGTATCATTATTCTGTTGTTCACCAATTTGTCTGATTTTTATACCGATATATGGAAGTGGTTTGCCGTAGGAGGCACCTTCCTTTTTACGGCACTTTTACCGGCAACACCAATTCTTATGATGCTTCGCAAAGGCCAGATTAAAGATTTGTACATATCAAAAAGAGAACAAAGAACTTTTCCTTATCTTTTTTCTTTACTGGCATATACTTTCTGGACCGTTTTTCTCTGGCGGGTACTTCAAATGCCGTTTTTTATTGTTGCCATGGGAGTTGGGTCCACAATTTCTATCATCATCATTACTCTTATTAATACAAAATGGAAGATTAGTGCGCATCTTTCTGGCATCGGAGGATTGACGGGGGGAGTTTTTGCCTATTGTTATGTTATGGGCGTAAATCCCTTATGGTTGATGATATTGTTATTGGTTTTTTCAGCATTAACCGCATTGTCGCGCATTGAACTTAAAGCACATACACCTGCGCAAACGCTGGCAGGCTTTGTACTCGGCTTTTTACTGGTATTCCTGCCCGGCATCATTGTGGGAGATAATCTTTTAAGTCTCTTTAAAATATAGTTGAAAATTGAGAGTTGAGAATGAAGAAAAATATCTGAATGATCTGCGAAATTTTCAACTCTCAACTCTCAACTTTCAACTAAAATAAGTATAAATCAAATAAAAACAAGATCATATGATTACACAAGACCAACTCAAGAATGTGTTGGAGCGCGAGGACGCGCTGAGGAGGTATCTTTGACGTCGATACCAAGTTAATTCAAATTGAAGAAGAAGAGTTGCGCACTCATGCTCCGGGCTTTTGGGATGATGCCAGGGCGGCGGAAGCCCAAATGCGCAAAGTAAAGGAAATTAAGAACTGGATTGTCGGATATCAGGAGGTGAAAGCCGCTGCCGATGAATTGCAGCTTGCCTATGATTTTTTCAGGGAGGAGGCTGTGACTGAAGAAGAGGTAGACCAGGCTTACCAACATGCCATCGAATTACTTGAGACCCTTGAAATGAAAAATATGCTTTCCAGAGAGGAAGATAAACTGGGTGCGGTGATTAAGATTGTAGCGGGCGCGGGCGGTACCGAAGCTCAGGACTGGGCTGAAATGCTTTTCCGTATGTATCAGCGATGGGCTGAACGTCAGGGTTACAAGACTGAAATAACCAATTATCAGGATGGTGATGAAGCGGGCTTGAAAACCGTTACCATGCAGATTGAAGGAGAAATGGCTTATGGATATCTGAAATCTGAAAACGGAGTACATCGTCTCGTGCGTGTTTCTCCTTTCAATGCACAGGGAAAACGCATGACTTCCTTTACTTCTGTTTTCGTGGTTCCATTGGTCGACGATACCATCGATATCGAAGTTAATCCGGGTAGTTTGAGTTGGGATACTTTCCGCTCGGGGGGTGCAGGTGGACAGAATGTTAACAAGGTGGAGACAGGAGTAAGACTTCATTATAAGTTCAGAAATCCTGTAACAGGGGAGATGGACGAGATCACCATTGAAAATACTGAGAGTCGCTCGCAGTTTGGAAATAAAGATAATGCCCTGCGTTTGCTGAAATCACAGTTGTACGAATTGGAATTGGAAAAGCGACGTGCTGAAACTGCCAAAGTTGAGGCAGGGAAGCGTAAAATTGAATGGGGTTCTCAAATTCGGAGCTATGTTTTTGACGACCGTCGGGTGAAAGATCACCGTACCAATTATCAAACTTCTAATGTGAATGCGGTAATGGATGGTGATATTGATGCTTTTATCAAGGCATATCTGATGGAATTCTCTGACTAAATATCAATTTGTCGGATTTTTACAATCTTTCATCGTTTTTTTGTATCGTTACTGACTTTCGTTGGCAGTAACTTTGCAGCAGAAATAATTTAAATACAAAAACAATGATAGAAAATTTAAAATGGCGCTATGCCACGAAGAAATTCGACACAGAGAAAAAAGTCAGTGCGTCTGACATAGCAATACTGAAAGAAGCGATTAACTTAACGCCAACATCTTACGGTTTGCAACCCTATAAAGTACTTGATATTCAAAATACTGAATTAAGGGAAAAGCTTAAAGCAGTATCATTGGGACAGCCACAGGTGACCGATGCATCTCATCTCTTCGTATTTGTTGCGAATGATGATCTGACTTCCGGACATATTGATGCATTTATCGAACTGACAGCTAAAACTCAGCAAATCGATCCTGAAGGACTGAAAGGTTATGGAGATTTTATGAAAAGTGGTTTTGGCAGCAGAACTGCTCAGGAAAATCACAACTGGGCTGCCCGGCAGGCTTACATTGCTTTAGGAACTTTAGTGAATATTGCTGCAGAGATGCGTTTGGATGTGTGTTCTATGGAGGGTTTTGATCCCGCTCAATACGATGAAATACTTGGATTAAAGGGTACCGGTTACTCGTCAGTGGTTATTGCTGCTATCGGTTATCGTTCGGCTACAGACGAAGCACAATTCAGAGCAAAGGTGAGAAAACCAATCAGCGAGGTGTTTCAGACAATCTGACAAGAATTTTTTAGTGATATGTTTCTTTATATCAGGGTCGGTCAGTTTATTCTGTACGACCCTGATTGTTTGTGTGAAAAACTTTAAGAAAGTTCCGTGGAACCGGGGTTTCAAACTTTACGATTTCATTGCTTACAGGGTGATAGAAGGCAAGCATCCTAGCGTGTAAGGCCATTCTTCCTAACGGGTTAGATATTGAACCGTATTTTTTATCACCTGCAATCGGATGACCAATCTGCTCCATATGAACCCTGATTTGATTTTTACGACCGGTTTCCAATTCCAGTTCCAACAAGGAATATTGATCATTGCTTTTTATACAACGATAATGTGTGACAGCCTGCTGACCACCATTATCTTTGTTACTTGAGTGAATCTTCAGCGATTTCTCATTTTCGGTCAGCCAGCTTACAATCGTATCTTCTTTTTTCTCCACTTTTCCTTCTACCAAAGCAATATAAATCCTTTTGGTGATGATGGAATGCCAGTTTTCCTGCAGAAAAAGCTGTAATTCTTTGTCCTTTGCAAACATGATGACTCCTGAGGTCTCCCTGTCGAGCCGGTGAACAATATAAACACGATTGCTCTTTGAGCTTTTTTGAACATGATTTTTTAAAATAGTAAAAGCAGTAGTCTCCTCCTTGTCTCCGGTTCTTACTGTTAGCAATCCTTCTTTTTTCTCAACGATAATGAGATATTGATCCTCGAATATTATCCTTAATTTAGGATGTGTTAATTCAATATTGCCTCTTGAACTGGTAATTTCCACAACATCATTTATCTTCAAAGGGTGGTTGTATAGTGTGATGATTTTCTCATTCACCATCACCTGACGGTGTGAGAGCAACAATTTTATCGCGTTGCGACTCATACCTCCCATTTTAGCCAGTAGAAAAGTCATTAAATCAGCCGTTTCTTTAACAACCAGTCGGGTTGTTTTGGCAGGAGGAGGTGGGGGTGCTTGTCTTTTTTTTCTCATAAATGATGATGAAAGATGAATATTCAACCGCAAAGATAGTTCAATTATTGCTCTGCCAATTATTAATTTGAGATTTCACCCGTAAAAATTAAATCCGCCAATCAAATAACGTGGTGCTATTTGTTTGTCGGATTTAATTTGCGATTAAGCTCTAATGGTTTATTTTTCAGGAATATTTTGTAAAGTTGCTAACAGAAAATCCCAGAATTTCTGTACAGTAGCAATGTTTACTTTTTCATCAGGAGAATGTGGGTAACGAATAGTCGGACCAAAAGATATCATATCCATTTTAGGATAATGAATGCCCAGAATTCCGCACTCCAGTCCGGCATGAATAATCATAATCTTTGGTGTTTTACCATACTTGATTTCGTACACTTTTGTCATTTCTTTCAAAATCGGAGATTTCAGGTTCGGTTGCCAACCCGGATAATCTCCTGCAAGTTCCACTTTTGCCCCGGCCAAAGCAAAAGTGCTGACCACCATCGATGCCAGTTCTTGTTTGCGCGATTCAACCGAACTTCTGATGAGGCATTTACATTCTATTTTATTGCCGTCGGATTTTACTATCGCCAGATTATTGGATGTTTCAACCACAGTCGGTAATTCAGGAATAAACCTGAAAACACCATTCGGACAGGCAGTTACACCATTTATCAGGTCATCCTGAATTTCTTCCGGAATTAATCCTGATGGCGAATTTGTTATTTCTCCTTTAAAGCTAATATTGTCTTCTACTCCCTGATACTCTTTAACAAACAAATCTTCATAAGTTGTAATCAATTCCTGAATATCCTCAACGCCTTCATCCGGAACAGTAATCAAAGCAAATGCCTCACGTGGAATGGCATTCCGGAGGCTTCCTCCGTCGATTGCTGCAAGTCGGGCTTCGTAGTTAGCAACAGCATCTTTCAGGAACCGAAACATCAGTTTGTTGGCATTGGCACGTTGCAGGTGAATATCTACACCTGAATGACCGCCCTTTAAACCTGTAAGAGATATTTTTATCGCCACATCACCTTCAGGAACTGTCGCTTCATGATATCTGAAATCAATATTCGCATCGACACCTCCTGCACAACCTACGTAAAGTTCCCCTTCATCCTCCGAATCCATATTAATCAAAATTTCTCCTTTCAGAAAGCCGGGTTGCAGTCCGAATGCACCATGCATGCCGGTTTCTTCATCTACCGTGATAAACATTTCTATGGCTGGATGTGGAATGTCATTCGAGGCAAGTACGGCCATGGCAGCAGCCACACCTATACCATTGTCGGCTCCGAGCGTTGTGTCTTTAGCAGTAACCCACTCACCATCAATATAAGCTTGTATCGGATCAGTCTCAAAATTGTGTTGAATACCCGTGTTTTTTTGAGGTACCATGTCCATATGTGCTTGCAATACCACGGGCTTTCTGTCTTCCATACCAGGGGTGGCCGGTTTTCTGACTAAAACATTGCCTGCATTATCTTTTAAAGTTTCCAAACCCAATGATTTCCCAAAATCTTCCAGAAATTTTCCGATAATTTCTTTCTTTCCTGAGGGTCTGGGTATCTGAGTTAAGCTATAAAAATGTTGCCACAGGGTTTGTGGTGCCAGTTGTCTGATGTCGTTCATTTTGTACGTTGTTAGTTTTTTACAAATATGACCATTTTATTTGTAAAAAAATGATAATAATGCGAAATTATTTTGAATATTATAAATATATTTGTGCAATTAATTTCAAATGCTAACTAAATTTTTTTTAAAAATGAAAACTCTAAGGTTTACGCTGGTTTTTAGCATTTTACTGTTCACAGTTTATATGACGGCAAATGCTCAAAAACATCTTTTTGCTGAGGAATCAACCGAAAGTGGTTTGAGGAAAATTAACAAAATCGAACAATCTCCTTTAAAAGAAAGAAAACGAACTGTGAAAAGGGATTCAGAGGCACAACTTGTTCAAAATCTCAAGAAGGATGAAATTCTTAAAATTGCAGAAAAAATTGTTCAGTCGGAACAGAATACAATTTTATATGCGAATTATCATTTTGATCGTAATGGAGTGCTGACAAAAAGGGCAAAATACATTTACGACGAAAATGATAATCTTGTTGAATACAATCAACAAATTTTAAATGATTATTCCTATTACTGGATGCAATGGAGAGATAAATGGATTAATTCAAATAGTTATGTACAGTCATACGACAGTAAAAATAATATTGTTGAATATGAAGAATGGCAAATTAATTATAATAATGGAGAAATGAGAGTTGTGGAGAAATATTCTCAGAAATTCAACGATGCCAACACAAGGATATATTTTGAGTCATATTCCTGGGACAATAACTACAACATGCTGGTTGGAAATGAGAAATATTCCAAAAACATTAATTCGCAGGGATACGTAACTTTTAGTGAGTCATACTACTGGGATTATAACCGTATGAATTGGGCAGGTAACAATAAGGAAATCAATGAAGTTGATTCATATGGAAGTGTTACCAATAATGAATCTTATGGATGGAATAATGATATTTGGGATTGGGAAGGACAGAATAAATTCACCAGTACCTATATCGTTGAAGGGTCAAATGTACAAGAAGAACAATTCTACTGGTCATGGGATCAGATGTCAAGATCATGGATAAAAGATTTAGCATATAAGTATCAGTATTCATATCAAATCTTTAATGAAAATTATTGGTACGAAGTACGCAATGCCAGATATGACCTGATTGGAAACGAATATGTCCTGATGGACGAAACCACCCGGGTTCCTTATCCTCAGGGAAATTCGTATTTGAGTTCTTTGCGTAAAAGAAGAATTAATGAAGTATTAACCGATTATATCAAAACCGAGTACGAATACAATGTGAATCATAAATGGACGCAGGTGTTGAGTTATGCATGGATAAATAACCAGTGGGAACACTATGATTATCGTATTTATGACTATTCCACTCCTGATAGCGTAAGAACACAAACTAACTCAAGAACGGCATTTTACTATCAGTTTAATGGATACGCACTTCCAAATTTATGTGCCGGAGAAACACAATATCCAACAGCAAAAATAATTACCAAGTATCATCCGGTTACAGGGAATGAAGAGTGTTACTATGCCTATAAGTGGGACTCCGGATTATGCAATTGGGTGCCAAATTCAAGCAAAAGATTGACTGTTTATGATGCTTCCGGTAATTTTGAATTGTCGTATACCGAATGTAATACTTACGATCAAAACAATTGGTACGATTGCTCGAACTCACAAAGAATCTATAATGAATCAGGGGATTTGACTGAGCATAGTGAATATCAGAATGGAATATTGATGTACAAAACTGTATATGGATACGATAATCAGAGAAACAGAACATCCTACCAGTATTATGAGGGAGATAGCTTAGTATACAGATATGATATGGATTATAATGCAAAAGGGAAAATTGTAAAACAGGTATATAATTATGTTGACAATACACTCCCGTTGGGCAAAGAAAGGTATAAATGGGAAGTTGAATATATAGCCGATACCCTTATATCGGTGGTAAGCGCTTATACAGGAAAAGACCTGAATGGAGATGGCTTGTTGGATGATGAAGAGTGGCTGTATGAAGGGAAAACGGTATACAAATATGATCCACCTTTATCAGGGGATTCAGTTCATGTAGTTACACAGGCATATGGTGATCTGGGAATGATTGATTTCGGGGATGTTAAAAGGATAAAAATTACTGGTCCGGTAACGAATAGTGAGCTTGCCACATTAAACGAATTTTATCGGGATTCCCTTAGAGTACTTGATCTGGAAACTGCTCAGATTGAAGAGAACACTCTGATGAGTGAGACTTTTGATGAAACCAGTCTTTTTGTGCTTGTGTTGCCGAATACGCTGGTCACAATTGAGGAAGGTGCCATCACTGACTATGAAGGATTCCTGAAATATCTGGTGATTTATCCTTCAGTGGAGAATTTTGCATACGGAGCTGTTGAAGCGCTGGGTTTGAGAAGCGTGACGCTTAAATCAGCGTTTTTTGAAAAATTGTATTCATTTATGGAAGAAGAAATGAATGTTCCCGGAATAGTCAATGTATATAAAAGCGCACTTCAGGAAATTACTTTCAATGACACGCATGGTAAACTTCCGAATGAGATATGTTATAATCTTGCTTTCCTGAAGAAAGTGGTGATAAAAGATGGCATTACTGAGATAGGAGACAATGCTTTCAAAAGTTGCGGTATGCTTAATGCAGTTCAACTACCTTCTACATTGACAAAAATAGGATACAATGCTTTTTGGGGATGTAATGAATTAACTGAACTTATTATCCCGGAAGGTACTTCCGATATCGGATACAGTGCATTCTGGGGCTGTAGCGGTTTATCTTCCATCGAAATGCCTTCCACTTTGTTGAATATAGGTAAAAATGCGTTCTGGGGATGCTCAAATGTAGAACAGCTAAGAGTTGCCGCAGTAGAACCGCCGGCTTTGGAAGTTAATGCTTTGGCCGGAGTTCCCAGAGATGCCAGTCTGACTATCCCTGCAATAAGTGTTGATAAATATAAAATCAAAGACCAATGGAAAGAATTTTATAATGTCAATACCGGAACAAATGAAAACCTTATTGAGTCGTTGAAAATTGCTGTTTCAGGCAGAAGATTGTTGCTTAGTGATTTACCCGAAAATACATCATTCCAGCTATTTAATGTAAGCGGTCTGAAAATTATTGATATGGTTCATCCTGATCAGCAGGTGTCTGTGGATCTTGAACCGGGAGTCTATGTTGTAAAAGTTGGAAACGATATTTGCAAAATAGTGATCAGATAAACATTTCAGAATAGCTTTATTAAATGAAAATTCAGGGGTTCATCATATTGGTGAACCTCTTTTTTTTGTTAAAAACCGCATTAAAGAATTTTTTCAGTAATTAATCCCGGGTTTTCAAGGTTTTTCAAAAATTATTTGGTACTTTTGCGCCATAATTTAAAACGATATAAATGATAAGTATAAAATGTTGTAATGCAGCAATTTATCACTTATCACTTAACACTTATCACTCAATAATATTATGTCAAGGTATAAATTTGTAACTGCAGATGAAGCAGCAGCATTTGTTAACAATGGTGATCCGGTTGGATTTAGTGGTTTTACTCCAGCAGGTTCGCCAAAAGCTGTCCCATCCGCTATTGCCCGCAGGGCCGAGGCTTTTCATGCAGAAGGAAAAGAGTTCAAAATAGGGATTTACACCGGTGCTTCTACCGGAGACTCTTTAGATGGTGCATTAGCCAGAGCTAATGCAGTGTTGTTCAGAACTCCCTATCAGTCAAACCGCGATTTGAGGGATGCGCTGAATAAAGATCACGCCCCGTATTTTGATATGCACCTTTCATCATTGGCACCAAATCTGCGTTTTGGGTTTATGCCAAAGCCACGTATAGCTGTTATCGAGGCATGTGAGATTACTGATGATGGTGAAATTGTATTGACTTCAGCAGTTGGGATTTCTCCCACCATTGCCAGACTGGCCGATCACATTATTATTGAGCTTAACAAAAAACATCCAAAAGAATTACGTGGATTTCATGATATTTTTGAACCGTTGGATCCACCACATCGTTTACCGCTGACATTGATGACTCCTTCTGATAGAATGGGAGTGCCGACACTGAAAGTCGATCCGGAAAAGATTCTTTGTGTGGTGGAAACTTATTTAGATGATGAAGTGGGTGGTTTTGCACCTACAGATGAGGTGACTGACAAAATTGGTCAAAACGTTGCAAATTTTTTGGCTGGCGAATTAAGAGAGGGGCGCATTCCGAAAGAATTCCTACCTATTCAATCCGGTGTGGGTAATATCGCCAATGCAGTGATGGCTTCTTTGGGTACTAATCCCGAGATTCCCAGTTTTCAAATGTATACTGAAGTGATTCAGGACTCGGTAATTGAATTGATCCGCAAAGGAAAAGTTACTTTTGCCAGTGGTTGTTCTTTGACGATAACCACACCTGTTTTGCAAACTGTTTATCAGAATCTCGAGTTTTTCCGCGACAAACTCGTATTGCGTCCTCAGGAAATGTCGAACAGCCCTGAATTAGCACGCCGTTTAGGTTTAATTACGATCAATACAGCTTTGGAAGCCGATATTTTCGGTAACGTAAACAGTACCCACGTAATGGGAGCAAAAATGATGAATGGTATTGGCGGATCAGCCGATTTCACACGCAGTGCCTATATCTCAATATTCACTACCCCGTCTACCGCAAAAGGAGGAAAAATATCTTCCATTGTACCGATGGTGTCACATGTTGATCAGAATGAGCATTCAGTGAATGTAATTATTACCGAGCATGGAGTGGCTGATTTGCGTGGAAAATGCCCTGTCGACCGGGCTGCATGTATTATTGATAACTGCGTAGATCCTTCCTATCGACAAATGTTGAAGGATTATCTGGCTTTATCAGGCCCTTCACATACACCTCAAACCCTGCGTGCTTGTTTCGGAATGCACATCACTTTCGAGAAAACAGGCAACATGCAGAATACAAACTGGCAGGATTTTGTATAAAATATTTTTTTTGAAACTGCACATTTTCAGCAGTATATAAAAAAATATGTTTTATAGCAGAAAAAACTTTATAAAACATTTGCAGGATAAAAAAATAGTCGCTACTTTTGCACCCGCTTTGAGAGAGAAGCCTGGGTGCAGGTAGCGAACTTAAAAGAATTTTTCAAAAATTTGTGAGATTAATAAAAAGTGTTTAACTTTGCAGCCCTTTCGTCAAAAAAAGGGGTGTTAAGGAAAAAAAGAAAAGGGATTATTTTTCGGGAGCGAAACAATAGTTATCACAAGGGGGTGAGCATTGACAAATCAGGATTGGGTTATAACGCCC
>JAYFPP010000103.1:0-30151 GCA_034927635.1 Paludibacter sp.
AAACACCATTTCAATGATGAAATAGAGGATTTTGAAAGCTCAGTGACCAATTTCCTTCAACAGCTTAAATTGAAAGAAAGCCCACAGGATAAAAAATCTGCATAAACGCGGTAATATCTCATTCAGAGTACGTAACAACAATCATCTGTTAGTTTAATTATGATAAAAGTAAAAAAGGAAGGTATTATCCTGGAAAAAAGAAATCTGGCATTTGAAAATGCCGGTGTTTTGAATCCGGCCATTTTTAAAGATGGTGACAGTGTGCATATTTTCTATCGGGCTGTAAGTGAGGGTAATTACTCCACTATTGGGTATGCCCGTTTAGATGGTCCGCTGCACCTTGCCGAGCGTTGGAACGAACCTTTCATGATACCCGAATTCGATTATGAATCGCAGGGAGTTGAAGATGCACGCATCGTGAAAATTGATGATGTATTCTACATGACCTATACCGGTTACGATGGTATCAATGCCCGTGGGGCTTTGGCAAGTTCGAAGGACCTGAAGAAATTTAAGAAACACGGAGTTCTCGTTCCACCAATTACGTATTCAAAGTTTGTATTTTTAGCTGAATCAACAGGAAAGGTAAATGAGAATTATTACCGTAATCACAAGTTTTACTATCAAGAGGCCGATCCGGATAAAAAGATATTATTGTGGGATAAAAATGTTGTTTTCTTTCCCCGGCGAATTGATGGTAAATTAGTTTTCCTACATCGCATCCGGCCGGGTATTCAAATTGTGAAGGTGGAAAGTCTTGATGAACTGACAAAGGAATTCTGGAAAATCTATTTTCCCGACTTTCATGAACATATTGTGATGGATCCTTTGTATCAACATGAGTCTGATTATATTGGCGCCGGCTGTCCGCCTATTGAAACGAAAGAAGGTTGGTTGCTGATTTACCATGGTGTTGAATCCACCGAAAAGGGATTAATTTATTCCGCCTGCGCAGCATTGCTGGATTTAAAAGATCCGTCAAAAGTATTAGCCCGTCTTCCTTACGCGTTATTTTCTCCGGAGTATTTGTGGGAACGGCGCGGAGAAGTGAATAATGTAGTTTTTCCAACCGGAACGGCCTTGTTTGGCGATACCTTGTTCATTTATTACGGAGCTGCCGATGAACGCATTGGATGTGCTTCGGTTAAACTATCAGCATTAGTTGAAGAACTCATGAAGAATATCCTCAAAGATGAAATTATTATGAAATAAGAAAATCACCCGATGAAAAACGATCAACAAAATATACCGGAGATATTATTCATTACCTCTTATCCTCCACGGGAATGCGGTATTGCAACTTACTCGCAGGATTTAATTAGTTCATTGAACAATAAATTCGGGAACTCCTTTGCCATTAAGGTTTGTGCTATGGAATCCGGGAAGGCTGGTTATAGCTATAGTGCCGAAGTAACATCAGTTCTCGACACCTCAGATGCTCATTCATTTACCGAAACAGCTATAAATATAAACAACGATGAACATATTGATCTCGTTCTGATACAGCATGAGTTTGGTTTTTTAAAAAAAAATGAAACAGCCTTTCTGAACTTACTCCATGAAATAAAGAAACCTGTTGTTGTCGTTTTTCATACGGTGTTACCCAATCCTGACGAACTATTTAAAAAGAAAGTACAGGATATTGCCAATGTGTGTGATGCTTTGGTGGTGATGACAAAAAATGCAAAAAATCTTTTGACAGGAGATTATGCGGTACCTGAAGATAAGATGACCGTTATTGCCCACGGCACCCACTTAGTACCCCATCTAAGCAAGAAATTTCTGAAAAACAAATACGGACTGACAGGTAAGAAAGTGTTGACAACCTTTGGTTTACTCAGCTCGGGAAAGAGTATTGAAACAACATTAAAAGCATTACCAGCCATTGTTAAAGTGATTCCGGATGTGATGTTTCTGGTCATAGGAAAAACCCATCCTGAAGTAGTTAAAAATGAAGGTGAAAGCTATCGGGATATGCTTCAGACAACAGTTGCCGAATTGGGAATTGAAAATAATGTCCGGTTTATTAATAAATATCTGGCTTTGCCGGAATTGCTTGAGTACCTACAACTTACTGATATTTATCTTTTTACCACCAACGACCCGAATCAGGCTGTGAGCGGTACCTTTGTGTATGCCATGAGTTGCGGTTGTCCCATTATTTCAACACCGATACCACATGCTAAGGAAGTTTTGACCCATGATACCGGCATCATTTTCGATTTTCAGGATTCGGAACAACTGGCTGAAAGTGTTGTGCTATTATTGAATGATGAATCCTTGCGTAAGAATATCAGTACAAATACTTTACAGAAGATTGTTTTTACTGCCTGGGAGAATTCTGCAGTTGCTCATGCAAAATTAATTACAGCACAAATCGGAGCAGGTAATACCTTGTCCTATATCCTCCCTGAAATTAAAACAGAGCATTTAGAGAAAATGACTACTTACTTTGGGTTGATTCAATTCGCAAAAATCAATCAACCCGATCCTAAGTCAGGCTACACGCTGGATGACAATGCCAGGGCTTTGGTAGCCATGTGTATGCATTATGAGCTGACTGCCGATAAAAGTGATCTTTCAGTAATTCAGATATACCTGAATTTCATAAAATACTGCTTACAACCTTCGGGAAGTTTTTTGAACTATATCGACATTCTTGAAAATTTTACCGAACAAAATAATACGGTTAATCTCGATGATGCTAACGGAAGAGCTATCTGGGCATTAGGATTTTTGATTTCTAAAAAATCAATCCTGCCGGAAGAAATGATTGCCACAGCTATATTATTAATGCATAAGAGTTTGCCTCATATTGAGACAATATATTCGACACGGGCGCTCGCATTTATTATTAAAGGATTGTATTTCTATAATAAGGAATTCAGTTCAATTGAAAATATTTTGCTGATAAAACGTCTGGCTAACAGAATAATGCAAATGTATGAGCATGAAGCAACCAAAGAATGGGAATGGTTTGAAGGCTATCTTACCTACGCCAATAGTATATTGCCCGAAGCCATGCTTTGCGCTTCAATAGTGACAGGTAATGATCGCTATAAAGCAATTGCATGTGAGTCTTTTGATTTCTTGCTGTCGGTTATTTTCAATGATCAGGGCATTCAGGTAATTTCAAATAAAAGCAGGTATAAAAGGGGTGGGGAAGCCGGAGAATTCGGTGAACAACCTATAGATGTGGCGTACACTATTATGACTTTGAATGAATTTTATCAGGAACTAAATGAGGAAGCTTATCTGGATAAATTAAAGATAGCATTCAACTGGTTTTTGGGTGAAAACCGCCTGAATCAGATTATATATAATCCATGTACCGGTGGATGTTACGATGGTTTGGAAAAAAATAATGTTAACCTGAATCAGGGAGCCGAGTCAACGATAAGTTACCTGATGGCCCGTCTGACAGTTGAGAAATACAAATAATAATTTTACAATGTTATCAAAAATCTCATTCTTAATTGCTATTCTTTTGGCACTGCTTTGGGTAATGCTTTTTTTGATATTTAACGAGAGTATATATGTCCATGTAGTTGCTGTATTATCGTTCATTTCATTCTTATTTAGTTATACTGTTAAAAATAAAAATTAATTGAGCTTGTTGTTTTAATATCAATCCTTTGAAAATAAATAAAATGAGAAATATTTTGTATCTGATAGCTATAATTCTTATCATTGCATGGGCAACAGGTTTCTTTGCGTTTAGCGTTGGTTATCTTATTCATATACTGTTGGTTATCGCGATTGTCGCAATTTTATTAGGTATTATAAGAGGAAGATGATTTCAGCGAACAATCAAGATTGAAAATATCAGCAGGTGAAAATGCTGAATTTACGAATTGCATAGAATTAGTCGGTTGAGAATCAACGAAAGAATCAAAGTTGCTTATTTTTCACTAATTTTGGGGCTTATTTAAATCCCTTTTGATGAGTAGTTTTGGTATTTTGCTGATTATCATAGCTTATTTTGCTTTATTGCTGGCGATCTCTTTCCTGACGGGAAGAAAATCTACCGATAATAAAGCTTTTTTTACTGGAAACAGAAAATCCCCCTGGTGGATTGTTTCTATAGGTATGATAGGAGCATCCATTTCCGGTGTCAGTTTTATATCTGTTCCCGGTATGGTCGGAAATATACAATTTACTTACCTGCAAACTGTCACCGGTTTTTTCTTCGGCTATCTGGTGATTGCTCATGTGCTGTTACCTTTGTATTACAAACTTAATCTGACAAGTATTTATACTTATCTCGGAGGACGATTTGGAAAATATAGTTATAAAACGGGAGCTTCCTTTTTTATGATTTCCAAAACTATTGGTAGTGCTGCACGTCTTTATGTGGTTGCACTCATCCTTCAGAAACTGGTTTTCGATCAATGGCAAATACCCTTTTATCTGACAGTGACTTTTATTCTGGTACTAATCTGGATTTATACCTTCAGAAGTGGCATTAAAAGTATTGTGTGGACGGATACTTTGCAAACAATCGTCATGCTGGTTGCACTTATTATGATGGTGATTGAATTGATGTACAAAACAAAAACCAATGCAGGTGATTTGTCACAATTGCTATTAAACAGTGATCTTTCGCGCGTTTTTGTGTTTGATGACTGGGTGAGTAAGCAAAATTTCTTTAAACAGTTCTTCAGCGGCATTTTCATTGTTATCGTTATGACCGGTTTGGATCAGGATATGATGCAGAAAAATTTATCGTGTAAAACCTTACCTGAAGCAAAAAGGAATATGAAGTGGTATGGATTTGCTTTTATTCCTGTAAACTTTCTTTTTCTGCTGCTGGGGTTTTTGATACTCATGTTTGCTGCGGAGAATGGTATTGTGTTGCCACAAAAAGGGGATGAAATTTTACCATTTGTAGCCGTCAATTTTTTTAGCAGTACAATTCTGCTGTTTTTTATTCTGGGAATTATCGCGGCGGCATTTTCAACTGCAGATTCAGCATTAACAGCACTGACAACTTCGTTCGCAGTTGACATTTTGGGGATGAAAGATGATAGTTATGCAAAAAGTAAAAAACTGAGTGCAAAAAGGATAAGAATGCTTATTCACGCAGGAATTGCCGTGTTGTTTATATTCATAATTATGATATTTGAGCAATTGAATAATAAGAGTGTTATCGATACCATTTACATCATTGTATCCTATACATACGGTCCTTTACTCGGAATGTACAGTTTCGGGTTATTTACAAAATTGCAGCCCGTCGACCGCTCGGTGCCTTTTATTGCGGTACTTTCTCCTTTGCTGTGTTATGGCATCGATAGTCTGACACGACATTATTTCAATTATGCTTTCGGATATGAACTTTTATTATTGAATGGAGGTTTAACATTTACAGGATTAAATATAACTTCAAAATATGGAAATAAAATCAGCTGAGTTTGTTATCAGCAATACCGATGTAAAAAAATGTCCGACTAACGGACTCCCTGAATACGCGTTTATCGGCAGATCAAACGTCGGTAAATCATCATTGATCAATATGCTGACGAACCGGAAAGGACTTGCCATGACATCCTCAAAGCCGGGAAAAACGCTGTTAATCAATCATTTTATTATTAATAATGACTGGTACCTGGTTGATTTACCGGGTTATGGTTATGCTACAGCCGGAAAATCCACCCGCGAAAAACTCAGGAAACTAATAGAAGATTATATCCTGCTCAGAGAAGAACTGACCTGCCTGTTTGTGCTGATTGACAGTCGCCACGAACCACAACAGATCGATGTGGAATTTATGGAATGGTTGGGTGAAAGCGGTATTCCGTTTTGCATTGTTTTTACAAAATCCGATAAATTATCGAAATCACAATTAAACGACAGCTTAAAAAGATATCAGGAAAAACTTTTTGAAACATGGGAAGAATTACCACCACTGTTTGTTAGCTCTTCTGAAAAAGGACTTGGGCGGGATGAACTGCTTGGTTATATTGGTGGGATTAATAAAAGCGTTAAATGAGCTAATAGCGAATAAGTAATAACTAATAGCGGAAATTTAAATATCAATAGCCTCCGGTTTTAACCGGAGGTTTTCGTTTAAATTATTTCAAACGTTTGCGGGGGTATAATATGATTAAATTTTTTGATATTCAATTATTATTGCAAAATATATTTATCATTGTATTCTGTTATTTTGAAACCCCCGATATTAAACCGGGGCAATTGAAAAAAATACAATTATATTCCCCCGGTTAAAACCTGGGTTATTGATGTTTATCACTCATCACTTAACACTTATCACTAAAAAAATGTCATGTTGAACATTCAGAAAAAAATGAGCAATGCATTTTTTGCATTACTGAGTTTGCCTGCCACCGCCATGGGATTTGCACTTTCAGTGCAGATTTCTGCTTTAAGCTGGATTCTATCCACGAAGTATGGTTTGGACATTCATGAGATAGGGATTGTTTGGGCAGCCGGTCCAATTGCAGGTATCATAGCACAACCCATAGTCGGTGCTTTGTCTGATAAAATGTGGTTTATGGGTGGACGCCGTCGCCCCTGGATTATCATCGGAGGAATACTTGCTGCCATCATGATGCTGGCTTTGCCTAATCTGGAAATCATACAAAAGATTTTTGTAGGTGGTAATGATCCTCAGGCCGGATTGCTTTCGATAGCCGTAATTGTTGCACTGACTTTCGATTTGTCTATCAATGTAAGTTTTAATCCGACACGTTCTCTGGTGGCTGATTGTACTTCTTATAATGAACGAAGCAAAGGTTATACCTGGATGCAAACAGTTTCGGGTACTTTCGGGGTATTGGCTTATCTGATTGGCGGTACACTCGGAAATATCTTTCTGATTTATTTCGGTGTGGGAGTTGCGTTGCTGGCATCCATCATTCCGGCATTACTTATAAAAGAACCCCGCGAACTAAAAAATGAACAGGGAGAAAAGGCCGTTGCTCAGTCAAAGACATCTTTTAAAGATATTGTTGAAGCATTATTTCCATTATCCGGTTTTCTGTTATATGGATTTTATGTGATTTTCTCCAAACTTTTTGGTTTGCAGGTTACAACCGTTGTTTCAATATTAGGTTATCAACTGGGCATTGTGGAATTTATATCTTTAATTTTGCTCGTAGTGAGTGGTATTTCAGTCTTGTTGAATTTAACAAAGTCAGCACCCAAAAGTAATGAATTCCAAAAGGTGTTACTGGCACATGCATTTACCTGGGTTGGTGTACAAACCATGTTTATTTATGCCTATTTTTATCTGACCAATGTATTAAAATTAGGTGAAGAGGCAGGAAAAATCAATTCAATTGCTTTCTTCATTCTGAGTTTGGTGAGTGCTGTTTTGCCTGTACTGGTGTTGAATGGTTTCTCGAAAAAAATCGGGATGGTTAAAACCCATCTTATCTGTATTTTTATCATGGCGTTGGGATATGCCGGTGTTCTGTTCTTTGGAAGTTCTGTCATAGTATATTATATGATGATTGCTATTGTTGGTATAGGTTGGGCTTCCGTGGTTTCGTTACCATTTGCCATCATGAGCGAAAAAGTGGATCAGACAAAAATGGGCTTATATATGGGTATTTTTAATTTGTCCGTTGTTCTCCCTCAGTTAGTTGCCAGTTTTAAAATGGGAGAAATCATCAATGCTGCAGAAAATAAATCGGTTGTTTTCGTTATTGCTGCACTAACGCTTGCGATATCAGGTATTTTGTGGCTATTCGTAAAGAATGATACTCAATCTGTAAAAAAATAGTTGGGAGTTGAGAGTTGAGAGTTGAAAGTTGAGAACCAGCTAAATTCTGCTTATATTTGCACCATCAACGGAAAATTCTTTATTCAGATGGTGCGAAATCTATTTTCATTAATATTCCTTACACTTCTCTTTAGTTTAACTTCCTGTTATCATCAACCGGTTGCAAATCAGGCATTAACTCCGGGGGATTCACTTGTTCCGGAATTTGCATCCGGATTTTATATCAGGTATTATGGTGAATTTAAGGAGGTTGTGGTGAAAAATCCCTGGGATATGACTACGGTTTTTTCAAGGTATTACCTTGTTGGTAGTGATACGGTAAAGACTCCGTCTGATGGTGTGAAAATTATTATTCCGGTAAAAACTACAGCAGTAACTTCTTCCACGCACTTTGAGTTTTTGAATTTGTTGAATGAACTTGATAAGGTAAAAGGTGTATGCTCTCCGGATTTGATATACAACTCTTTTATTCGTGAACAGTATCTTGCAGGTAATATTGAAAATTTAGGTGATGCATTTAATATCAATGTGGAGAAGACGCTGAAGTTACAACCTGATGTGTTAATGATGAGCGGATATAAACAGGACGACCCCTATGCAAAACGTGTAATTCAGGCAGGTACACCTGTAGTTTATAATAATGAGTGGATGGAAAGTTCTTTGTTGGCAAGGGCGGAATGGATAAAGTATGTTGCAGTATTTTTTGATAAAGAAGCCCAAGCCGACAGTATTTTCAGGGTTGTGAAAGAAAATTATCAGTCGGTAAAATCTATCGCTCAATCGGAGAGCCATCATCCAGGTGTTATGTCCGGATCTAACTTCAGAGGAACCTGGTACATGCCCGGTGGCGGCAGTTTTATGGCGCAATTGTTTGCCGATGCCGGGGGCGACTACTTCTATGCCAACGATACTACTAAAGGTAGTTTGCCTTTGAATGTTGAAGCTGTGTTGAAAGTGTTTTCAACTACCGATATTTGGTTAAATTGTAATTTTAACTCTATAGCCGAATTGGTTAAGGCCGACAGAAAGCATGCTTTATTTCAACCGGTAAAAAACAAAAAGGTATTTAATTTCAACAAGAGAATGCTGAGCTCAGGCGCCAATGATTTTTGGGAAAGTGCTGTCGCGCGGCCTGATTTGCTGTTGATGGATGTTATTTCAATCTTACATCCGGGTCTTTTACCTGAACATCAACTGATTTACGCAGATCAATTAAAATAGGTATTATGAAATTAATACTTTCAGAAACACACGATCCGGCCTTTCATCTGGCAATGGAGGAATATCTTTTTTATAATGAAAAGGAGGAGTTTGCGCTCTTTTATGTCAATTCACCCAGTGTGATTATCGGGTGCAATCAGGTGTGGGAAAATGAAGTAAATGTTGATTTTTGCATGCAACACAATATCCCGGTATTACGACGGATGTCGGGTGGGGGAGCAGTATATCACGATGAGGGTAATCTGAATTATTGTTTTATTACAAATCAATCCGGAGCTGGAACAAGCCTGAGTGCTGAGTTTCTTAAACCAGTGGTGATTGCTTTGACTTATTTCGGATTTCAACCTGTTGTAGGAAAAAGAAAAGATCTTTGGTTACCTGATGGATATAAAATATCCGGAACAGCTTCGCATATTGCTGCCAAAAGAGAGATGCATCATGGCACTTTATTGTACAATACCAATCTTGATCAACTGGCTGGCGCATTAAACCCTGTGAAAAGTGAACCGAAAACTAAAGGAATTGCTTCTGTTCCCAGTCCGGTAAAGAACATCATTGACTATCTTAAAGAATATCAACTACCGGTATACGAAAGTGCCGATTTTTTTATACAATTAATTAACCAAATAAAGCCATTATTGGAACTAAATGAATTATATCAGTTGGATGCTCTTGCTGAAGAACAAGTTAATCTGATGGCAGACAATAAATACCGTACTGATTTGTGGAATAAAAAGAAATAGTTTTAGTACATTTTATATGTAAATTCATTGTTGGTATAAGCGCCAAAAATACCAATACCGTTTGTGATGTTGTTGTAAATTTGTACCGGTTCGGTAAAGAACCCTGCAAGAATTCCTTCTGCACTTTCCTTCGATTTCAGATACAGGTACATATCTTTGGTAATTGCCTGAAGATTGATGATTACTGATTCGGTAGCCCCGGAATTTTTGTAGTTGTAATACTCTTCATAACCGGGTACTACCTCCAGGTAAGCATAGTCAGTTGCAAATTTCAGAACGAACTCTTTTCCATTGAACATTTCGTCGGTGATTAAATGTTGTGTATTTCGGTTTTCTCCATCATCAAACAATCCGATCAGGTCACCACTTTGACTGTCGAATCCCTCCAGAGAACAGCTTATAAAGTATTCATAGGTAATTGTATCGTTATTGTAAACACTTTGATTTCGTTTCTTTGCAACCAATCTGTAGTAATTTTGCTCGTTGGCATTGTCCCTTATTTTGACATTAAACTCGCAATTTCCCGAAAGATAATATGCTGAAACTTCACCGTCAATTGTATATTCGTCCCTGTATTTTTCGACCATTTTGACATCAGTTGCAAGAATGTTGGAACGAGGTTGTACTATTGCAGTGCTTTCCACATCATCATTTCCGTTAACTTTCACAAGGAGCCTGACTGTATCGCCGGCAATTGGCTTAAAGCTTCCTCTGTACATCCCGTCTTTGGTGAAATTTAGTTTTTCCCGGAATGTCCGGTTAACATATACCGATACTTCTGCATTGTTCACAAAATCAAAACCCTGCATATTGCTTAAAAAGAATTTGCTTTTGGTTAAATGTGCATAAATGGTTGAGTCAGGTGAGATATAGCTGTTCAAAACAATCATTGGTTCTGATATCTCGCCATTGAATTCAATTTCTTTTTCACACGAAACAAATAAAAGTAAACTCAGTGTGAAAAATATTGTTTTTATCTTTGTTTTCATAATTATATTTTTTAATTCTCAACTTTCAATTCTCAACTTTAAGATTACCACTTATAGCTATAGCTGACCGATGGAATGATAGGAAATACCGATATTTGCACAAACGACTTTTTTGTGATATTTGTCCCGGTTACAGGATTCCATGTTCCGGTTTCTTTCGGATAAACCAGAAAAGGATTATTATTACTGTAGGCATTATAAACACTGATATTCCATGTACGTGTACCGTATTTTTTCTTTTTGTGAAAATTCACTCCCAGGTCAAGCCGGTGATACGGATTAAAGCGATAATTATTTCGACTGCTGATATGATCCAGTTCGCTGGAGGTATATTGAGATACCACTCCATAATCCCCCGAAATATTTTCTTCAGGAATTATTCCGGCGGCATATTGCTGCATGGCCAGAGTTCCGGTATTTCCGGTGCTGTATACCCATGTTGCTGCCAAATCGATTTTTTCGCTGAACTTGTGCGAAACTACGATACTGAAATCATGCCGGCGGTCATATTTTGCGGGGAAAATCCGGCCGTAGTTTAATTCTTGTCCGGGGCGGTTAAACAATCTTTCTGATTTCGACCAGGTATATCCGATCCACCCTGTAGTTTTACCAACGGTTTTTTGTGCTAAGAATTCAATACCATACGACCATCCGTCGCCCATAACTACTTTATCCTCCCATCCTGTACTTGAACCGAGAAAGGTTGCTCCGTCCTTGTATTCAATCAGGTTATGCATGCTTTTGTAATACCCTTCAACAGAGAAATCAATCACATCTTTATAGTTGTAGAAAACTCCTGCTGAATATTGATGAGAGCGCATGGGTTCTATCCTTTTTGTTACCGGTACCCACAGATCAGTAGGTAAGCTGACATAAGAATTTGATAAAAGATGCACGTATTGGGTCATTGCAGCGTAACCTGCTTTGAATGACAAATCATCGTTAGCCAGCATACGCATACTTATACGCGGTTGAAGTGCGTGATAGGTTTCCTTTTGTACGTTGAATATTGAATAATGTAATCCCAGATTTAGTTTCAGGGCATAACCTATGGAGATATTGTCTTCTGCGTATATCATGCTTTCATGAGAAAAAACATCTTTATCTCCGATAACTGTATCAAACTCATTTATGTGCTCATTGTCTTTTTCATTCATCTGAGCAACTGAAACACCCGGACGAAAAGTATGATATGTATAATTGGCACCGAATTTTACATCATGATCGGGGTGAGGGGCGTAGTCATAATCAATTTTGGCTGTAAAATCTTCTATGCCAGACTTGTAACCTATGTTTATGTCTGATGACTGGCGTGAAACGGAGTCTGTGAAAGTTGTGGTGTTTTTGTCGGAGGTTCCTACGCCCATATCGAAACGGTAACGTGTGTATGCCGCTGTTGCGTTCATAAAGAGCTGGTTATTCACGATGTGGTTCCATCGCAGCGAAGAAACTATATTTCCCCAGTTCCAGTTCAGTTTCATTCTGGAAGTGTTTGTGTAACTGATTTTTTTTGTTTCATCGGTATAACTGGAATAACTGTTTCTGAAATTGGTGTATATGATATCATCTCCCGTATATAAACTGGCATATAAACGGTCATTATCTGATATTTTATGGCTGAGCTTGACATTCAAATCATAAAAATAATAGCCGGCAGATAGTTTGCCGTCTTCTCCCTCCATGTCCTGTTGCATGCCCAGATATAAGATTGGTTGCAATAATAAATCGGAATAGGTTCTGCGTGCAGATATATTAAAGGTCGTTTTTCCTTTGATGATAGGCCCTTCAAGATTGATTTTTGAGGATATAAGTCCGATACTGATGTTCCCGTGAATTTTTTGGTCGTTACCGTCATTCATTCTGACATCAATGACAGAAGAAAGGCGACCTCCGAACCTTGCCGGAAAACTTCCTTTGTAAAGTGTGACTGTTTTAATGGCATCAGGATTGAAAACAGAAAAGAATCCGGCCATGTGATTGACATTATAAACCGGAATGCCGTCCAGTAAAAAAAGATTTTCATCAGGCCCGCCACCCCGTACATACATACCCGTAGAACCTTCAGATCCGGATTGTACACCGGGAAGAAGTTGCAAAGCCTTGATCAGATCTGCTTCTCCAAAAAGTGTCGGAACAGATTTAATCTGACTGATAGGAACCTCTATAGCACTCATCTGAGTTGATTGCACTCCCGATATTTTTTGATGACCGATTACCGTTACTTCCTGAAGTTCAAGGGAAGTTTTTAATCTGATATTGATAACCGTGTCTTTTGTCAGATTGAATTTCTTATTTTGAGTCAGGAAACCCACATAGGAGAATTGCAGGTTGGCTTGACCTTTTGGAATGGTAAGAGAATAAAAACCGTAGGAATTGGTTACAGTGCCCTTTCTGGAGTTAAACTCGTAAACCGATGCGTTGATCATGGTTTCTCCACTTGTTTCATCGGTTATGAGTCCGCTGATAGTATAGTTTTGAGCTGATGATAGTACAGTGAACAATAGAAGTAAAAACAGAAGCAGTTGTTTCATATGGTTATTACTTTAGAAAATTTTCTATCTGAACACAATGTCGTCAATCACATTGTATCCCACATGTTTGTTGAGAGATTTGACTATATTTTCACGTGAAATAAATAAATCATGCCTCAAAACCGATGAAGTCAGGCTGACATAAAGTATTTTATTTTTTACATTAAGTTCAGAAGTGTAAGCAACGATGTTTTTCCCCAATACCTCAGGCCAGGCATCGATGATCCTTTTCTCATACAAAGGCTTCTCTAATTTCCTTTGTTTAAGAAACTGATGAATAACATCGCTGATTAATTCTGTATTTCTTTTACGCATTGACTCAACGGAGTTTAATGATCTGACCTATCTGAGCTCCTTGATTAAAAGCTAAGTTGTTAATTTTGTACAGACTGATCAGTTGAATACCATATGTCTGAGAAATTCCGTACAAAGTTTCACCAGGCTGAACAACATGTACCGGATTTGCCCGTGAAGCTCTTTTCTTTTTCATCGAGAGGTAAACGATATTGCCTTTTTTGATCATGGCATCTTCTCCCACATCATTGTATTTACGTAATTTTTTTTCAGGGATATTGAATTCTGTTGCTATAGATGCATATGAATCGGCATCAGTTGCAACAATCATCTTTATATAATTTAATTTATATACTTCTCTTACATTGAGTGGAGGAGGTTGATCTTGCTTGTTGTTTTGATGTTCCTCTTTTGAACAGAATATCCCTTTATGAGTATCATATTGATGGAGGTTGTATCTCTCAATGATGCTGATGAGTTTTTGTGCATATCCCGGATCGGTTGCATAGCCGGCAGCTTTTAGTCCGTAAGCCCAGCCAGCATAATCGGTTGTTTTCAGTTGAAACAACGATTGATATCTGGGGCGGCTGGTCAGAAACAGAGAATGATCTTCATAGGATTCTTCGGCATGTCTGTATTTTCTGAAACATTCGTTTTTTTCATCGTCATCATGATAGATTTTATCTCCATCCCAGTTATGACATTTAATGCCAAAATGATTGTTGGCTTCAATTGTCAGTCTGCTCCTTCCGGCACTGGATTCCAATAAACCCTGAGCCAGAATGATACTTGCCGGAATCCGGTGGATTTTTTGCTGTTTGATGGCTATAGTGTGAAATCTTTCTATATAGGCAATGTAGTTTTGATCTAAGTTTTGTCCTGTTACATTCAAAACAAAAACAGATATCAGCAGGATGAGTAGAAACTTTTTCAAGAGACGTTGTTTTATCAGTTATTTTTGGCAAAGTTAATCTTTTTGATTTAACATTACCATGCAAAACATAAAAAAAACAGCCTGAGAAAGGCTGTTTCAATAATTTATATGATTTGCATAATAACCGAAATCAGAGATTCAATTATTCAAACATATTTCTGAATCTGGAGAAGAAATCTTTTGAAGCGGAAGCATTGGGCTTCACATTGTTTGAATTCTCAAGCTTTTCCATTAACGCTTTTTCTTCCTTGTTCAGGTTCTCAGGAATATACACACCTATATTGATAAGTAAATCTCCGGTGCCATAGCGGTTCACACTGGGTAAGCCTTTCCCGCGAAGTCGCAGCACTTTTCCGGGTTGTGTTCCTGCGCTGATACTTACTTTAACTTTTCCGTCGACTGTCGGGACTTCTACCGATCCTCCCAGGGTGGCCATAGGCACTGTAATCAGTAAGTTGTAAATCAGGTCATTCTCGTCTCTGATTAATTCCGGATGAGGTTCTTCTTCAACAAGAATTAATAAATCTCCGTTTACACCACCACGGCGGGCTGCATTTCCTTTGCCGTTCATCGAAAGTTGCATGCCTTCCATCACTCCTGCAGGAATGTTGATGTTAATGACTTCGTCTTCGCGCACGATACCTTCACCGTTACAGTAGGTACATTTATCTTTAATTATTTTTCCCTCACCGTGACAGGTCGGACATTCCGATTGCGTTTGCATCTGTCCGAGAATAGTGTTTTGAATTCGGGTTACCCTTCCGCTTCCGTGACAGGTACTACATGTGGTTGACTCAGAACCATGGGCAGCTCCTGTTGAATTACAGTGTTGGCAGGGAACAAATTTTTTAACTTTAATTTTCTTTTCTACACCGGTGGCAATTTCCGCAAGCGTAAGTTTAACCTTTACCCGCAAATCGGATCCTCTGCGTACTCTGGTACCTCCACGGCTGCTTCCACCTCCAAAACCTCCGAAGCCAAAATGACCTCCAAAGATGTCTCCAAAATGAGAGAAAATGTCGTCCATACTCATGCCTCCGCCATAAGCTCCTCCGTTACCTGCAGCGCCTCCTAAACCGGCATGCCCGAACTGGTCGTAACGTTGTTTTTTTTGCGGATCGCTTAATACCTCATATGCTTCGGCAGCTTCTTTAAATTTTTCCTCAGAAACTTTATCTCCGGGATTTTTATCCGGATGGTATTCGATGGCTTTTTTTCGGTATGCTTTTTTTATTTCATCCGCTGAGGCTGTTTTGCTAACGCCTAATATTTCGTAAAAATCTCTTTTGGACACTTTTCAATTGTTTTATTGATTTTTTTATTCTCCCACAACAACTTTCGCGTAGCGGATTACTTTTTCGTTTAAGGTATAACCTTTCGACACGCAATCAACGATTTTGCCTTTCATCTCCTCTGATGGTGCGGGAAAGGTGGTAATTGCTTCATGCAAATCGGTATTGAACTGCTCCTGGTCTGTAGGTATAACGGTTACACCATTTTCTGTAAGAAATGACATGAACTTCGAATAAATCAAATCTATACCCTCTTTTACTGCTTTTACATCTTCTGAAGTTTCCATCGCCTGCAGGGCACGTTCGAAATCATCAATAAGAGGAAGTATTTTTTTTAATACGTCCTCTCCTGCGAATTTAATTAAGTCAGAGCGTTCTTTGATACTTCTTTTGCGGAAATTGTCAAACTCAGCCATCAGTCGAAGATTTTTGTCTTTTAAATCTGAAACTTCCTGGCTCAGAATTTCCATGTCGGCTGCAATTTGCTGTGCTGTATCCTCTGTACTTATCTCATTTTTCACCTCTTGCTGTCCTGTATTTATTTCCTGCTGTTCTGGTGTTTCTTCAACTTTTGCTTTCTTCATATTTCTGTTTGTTTTTTTCTTTTCTGATTTCCCGGTTAAAACCGGGGGCAATTGATATTCATTTACAACCCATATTCAAACACGGGGCAATTGATGTATGCCAGACTGTCGCTACACAAGAATACTGCCAAAACAATATTGAGCTTGTTTTGGCAGTATAATGCTGAAATTTTGTCAGACGACCGGGGTTATTTTGTTTCGAGCCATTTGATGAAGTTATCAGGATTTTCATCAAAGGTAAATGGACTGTTGAGAGGTAATCCCTGATTATTAAGCATAACGTAAAAAGGTTGTGCATTGGCACCGAATTTTACTCTTTGCAGATAACTCCATTTATCTCCGATGGTTTTTATTGTACGTGTTTTACCGTTTTCTTCTACTGAATATGGATTCTTTAATGGTGTTTTATCATCTACAAATAAGGTAATCAGTACATACTCGTTTTCAAGTAGTCCTTTTACTTTTGGATGTGTCCATACGGATGCTTCCATTTTACGGCAGTTAACGCAACCGTAACCGGAAAAGTCAACCACCACAGGTTTGCCCTGTTCTGCTGCATATTTCATTCCCAGGTCATAGTCGGTAAACTGCGCATGAACTTCTGCGTCGTATAAATTGAAATCCTGTGTTGTTAGAGGAGGAGTGAAGGCACTGATGGATTTCAAAGGTGCTCCCCATAAACCGGGAATCATGTACACGGCAAAGGAAAATGATATTATGGCTAAAAACGTTCCCAATACAGATGTGTGTTTGCTTTCACTATCGTGTGCGAATTTCAGTTTACCCAGTAAATACAATCCGAGTAATACGAATATTACTATCCACAATGAGATAAAGACTTCACGGTCGAGTATTCTCCATCCGTAGGCAAGATCAGCAACTGATAAAAACTTCAAAGCCAGTGCCAGCTCCAGGAATGCCAATACTACTTTCACTTTGTTCAGCCAACCACCCGAACGGGGCATCGACTTTAATAATGATGGGAAAAAGGCAAAGAATGTAAAAGGAATGGCTAAAGCTACTGCAAAGCCTAACATTCCTATTGCCGGGGCAAGCAGACTTCCCGAAGAAGCAACTTCAACAAGTAGTGTTCCGATGATTGGTCCTGTACACGAGAAGGAAACCAGAACAAGTGTGAAAGCCATGAATAAAATACTGAGAAATCCTGCTGTTGAGTCAGCTTTTGCATCAAGTTTTGTCGACCATGACGCCGGGAGCGTGATTTCAAATGCGCCGAAAAATGAAACGGCAAACAATACCAGTAATGCAAAAAACAGCAGGTTAAAAACCGCATTGGTCGACATACTGTTGAGGGCACTTGCTCCAAAGATAGCCGTGATCAGGATGCCTAATACAACGTAAATGAAAATGATGGCTAAACCATATAAGACGGCATCTCTTCTGCCCCGTGATTTGTTTTCAGATCTTTTTAAGAAAAAACTTACTGTCATGGGAATGATGGGCCATACACAAGGAGTGAACAAAGCCAGAAATCCACCTGCCAGTCCGGCTAAAAATATCAACCAAAGCGATATATCTCCGGAATTACCCATCTGATTGCCGAAAGATCTTAACTCTTCAATTACCGGTCGCCAGTAATCCGTTGCTTCAGCAGTACTTGCTACATCAGCATTGTTGGCAGTTGAATTCGAAAGGCTATCTTTTGTTGCCGGTGTTGCATCTATATTCATTTCTGCAACTTTCGGCATTGCTTTTTCAGTTTCTTTTTCAGGATCACTTTTTGCAGCGGTATTTCCCAAAGTAAATTCGTCCTTTGCCGGAGGCAAACAACGCTCATCATCACAGGCCATAAATTCTACAAACCCGGTAATTTTTACCTTTGCTGCATCTTTAAATGTAATTTTCTGAACGAAAACAGCTTCTTTTGCATACCATGTTAAATTCATTTCGAAACTCGGGTCGTATACCTGAATTAATTTTGATTTTGCAATGATATCTCCTGATTTTTGTGCATTTGAGAATGTCTCGTAGACGATTTTCGTAGGCCGGGGACCGTTTTCGGGAATATCCATCCCGTATAAATGCCATTTATCCTCAATTGTGGCCTTATGGATGATTTCTCCACTGTTTTTTCCAGTGATTTTTAATTCATGTGACCAGCTAACCGGCTCAAATATCTGTCCTGTAAGCAGGTTCGATAACAGAGCAATAAGTAGTAGTATAGGATATCTTTTTACCATGATGATTAAATTTTTGGCAAATCTAATGAATTTAAATGAATGTATGAATATCTTTTCATATGTATTTTGAATTTCTTAACAGGAAAAGGGTGGTTTTTAAAGGAAGTAAAGATTATGTCAGTTGAGAAATTGTGTAATTGTGTATTATATTCATCACTCATCACTCAACACTTAACTCTCAACTTTCAACTTTCAACTTTCAACTCTCCACTCTCCACTATCTCGTCAGCATAAACTTAAAGCTTACTCCGAAATTGGTCGACGAAACGGGGAAAGTAGATGAAATCAATGGTGTACTAACCTGCCTGTCGTAGAATACCTGAATATTCACTTTCGAACTAAATACATAATCTGCCATGATTTTGAGGGTCAACAGTTTGTTTCCGCTGGAAGCCTGTGTCAAATCCTGATCAATTTTCCGGAGCAGTGATTTGATGTCTTTATAGGACAAATCGGCATTGATTTTCAAATCGTTTTTTATCCTCGATTGCGAATTGTTTTTTAATTTCAGAATGACGTCAAAGTCTTTTACCACATAGCCGACACCGACAACAAACTCATCCGTCATGGCATCAATCAATTGTGTACTTGAAAGATTCAGTGCCAGACTGCGTTGTTTTTTGTACTCAAGTTTGGTAGTCATGCTGTTCTTCAAAGCGGCATTGATACCAATGAGCGGACTGAATTGCTCAGTCAGTGAAACGGATGAAATCTCATAAGGCGACGAAGGTATTGGAGCATTCGATTGCACATCACGGATATAGCCCAATGCACTGTCGTCGTCACCCATGGCTACCCAGGTGGAGTAGGAGGTGTAGGAACCAATACTGTAGCGGCAGGTGTAGGCATGGGTAATGCTCACCGATTTGAAATTATCTTTCACCCATTGTAGGCGCGAAAGTCCGTCGTAGCTCATTCTCCAGTTAGGTAAAATATTCAGGAGTGAAAGGAAAGGAGTTGTTTCAGTTTTAGATGGATCTCTGCCTGTATATGCCGAGAGAAATGCAGGGATGAGTACTTCAACGGAGTTTTTGGTGAAAGCACCGTTGGCCGGATCAAAAGTTGTACCGGCGAGTGAGCTTTCACTCATGAATCCTGTTGAAGGATATTTTGTGCCGGTGTATCTTGCATTCAGTTTATCAGCAAAATATTGCCGGTTAGCCATGAAGTTGCTGAATGTTTCTGAGGCATAATTGTTAGTAGCATTGGCTATTGGTTTAAATGCAGTAAGTAATGCCACCTGAGTAATGTTATAGCTGCCGTTGAAGGTTGTCGGCATTCCTTCAAACATGTATTGAATAGTTGTATTGGAAGCGATATATCGTTTCGCATTCAGGTCGATTTTAAGTCCGGGTATTGGTTCCAGCGTAGCTTTAAAGTCGAAATCGGAAGTGACGGCAGTGGTAGCAGGATTGATGATAGAATCACTCATGTACAACCATTCATTGCTGATGGCATTATCAATGGTTTTGTCATTGTGTAATCCAAAAGCAAAGTCGAACCCGGGAGCATATACCCCATTGCCATAGGATTGCTGACCAAAGATGGCTGCATTGGGGAGGAAGCCCGGCAAAACAAGGCTGTTCGTCTCTCTGTAAGTCAGCGAAGCTCTTCGAACCGACATTAGTATGCGTGTTGAAATATCAGTAACCTGCTGACTTGCAGTACGGACATTAGGATCGCGGGTAATCAGCGTGAGAGAAATGCTATCGGCATCTAGCAATGATGAAATATTTATGCTACTTGCATCCACCACCTTATAGTTAAGATTGATTTTCTTACCGGTTTTATCTGTCGCGCTCAGGTTGAAATCCTGACTACCCAGCATATGTTTGACCGGAATTGTTTTCCCCTTTTCAAGTTTGATAATACCATTGTAGGTTTTGGGTTGGAACTTCGGATTAGGAAGCTTTCTGGCACCGGTAAATCTGGTGTTGACTTCTTTCAGATATGGAAACTTGTTATAAAGAGTTTCGAAATTCAGCTGTCCGTCGACCTGCCACGACCGCATACTGGTAGCGATATTTCCTATATCAGGCATGTCCTTCAGACGGGCAGTACGATTCCAGTTGTAATTACCATTGTATGAAGTATTCAGGGAAGTAATCCAGTCGAGTAACGGGATTTTATTGATAGGTACGTTCCATGAAGCATTGAAAACCTGTTGGTAGGTATAGGGTGTTCCAAGTTTACGAATGTTTGACCAAACCGTATCGCGCCATTGTTCGTAATATTCCTTACCAAATTCGGGGGTATAATATGGTTCCTCAATATTAGCATTGGTGGCAGTTTGTATGCTGAATCGTAATGATTTAGTCAGATCCCATTTGAAGTCGAACTGCCGGTTCCACATAAAATCTTTACTGAAAGTGACGTCAAGAGCATCACCTCCTGATGATGCTTCTGTATTGAAATCGCGGAGTTTAATCTGGGAATACTGCCGGTCCATATTCGTGTTGAAACTGATAGAACTAGGCAGGTAGTTGATATTCAGCTCTTTTAATAGTTTAAATGCAGGTTTATCAAATGCTTTTACCGATTTGAAAGGCTCAAAAGGAGTATTGCTGAATGAATGACTATAGTTGATAGATCCTCTTTCCTGCTTAATCAGATTTTGTTCAACTTCGGCGCTGTGTTGGTTGGTTTCAGAATAGGAATAGGAGAAAGTAACATTGGCCGGATCATAGAATTGGGGTTTCTTACTTTTAATATTGATCTTTGCTGATGAAATGGTAAAGTTTTTAGAGCTTTGAACTGTTTGTGATATCATCAGCAGTGAATCGCGTTCAGCTTCGGTATCAAGATTGTTTAAGGAACGTTCGAGCTCAATGTCCTGGTCCAGCGGATCATATTTTGGACTCAGTGTTTCGTTGGAATAGGAGAAATAAGCCGGCAACTGAACCATCGCTTTTTTAGGCAGAAAACGGCCTAATTCGAGCGAGGTGGAGAAATTCATCTGGTAAAGGTCATCATTTCTTCTTTCCATGACGTTACTTTCCAGACTCCCATATCCTGCGGTTTCCATTCTTCCCGCAAAATTAATACTTCCGATGTCCGATAGCCCGAGTGCTACATTAGCCATGGCAGCCCAACCGCTTTCTTCATTGAATTCAGACATACGCAATTCATTGACCCAAATTTCTCCCGACTTAATATTATTACTCCTGTTGCGCACACCGATCATGATATTTTCTACTTCGGCAATGGTTGGATTTCCAACTACAGTAAT
Organism: Paludibacter sp.; assembly: GCA_034927635.1. Taxonomy (GTDB): domain Bacteria; phylum Bacteroidota; class Bacteroidia; order Bacteroidales; family Paludibacteraceae; genus Paludibacter. Next base: position 21,766 of record JAYFPP010000103.1, read on the forward strand.
CCTGTTTCTGGGATTTTTAGGATCAAAATCAGTATAAGGGATTAAATTCGAAACGTTTTGAGAAATCCCTTTGGCTTTATTCCTTTTTAATTTAATGTCGGTAAGTGCTTCAAATGCAAAGTCAATCAAATTGTCAGGATGCCAGACTGTTTCACGGTCGGTGATGCTGCTCGAACTATATACTCCGTGAGGAGTAAGTGTCAGCGGAACTTCATATTCGTAGTAGTTGTTTACCATGTCGGATCCTAAACGAATAAAACAGGTAAGTTCGTTGTCTTTCAGGTTTGTAGGGTCGCCAATCACCTGTTCGGCATGTACAAACATTTGCATGCGTTTGTATTGTCGCATATCGTAGGAAGTACTTTTGTAAACGGCACGCGCATCACCAGGTGCCAGATCAGTAAGCTTCATCAGCATCGACTGTTCATTTTGTTGTAATACCTGAGGCTGACCCGGATCTGTTTGCCGTGTTACTCCCGGAGGAAGAATATAATTTACCGGTTTTTTCTCTGAATTTTCTTCAATATTTACCGCCTGAACATCCATCTTACCATCAGAAACAGGCGTTTTGCCTGTTTCGTAAAGTTCTTTTGTATAATTACGCCATTCACCTCTTACCAAATCGAGGGTAGCAAAACGTAAATGTTTTTCTTTTTCGAAATTAGTAAGGAACATACGGATAAACCTGATGGATTTGAAGTTACGGATATTGCCTACTTTATCATCAAATTCTCTTAATGGTATTTTAAACTGATACCAGGTAACCGGCTCAATATTATTGTTCTCCAGTTTGACATTCGAGGTAATTTTATCAGTAATATAGTTTCTTCCCACTTCCATTTGTCCCGGGCGAAGCTGTACATGGTACTGAAAATACCTTTCATATTCATTGAGGGTGTTGTCGTTATTGATATCTTCAATATCAGGAAGTGATGTGGCTGTTGTGGTGTAAGTCTGCGTACTGTTGACAGCATCGGGGGAGTTACCTTCTGTCCCGTTATATCTTTTATAACGGGTTAAGATATCGGCTGATTGTTGGTCGTATTCAGGGTCTCTGTAAAACCGGTAATTATCACCTGCCGGGTCATTAAGCGGAGAAAACGGATCAGCTTCCATTGTTTGCCGTGCTCCTGAACTTAGTTTTCCCTTTAATGAATCAACATAATTCTTATAGGTTGGGAACATGAATTCTTTTTCGGTGGATAAACCGTTGAGTCCAACGTCCTGTTTCTGCCGTGCACCTGCCGTATTATCGAATGCAGTTACAGTCGATTGCGAACGGGGTACAACACCCCACGCAGTTGTTTCTGTTTTTGTCGGGTCATCATCTATGGGAAGTCCGTGTTCAAAAAACTTTTTTCCATCCTTCAGGATGTCTTCACTGATATCGCCCAGATTGAAATACAAATCACCACCTTTGTCGGTTCCGTCACTATAAATAAACGGATCCATCATCCAGAACTCAATGTATTCGATGTTGGATGTTTCGAAGTCGGTGACATCCAACCGTCGCATGATACCTCCCCAGCGTTTTTCGGGTGAAGTCAGCAAGCCGGTGGTTGCATCTGTTCCTGTTACATCTAAGTTATAAGGTCCCCTTTCAGTCGGGTAATACGAAAGATTCATCACCGTCATACGTGTGGTGAGGGTAGAAGGTGTTTCCCTGTTTGGAAATAATTCAGGAATCAGTACCGTACGGGTATAATGATTGGATTGTGATTCAAGATTGTTTCGCAGGTTCGGAGGTGTGGACGGAATGTTCTGATTTAAAACAGGATCCACATAATACCACGACATCAGTGCTCTGTTTTTTCCATAGTCAATTCCATTGCTGGTCGATTCTGTGAATTTTGAAGGTGTGCTTGCTAAATACCAGTTAACCGGATAATGAATGTCAAAACTTGTTTTTGTGGATTCAAAATCATCTAAATATGCATATCCTTCGTTACCTACCACTTTGTGATGTCCCGGTAATAATTGCGCGAATTCAGCATTTATTGCCAGTGTCGAAGGTGCAGTGGCGTCAACAAACGGTAGTTTGTCGAGCATGTTGGTTAACCATTGCGATTGCCCTCTCCACGAGGTGTTTAATCCCCAAATGGTATTGGCGATAGGTTCGTTGCCCGTATTAACCTTCGTGGTCAGCGGCATTTCAGATAAGTGCATAATGGTACCGCCGAGACTGAAATCTTTACTGAACTGATACTCCATATGGGTACCCAGCATGGTTTTGCGTTGCAGACTGAACATCGACTGGTTTTCGAGTTTCACATCCACCTGAGTTCCTGATTCGATAATAGACTGGTTGATGATGTTCACCGTTCCCATGGTATAGTCGACTATATAGTCCACATTTTCGGTAAGGGTGGCACCTCCGGCGGTTACTGTTACCGAACCTCTTGGGACATTCATGGCGTTCAACCGTATTTCAGAACCACTGCTGGCCTTATACTCACCTTCAATGATAAATTTGTTTTTCTCGCTCAGCTCCTCAGCGACTACCTGCGTCGAGTCATACAATTCCTGAAAAATATATTTTTCGGCCAGCTGATCATTTCCTATCATCTTTTTGAGGTGCGATCCGAAAGGTTCCAGCACTGGAAACATAATTCTTCCCGATGAAGAAAGTGCTGTGTAACCTTCTACATAGTCGAATTTTCCATCAGGGTTATTATCCTGCTTCGAGTCTAACCGGTCGAGGTTCATCACCCGGAGTAACAGTTGATTCTTTATGTTTCCTTCCGTCAGGTAACGCAGGTTGGTACCGATAGAATCATTTCTGTAAACGATATTCAGTTCAAATTTCTCTTTCTGAATCTGCATGGCACCCAGATAATACACATTTTTCATCATCAGGTCCCAAATAGCTAATTGCGGTGACTGAGCCGTTCCTTTTATCAGCTTAACAATCAGTGCCTCGGGCGCCTGCACCTGATCGGTAGAAAACTCACCGACCTGATACACATTGCCTCCCTGTGTGTATTCATAGGCGATACCCAGTACTTCATCAGGATTCAGTGTGTTTCTTAACGAGAGTATACCCAATGCGGCATTAAATGTATATTCAGATGGCTGTAAACGGCGGGCACTTTCAATTTTTTCGTAATCTTCGCCGCCGTTAATTCCTAATCCCGCGAATTGTTGTGATAGTACGGCATTGGTTTGTTTGATGTCGCGCACACCAGCAATATTCTTTACCTGTTGGTAGAGTGTGTTGGCATCATTGTAAGGGATGGGGTTTGAGCCGGTAGGTTGCCAGTGAGGATTGTCAATTCGTTCATTCTCACCTAAATCCATGAATGCGATAATGTTGCGTGCTTCATCGTAATTCGCTCTTTTGTTGGTGATCCATACCTCAATGCGGTTTATGGTGATGCCGGAAGAAATAAATGGCAGCCGGCTCATCGCCGGTTCATAATTTTTCCGGAAATGATGTCCGATAAAGAAGTGCCTGTTTTCATCGTACTCATCAATTCCAACTTCAAACTTAGTGGTTTGGGCGCCGCCTTTTGAACTTACGGTTTGGGTTTCCGATTCCTGTTGGGAGGCGATGGCCGATACGCTGAGTTTACCGAACTGCAAATCAGTACGTAAGCCAAATAATGCAGTGCTTCCGGAGATTAGCGAACTATTGAGTTGCATGCTTACATTACCGGCCTGTATGCTTCTGATGATATCATCTTCATTGCCTTTATAGTTCAACTTCACCATCTTCTGGTCAAAATCAAAAGTTGATTCTGTGTTGTAGTTCATGTTGAAGTTGACTTTGTCGCCGACAGATCCGGTAACATTCATCTGTATCTTTTCATCAAAATCGAACATGGTATTCGTACGCATCCGTTCCGTCAGTGCCGGATTGTCCAGTTTATTGGATTTAATGCCGAAAATCAGTTCCGCCGAACCCTGGGTTTTTATCTGAACACCGCCCTTACCAAAGATTTTATCGGCTTTCCCGATGTCGAATTTGATATCAGTGATGGAGAATTTATCCTCATTATTCTTTTCAGCTTTGGCATTCAGCTCTTTCCAATACTGGTTTAGTTCATTTCTAGCTGAATAATCAATGTATTCTTTGCCATTCAGGGTGAAGGGTGTAGCAATTTCATTGTCACCCACCCGTGTACGCATCACGTAGTTACCAGAACTGACATCATATTCCACGGTCGACTTCACATTTTCAGGCATGGGAGCATCCATCGGGTACTTGCGGCTGATTTCTTCAAAATCATCCTGAGAAGTTTTTTTTATATCGAAAACAGGATTCTCTGTCTTTTCGCCGGTTACTGTAGCGGTATCAGCCGGTTCCAGAAGTAGCATTTCCGCTTCGAATGCTGAATTCAGAATACCGGATACAGAACCCAGTACAATAAGGAAAAAGAGGATAAGGAAAATTGTTTTTCGATGAAGAACCATACTTGCTTGATAAATTTCCGTGCGTTGGTTAAATGCTTTTCAGGGCTAGCTTTATTAGTTGTTCAACCCTGATTTCAGGCTGAGCTTTCAGAATACTATCCACTGCTTTTTGAGAAATATTGGCGGCAAATCCCAGCATGACAAGGGCTGATACAGCTTCATCGCGGGTTTCGTTCGACACCTGTAAAGGCATACTTTCAGTTCCTGTAGAGATATGCAGTTTGAGAATTTTATCTTTCAAATCAACGATAATACGTTGAGCGGTTTTTGCGCCGATTCCTTTGATTGAACTAAGCGCCACCGCGTTTTCCGTTGCAATCATTTGCTGAATTTCAGGTACAGAATAGGACGACATAATCATTCTGGCTGTATTTGCTCCGATACCTGATACTGAAATCAGCATCAGGAATAACTGCCTGTCGGCGGGTTGAAGAAAGCCGAACAGACTATGTGCATCTTCGCGGATGACTTCGTAAACGAAAAGTTTCGCATTTTTCTGTCCGTTTAACGTGGAATATGCCGGGAGTGATATGTTGATAAAATACCCGACACCGCCTGTTTCAAGTACAGCGTAGGTCGGATTCAGCTCTGTAATTTCACCTTTGATGTAATCAATCATGTTTTACTTTTTTTTAAAATATATAAACTCACAAAAGTAAAAAAAATAATCGGCCCGGGAAAACCGGTTTTTATGCCTTAGATGCTCAATAAATCATCTTTCATGCATAAGAATCATTCAGTTTCAATAACGGTTGAAAATCATAAAAAGTACAGTAGAGGATTCAAATAAGCTGAAATTTATGTTAAAATTTCAGACACATACAGAACATAGTGCCTGCGATATTGTTTCTCAGGTAGTAAAACTAAAACAAATAACGAACATTAAAACAATTATTTATGAAAAAACTATCGTTTTTCCTGTCATTGATGTTGCTTGTAGCAGGTACAAGCTTGTTGGCGCAGTACAAATTGCCCAAACTTGAGTACGGTTATGCCGATTTGGAGCCCTACATCGACAGTACCACTATGAGGATTCATTACAATAATCATCATGCTGCTTACACCAATAACCTGAATGCTGCCTTGCAAAAATATCCGGAGTTGTTTAAAAAAGATATCGTGGAGGTGTTTCAGAATTTCAATGAAATTCCCGCAGATATTCAAACGGCTCTACGCAATAACGGGGGTGGGTATTACAACCATCTTTTGTTCTGGTCGATGTTGACACCTGCGTCAAAAAGTAAAATGTCGCCGGCTGTTGAGCAGGCGCTGACTAAAAATTTCGGTTCGGTAGCTCAGTTTAAGGAAGCTTTTGAAAAAGCAGCGATGACCCGTTTCGGTTCGGGCTGGGCATGGTTGATAAAAGATGCTTCAGGTAAATTAAAAATTACCTCAACAGCCAATCAGGATAATCCTCTGATGTCGTTTGCCGACGAAAAGGGAAAACCTCTTTTGGCTTTAGATGTTTGGGAACATGCTTATTACCTGAAATATCAGTCGAAACGTGCCGATTACACCAAAGCTTTCTGGAGTGTGGTGAATTGGGCTAAGGTGGAGGAGCTGATGAAATAAAAAAGCTTATTTATCCGATCAAATAAGCCAATCCGTTATTTACATTTTCGTACAGTACTTTGATCTGATTATTCTCGCACATTTGCCTGAATGATTCTCTTACATCCTTAAAATCATTGTGGATGGGGCAGGGGCGTGTTTCCGAACATTTGCTCAGCCCCAAACCACATTGATTAAAGACATCTTTACCATCTATAGCTTCAACGATTTTTATAATCGGTTGTGTTGTTTGCTCAGCTGTTATGTAAAATCCTCCTCCGGGCCCTTTTGCACTTTTTATCACATCGCTTTTTACAAGTTTCTGCAGGAGTTTTCCCACGGTATGTTCATTTTCATTGATAAACTTTGCAATTTCCTGAATTCCCGGTTTCTCTCCGGAGCCTGATTTTGACCCCAGATAGACTACAGCTTTGATGGAGGCTTTACAACTTAAACTAAGCATAAATATTTATTGATGAATCTTTGTTAACTTTTGATAGCGCCTATTAGTAAAATACTTTCCATATCCGAATGATTCATAATCGCATGCTTTTCGTTTTTTGGAAAAATATAAAACTCATCAGGATTGGTTGAAAATAGCTCGGGCCCAATCTTAATATCAGGATTTCCTGACAATACATAGGCATATTCGGTTTTATCAGGATGTGAATGCTCGGGATAAGATGCGTGCGGAGCCAGACGCACCATTTTGAAACCGCCGTTCTCCATCAGTATAAGTTCTTTGGCCGAAACATTTTTGACATTTCCTTCCACCCATTCTGTTTCGTCGGGTAATATTTGTCTTTTCATAAGCTTCTGTTATCTTAATTCTTCCTCTAGTACTAACGCTTTTGGAAAAAGTATATTGTTTTCTAAATGGATGTGCAGATGCAAATCATCTTCAAATTCTTCCAGTAACCTGTAGTAAAGATTATAACTTCCGCATGCGTCTGCGGGCAATGTGTAACCAGAACTCAGAACTTCGATTTCGCTGAAATATGATCCTACCAGTTCGTGTTCGGCAGTCATCGCATTAATCGGATCAAGCACAGTTCCTGAATTTGCCTCTAATTTGCTTCTACTGTTACGCAGGGATACCAGTTTTTTTACGTAAGGAAACAGTACCTTTTCTTCCTTAATCATGTGTGCTGACAGCTCCGCTTCAATGTCCAATACCAACTGATAAATTCGTTCCAGCTCAACGTGCTCTTGTCCGTGTCTTCTGTAAACCTTTTCAGCATAGAACTTTAAATCCGGCAATCTCTTTCTTACAAAACTATGGTGTGTGTTGACAATATAATCTGCCAGAAAATCAAGGCTCCATTCATCATAAGGCAACGGACGGGCTGTTGATACATTGCCTGTCTCCAGTAATTCTTTTTCAACAAGCGTTGGGTCCAGTCCTTTTTCTGAACAGGCTTGTTTTACCGTTTTCTTACCACCACAACAAAAATCCAGTCCGAATTTTTTAAAAACCAATGCTTTTCGTAAGTCTTTTACTGCTATCTCTCCCAGTGTTTCGTCCTGAATGTTGCTCCCTTTTCTGGTGATTCTGATCTTGAACCATTCCGGTCCTCTTTCGAGATAGTCCCAACCGAAAGTATCACCGAATTCGCTTGTAAACTGGCCATGTAACGGAATAGGATCGTGATCGTTGAGCAGGATGAAACTTGCTCCTTTGTCCAATGCATTGAACTGACTGAAAATAGTCGCATGCTTTTCAGATGGATGCAACAGCGTGGCGTCCAGTATATTCTCCGATTTTGTATTCATCATCTTAATTGTTTATTTGATTAATAATGCGACAAAGATAATGAATATTCTGACAATAAAAGTAATTAAATACTTTTATTGTGTTAATAAATTGTAATTGTTACAATTTAAGCGATATCTGTAATTATTGCAGCTTAAACCTCACCCTCCATCTTCCATTCTCAAAATCGTGGCTGATAATCTCGAACTTACCTATTTCAGAAGTGTTCTCAACATGCTGACCAATACACGCGCAGGCGTCATAATCACCAATCCGGATGATACGCAGGGTGTCGGATGCTTCGGCCGATAGTTTGGATAAATCGGCTACTTTTGTGGCTTCCTCCCGCGACATAAGTTCTTCGTATACAGGAAGGTGTCGGTCAATAACTTCGTTTACCTTCTTTTGTATTTCAATTACCTGTTCTTCCGAAGGTGATTCGGGGAGATAATAATCGCATTTGGATTTTTTAATTTCAATAACTATTGTACATATATGTAAATTCTTATACCTTTGTACATTAGTGTCCCATTAAAATTGGGACGTTTTTAAAAATTAAATAAATTTGGCTCATTAAGCCTAAAACGTTCTTTGACATTTTGAAATTTAGTTCTATCGAAGAGTTCTCGAATATTAGTTTTATCGGTTAATGAAATGCTCATTATCTGC
>JAYFPP010000192.1:0-2786 GCA_034927635.1 Paludibacter sp.
AGTTGTGAAGGGACAGACCCAAGTTGCCCGGTCGTAATGACCGGAGCAGTATCATTAAAACCATTGCCTGCAAAAACGGTTTTCTCTACCGTCACTCCCTCTGAATTAAAGTTCGAGATCGTCAGATTGGCTGTCTCGGCGTACAAATTCTTATTCAGCAGAAAAACAGACAATTCCTTTCCGTCATCGCTCACAGATGCATAGGTACGTATATAACCATTCACTCTGGTGGCATTCACCCATTTATTTTTCAGATATGTATTAATCAACTGGATGACACGACCGGCAGGACGAATGGTATTGGCATTGGAATTTTCGAGCAGACAGCCGATATCGCCGGGATTGGTTTCTCCACCCCAGGGACTATGTGTACCCCAATAATAGGTATACTTCAGGTTCTTCAGGGCAAGGTGATTCATATTCATTTCGAACCAGTAGAGTGCCTTGTAAATATCGATATTCGACATATCAGGAAAATCGCCTCCCGTGACATTTGTCTCTGTGACATGAATTTCAATTTCGGGTCTGTTGGGGAAATTACTGCTGAGCATGTTCTGAGTACTGGTTGTATTGGTAATAAGCACGCTGGTAGTTTGATACCATGAGCGAAATCCGCCTGCCGCAACCGGGCTGCTAAACTGATAATTGTGAGTTGCCACAAAGTCGCATAAATTTCCGGCTTTAGTCAGCACATCTTTGTTCCATGTGGTACTTGCCAACACTCCGGTTCCGACATGGATGGCAGGGTCAACAGCCTTCATCGCCGTGGCAAAATCAATAAACAAGCTGGTATAAGCATCCATTGTCAGTTCCGACTGATGCTCCACTTCATTACCAATCTGCCAGTTTTTCACACCATAACCTTTTGTAACATTGGCATAACGCACCCATTCGGCAGCAGAGGTTTTCAACTGCTGGTAGGTGGGTCCTCCCGTGTAGGTGTGGGCCTGTGCATTGATCACGATCAATGGTTCAATATTTTGTCGTTTACACATTGCAATAAATTCGTCAAAACTCAGGTCCTTCAAAAAGGTACCATCGGTTTGATTCACTGCCCATGTCCATTTTGCAGGGATATCGGGCGATGCTACTTTTGGCTTCGGTCCGGTGACAGCTACAGTTGCATATTCTCCCGGTGTATGCCATAAATAATTGTCGGCAAGGTGACCATATGGATAACGCAAAGCACCCAGTTTCATTTCAGCAAAGCGGTTTTCGTTGGATACCGTTCTCGGCCATTTAATATCCGAATCCATGAGCCAACAGGAATTTGCGCCCGAAGGGCGATCAGCAAGATCTTTGGTTACATCAGATGCATTAATGGAAATATTCCGGGCAGGATTAGCTTCTCCATTTACCACACCATATACCATGAAATTATCGAGATAAATGCCCTGTGTATTGGTTCCCTGAGCAATGACAAAACGGATGGAATCTGTTGTCGATTCAGAATAATTCAGTTCAGAATCAGGAACAGGCACAACGAAATCTTTATAAGTATTGAAGGTTTTGTTATTACCGCAGCTCCACAACTGGGTATTGGTAACTGTTGCAGGATCCTTTGATATAAAAATACCTGCATTTCCGCTATTTGAGGAACCAAAACGCACCCTGAATTCAATATGGGTAATTTTCATATTATTACCGGCTTTCGGAGCAAGCGCAATATTGAGATTGTTGGTAGCTGAACTATATCCAGCCTGAAATTTAAAGTACATCACATTGGTTACATCATCGGTATCGGTCATAATCACCGGCGCCTGCAACACCACATCCTGTGAAGTTACTTTCAGACTAAAAGACCCGAAACCAATCGACGGATTGACATTTACAGCCCTGTTATGCACATCAAAAGGGAATTCTGCAAGACGTTTCTGGGCAAGCGTAGAGAAGCAAATAATTATACTCAGCCCTGTGAGAATACAGCGTAATGTTTTTTTCATATATTAATTGTTAAACTATTGAACTGTGTTGAAGAATTTTTATCAATCATCTGTAAGTTAATCTAACTTGTTTATAAAATAAGCTTTTCCATATAAGTTCCTTTATTTCCTTTTATATGCACGATGTAAATTCCGGGACATATTCCAGAAAGATCAACAGTACGTGTATTGACTGTTTCATTATATGACCGGATCTGCATACCTTTCAGATCAAATAATTGTAGTTGAAGAACGGTTTCACCCTCTGGTAACGACACCTGAAGCTTACCACCCTGCCTATTAATATTCATTTTTTTATTATCAACAGGAGAATAAACTGAAGTTGTGGTTTTACCTGTAAACTGCAAACGTGCAAACGAATATGCCGGAAGCACATAAGATGAATCCGTCATTTCAACTTCTTCGGTCATCGTAATTCCCAACTCATCAAACCAGTCGGCCAGTACTTTATTATCGGTGGCAAAACTCTTTATTGAGAAATAAACACGACTTCTGTTTTCCGATTTATTCAGCAGCAACACCTGTACCGTATCTCTGGCAGGATTGATGGATGCTATGCCATACACTTTCTGATCGTCGGAAATAATATCCAGATAATATCCTCCCAATGCAGGGGCATATTGTTGAAACACCTTTGCCACAGGATTGAATTTATCAAATTCTTTAGTGCTTTCTTTAATGGAAAAGATACGCGACTTTCCGCCATCGCCCGAACTGATATTGAGATTCCAGTAACAGGCAGAGTAAATATCGGTTTTAAACATCTGGGTCATCAGATCGGCGGCCAGTAAGGCATAATGATAATAATTTCCATCCACCATACCGCCAATTCCCCATTCGTTA
>JAYFPP010000200.1:0-8373 GCA_034927635.1 Paludibacter sp.
GCTGAATATGTGGTGAAAGACGGTGTTATTACCGGGATTTCAACCATTAGCAAACAAAATTCTTTTATGGCAACAAAAAAGATGTACGGTGACTTTATTCTTGAACTTGAATATAAAATGGAAGATGGTTTGAATTCAGGAGTACAATTCAGAAGTAACAGCCTTAAAGAATATATGGATGGTCGCGTACATGGATATCAGTTTGAATTTGATGCTTCGCCCCGTGCCTGGAGTGGCGGTATTTATGATGAGGCCCGTCGTGGATGGTTGTATGCGCTGGATAAAAATCCTTCTGCCAAAACAGCCTATAAACCCGGCGAATGGAACAAAATTCGTATTGAAGCCATCGGAAGTTCCATCCGCACCTGGCTCAATGATGTGCCCTGTGCCAATGTACTCGACAATATGACGCCTTCCGGATTCATTGCTTTACAGGTACATGCTATCAGCAATCCGGAGTTAGAAGGCAAGACTATACAGTGGAAAAACATACGTATTTGTACTTCTGATCTGGAAAATGTAAAGAGACCTTATAAGAAGGAAATTTATCAGGCAAACTGTATTGATAATACGATTTCAGAGGAAGAAAGTGCGCAGGGTTGGAAACTGATTTGGGACGGGAAAAGTCCTGAAGGATGGCGAGGAGCTAAACTCACATCTTTCCCTGCGAAAGGATGGGTAATAGAAAATGGACTGCTTAAAGTTCAGAAATCAACAGGAGGTGAATCAACCAATGGTGGCGACATCGTTACGATGAAGAAATACAAAAACTTTGAACTTTCGGTCGACTTTAAAATAACCCCGGGAGCCAATAGTGGTGTCAAATACTTTGTCGATACAGAATTAAATAAAGGTGCCGGTTCATCAATTGGTTGTGAATTTCAGATCCTTGATGACAAACAACATCCGGATGCTAAATTAGGCGTGAAAGGCAATCGAACACTTGGGTCGTTATATGATTTGATTCCTGCTCCGGAAAATAAACCTTTCAGGAATAATTTCTTCAATACTGCCCGTATTGTTGTCAAAGGCAATAAAGTTGAACATTATCTGAACGATGTGAAAATTATCGAATACGAACGAGGAACGCAAATGTGGAACGCGTTGGTAAACTACAGTAAATATGCTGTGTGGCCTGACTTTGGTTTAGCTGCCGAAGGTCATATCCTGTTGCAGGATCATGGTGATGAGGTGTGGTTTAAAAATATTAAGATAAAAGAGTTATAATTGAAAATCATTCCTGATTTTTAGTTAAGTAACAATAATCCGGTTTCACTGATCGGATTATTTGTTTATTTTTGTGTCAAAACTTACAATAATGTCAAAGAGAACAGCCTTATTTAATCCGCTCTCCATGCCAACCTACGTGATGGCAAAACCTGTCGGTTCGATTTGTAATCTGAACTGCAGTTATTGCTATTATCTGGAGAAGGAAAATCTATATAGTAACAGAAAGTCGCTGCAAATGAGCGACGAGACCCTGGAGAAATATGTCGAGAGTTATATACAATCGCAACCTGTGCCTGAGGTGCTTTTTACCTGGCACGGGGGAGAAACTTTATTGCGTGATATTAATTTCTATAAAAAAGCACTGGCTTTTCAGAAAAAATACGGTCGCGGCAGGAATATCGACAACAGTCTGCAAACCAACGGTACCCTGCTCAACGATGACTGGTGTAAATTCTTTAAGGATAATAATTTCCTGATTGGTATATCGATTGACGGACCGGAACATTGTCACGATGTTTACCGCAAGAATAAAGGGGGGAAAGGAACTTTCAAACAAGTGATGAAAGGCATTGAATTGCTTCAGAAGCACGAAGTAGAGTTCAATACCCTTTCGGTAATCAATAATTACAATGTGGATTATCCGCTCGAGATTTATAATTTCTTCAAGGAAATCGGAAGCCGTTACATGCAGTTTTCACCCATTGTAGAACGTATCCATATCAGGGATGTGCCCAGTGGACTGAAGCTGATGGGTCCCGAAGAAGAGGATGATTATGTGATTGCTCCATGGACAGTGGATGCCCGTAAGTTCGGAAAATTCTATATCGAAATTTTTGACGAATGGGTAAAGAAAGATGTTGGGCAGTATTTTGTGCAGATCTTTGATGCCACGCTGGCCAACACCGTGGGTGAACAACCCGGCTCTTGTATTTATGCCGAAAAATGCGGTCACGCTTCGGTTATGGAGTTCAATGGGGATGTATATGCCTGCGACCACTATGTTTTTCCGGAGTATAAAATCGGAAATATCAAGACCCATACTATCTTCGAAATGATGTTCTCAGAAAAGCAGTTGCGTTTCGGAGCAGATAAAAAGGATAAATTACCTACACAATGCCGGGAATGTGAGTTTCTGAAACTGTGTAACGGTGAATGTCCTAAGAATCGTATCATCAAAACACCTACCGGCGAGCCCGGATTAAATTATTTGTGTGCCGGTTTTAAAATGTATTACCGACATACCAAACCCTATATGGAATTCATGGCCAACGAGCTATTCTTCAAACGCTCTCCGGCAAATGTGATGCATTGGGCAAGGGAAAATAAAAAATAATTGAATTGCTGAATATCTGAAGAAACTCCATATACACCACCGCCGTTCTATCCGCTTGAAAGGTTATGACTATAGCCGTGCAGGGTTGTATTTCATAACGATATGTTGTCAGGACAGGGCGTGTATGTTTGGTCATGTCAAACAAGGGGAAATGATATTGAATGATGCCGGAAAAATGGTTGAATCAGAATGGTTGAAATTGCAACAACGTTTTGCAAACATTCAATTGCATGAATATATTATTATGCCCAATCATTTTCATGCCATTTTGGAAATCGTCGGGGCGACCCTTGTGGTCGCCCCGAATGATTCCATCGCCCCGAATGAATCGTTCGTTTCCAATAATTCCACCGTCCCGAATGATTCCATCAACCCTAATAATCCCGGTGCCCTGAATGAATCGTTCGTACCCAATAATTCCACCGTCCCGAATGATTTCAATAATCTTAATAATCTCAATGATGAAATCAATACGCGTAATGAAATCAATATGGGGAATATATTCAAAACAGGCAATGAAATCAATATGGGCAATGAAATCAATACGCGTAATGAAATCAATACGGGGCAACCACAAGGGATTGCCCCTACGGGTGGCAATGACGTTGTTTTCGCAATCCCACCGTTTGCCAATAATGTGGGTGGTAAAACCATTGGGGATATGGTGGGTGCATTTCAATCCATTGTTACCGTGGAATATATCCGCGGTGTGAAAACACAGGGCTGGCAGCCCTTTAACGGAAAATTGTGGCAACGTAATTATTGGGAACACATTGTTCGCGACGAACAATCATACCAACGTATTTCAGACTATATCATCAACAACCCGTCAAACTGGTCTGAGGATAAACTATATTCAACATGAATAGCAAAGTGAGTGATGAAGTAACCTCTTTATCATTTGCACTCAACCATCGTTGTGTTGTCATCGATTTCAATGGTAGACCATTTAAATTTAACACATTAATCAAAATTAATTTGATAAATATGAATTTTATCTCAAATTAATTCATTTAATTTGCATAATCATTTAAAAATATAATAGTATGAACTGTTTAGATTTCTGTCCGACCGAATTCATGTGGTTCATTCCACTGATTATTGTATTGTTCATTTGGGATGCGGTTTTGAAATTGCTTGCTATGTGGAAAGCTGCGCAACGTAAAGAATTGTTGTGGTTCGTGCTGATTGCGATTATCAATACGATAGGTATTCTACCCTTGATTTATCTGATCGTGAATAAAGACAAAAAGGAAGAATAGGACTTTCATTTTCGTCTTTTTTTGCTCAATTGAAGATAATTTTCATCAAAAACTTGTTTTTTAATGAAAAAGTATTACTTTTGTCCCGAATTAACAACGAAGACAATGACACGATTTTTTACATACTTTTATTTTTACTTTTACTTTAGTAGGTGAGAGCAGGATAATTGTAGTGTAAATTCATAAGATATTTTTATAAAACAGAATCCTGCTCATCATAGATGGGCAGGATTTTTTAATTTAAGAAACGATATGAAAAGAATAGCTATTCAGGGCGTCAGCGGAGCATTTCATGAGATTGCTGCACGGCAGTTTTTCGAAGGAGAGGATATTGAAATCATTCCGTGCACTACCTTTAAAGACCTTTTTCATTTACTTGCTGAGGATCCATCCATTCTTGGGATAGTAGCCATAGAAAATACGATTGCCGGAAGCCTGTTGCAAAATCATAACCTGTTGCGTGAGAGCGGATGTAAAATCATAGGAGAGCATAAGTTGAGAATATCGCATACGCTGGCTGCTCTTCCCGGCCAAACTATTTCGGATATTACCGAGGTACATTCGCACCCTATTGCCCTGATGCAATGCGAGGAATTTCTGGAACAGCATCACCATCTCCGCGCCGTGGAAAGTGATGATACCGCTTTATCAGCCAAGGAAATTGCCGAAAATATGATTTCCGGCCGGGCTGCGATCTGTAGTGCTTTTGCAGCTCAGAAATATGGTCTCGAAGTGCTGTCCGACGGTATTGAAACCAACAAACGTAATTTTACCCGTTTCCTGATTATTGCGCAACCTGAGCTGGCTGAAAAGATGGTGAAAGATATCCATCTGGATAAATCATCCATGGTTTTCACACTTCCTCACGAAGAGGGAAGCCTTGCAAAAGTGCTGTCAATCCTTTCTTTCTATCATGTCAACCTGACTAAGATACAATCCCTGCCTATCGTCGGTAGGGAATGGGAATACCAGTTTTACATCAACCTGACTTTTGATAATTACGAAAGATACCGGCAATCGCTGGATGCAGTGAGGCCCTTGCTGAAAGATTTCCAGTTGCTGGGGGAATTTAAGGAGGCGAAGACGCCGGAGATAGCTAATAGCTAATAGCTAATAGCGAAGAACGAATAGCTAATAGCGAAAAAAATATCAATTGGCTCCGGTTTTAACCGGAGTGATAAGTGATGAATGATAAGTGATAAGTGATGAATGATAAGTGATATTAAAGATACAGTAAATATGAATATACAACCAGCCAACAGACTGAACACAGTCTCTGAGTACTATTTCTCGATGAAGTTGCGGGAGGTGGCCGAAATGAATGCTGCGGGTAAAAACGTGATTAACCTCGGCATAGGGAATCCGGACCTGCCGCCTTCACAGGAAACGATTGATGCCTTATGTGCCGAAGCGCAAAAGCCGGATACCCATGGCTATCAGAGCTATGTGGGTATTCCCGAATTGCGGAATGGTTTTGCTGCGTGGTACAAACAATGGTATGGTGTTGAGCTGAATCCTTCAACCGAAATTCAACCATTAATTGGTTCAAAGGAAGGCATTCTGCACATCACCCTCGCCTTTGTCAATCCGGGCGAGAGCGTACTGGTGCCAAACCCGGGTTATCCTACCTATACTTCTGCCAGTCGTATCTGCGAAGCCAATATCATATCTTATGATTTGGACGAACAAAATAACTGGCAGCCCGATTTTGAGGCGCTTGAACAAATGGATTTATCAAACGTTAAACTGATGTGGGTAAATTATCCGCACATGCCTACAGGAGCCAATGGAAGCATGGAGTTGTTCGAAAAACTGGTTGCTTTCGGAAAGCGACACAACATTGTTATCTGTAATGATAATCCCTACAGTTTTATTCTCAATGATGATAAACTGAGTATCCTTTCAGTTCCCGGAGCAAAAGACATCTGCATCGAACTGAACTCCATGAGCAAATCGCACAATATGGCCGGTTGGCGTATGGCGATGCTGGCTTCGAATGCCGAATTTGTGCAATGGATTTTAAAAGTCAAATCGAATGTTGATTCGGGGATGTACCGTCCGATGATGGTGGCGGCGGCCAAAGCATTGCAAAACTCCAAAGCATGGCACGACGAGATGAATGCGGTGTATGCAAAACGACGTGTGCTGGCACTCAGGATTATGGATGCCCTCGATTGCAAATATGACCTGAAGCAGGTTGGAATGTTTATCTGGGCAAAAATACCCGATATTTATAAAGATTCCGGTGAACTTGCCGATAAAATCCTGTATGAGAAAAACGTTTTCATTACTCCGGGTTTTATCTTCGGCGATAAAGGAAAGCGGTTTGTGCGGATATCGTTGTGCTGTCCGGAGAATATGCTGGGCGAGGCGCTGTCAAGAATAAATAATATTAATTAACCATATAAGTCATATAAGGTACATATAAGCAGAATTATTTATATTAGATCAAAGGTATCGCTTTAGGCATATACACGTCTAAAAAATATACTTATATGTAACTCATATGACTTATATGGTTCAAAAAAAACAATAATGGAATTACAATCAATTTTACTCCCCGGTGTAGATCCCAAACGTCCTTTGGTGATCGCCGGTCCCTGTTCGGCTGAAACGGAAGAACAGGTAATGCAAACAGCACGACAACTGAACGCTTTAGGAATTAAAATCTTCAGAGCAGGTATATGGAAACCGAGAACTAAACCCGGAGGCTTCGAAGGTATAGGAGCAGAAGGTTTACCCTGGCTTAAACGTGTGAAGGAAGAATTAGGAATGTACGTTGCTACTGAAGTGGCCACTGCCAAACATGTGCGTGAAGCCTTAGCCGCCGATGTGGATATAATCTGGATCGGGGCTCGAACCACTGCCAATCCTTTTGCGGTACAGGATATAGCCGATGCGCTGGAAGGAACCGACATCCCTGTTTTAATCAAGAATCCGGTAAATCCCGACCTTGATTTGTGGATTGGAGCCATCGAGCGGGTGTACAATGCCGGCGTACGAAAAATCGGAGCCATTCATCGTGGTTTCAGTAGCTATGATAAAAAAATCTACCGCAATTTACCCCAGTGGCACATTCCTATTGAGTTGCACCGTCAGATGCCGGAACTGCCCATCATTTGCGATCCAAGTCATATTGGCGGAAAAAGAGAATTGGTAGCACCGCTTTGTCAGCAGGCAATGGACCTGAACTTCGATGGTTTGATAGTAGAAACCCATGTGAACCCAGAAAAAGCCTGGAGCGACGCACCACAACAAGTTACTCCCGAAGTGCTTGATTTCATCTTAAATACATTGGTGATAAGGGATGCCCACCAAACTACCGAAAATCTTTCCGCTTTGCGTCGTCAGATTGATGAGTGTGACAACAGTCTGCTCGAACTGCTGGCCCGTCGTATGCGTATCTCAGAAGAGATTGGCCAATATAAAAAAGAGCATAACATGCCGATTTTGCAGGAACAGCGTTATGATGAAATTCTTCAGAAAAGAATCTCGCAGGCAGAGCAGATGGGCATGCAGGGAGAGTTTATGAAAGCTGTGTTGGTGGCTATTCATGAGGAGTCGGTTCGTCACCAAATGGAAATAATGAAGGCATAATTTGTGAATATTGCACATTTTGTGTAATTTTGTGCCGAAATGTACATCTTCCTGAACATTTTTTAGGTATGAAATGTTTTTAAGGGAGAAAACTAAAACACTAATCATGGGTAATAATTTATTAAAAGGTAAAAGAGGGATTATTTTTGGCGCGTTGAATGAAATGTCCATCGCGTGGAAGGCAGCAGAGAGATGCGTGGAAGAAGGCGCAATCATCACTTTATCGAACACAGCGCTGGCTATCCGTATGGGTACCACCAACGAACTTGCTGAAAAGCTGAACGCTAAACTGATACCGGCAGATGCCACCAGTGTGGAAGATCTGGAGCAGGTTTTCGATCAGTCGATGGAAGCTTTAGGAGGAAAAATCGACTTTGTACTGCATTCGATCGGTATGTCGCCCAATGTGCGTAAAAAACGCACTTACGACGATCTGGACTATAATTTATTGAATCAGACGCTGGATATTTCGGCCATTTCTTTTCACAAGATGTTGCAGGTGGCATATAAAAAAGATGCTCTGAATGAGTGGGCTTCGGTAGTTGCCTTGTCGTATGGAGCGGCTCAGCGTACCATGTTCGGATATAACGATATGGCCGATGCAAAAGCAATGCTGGAGTCGATCGCCCGTAGTTTCGGTTATATTTATGGTCGCAAGCACAATGTGCGCATCAACACTATTTCGCAATCGCCAACAGTAACCACAGCCGGAAGCGGCATCAAAGGGTTCGATAGTCTGGTGGATTTCTCCGATCGTATGTCGCCGCTGGGCAATGCCACAGCTGCCGAATGTGCCGACTATTGCGTGGTGATGTTCAGCGATCTGACCAAAAAAGTAACCATGCAGAACCTGTTCCACGATGGCGGTTATTCAAGTATGGGAATGAGCTACAGAGCCATGGAGCAGTACATCAAGAGTTTTGAAGGAATAAAGGACGACGAGGGAAATGT
>JAYFPP010000271.1:0-3991 GCA_034927635.1 Paludibacter sp.
TTTATTAAAAACCAAACGCTCCCCGTTGAAATACGCGAGAAATGGAGAAATTATGAGATGTGGACCGGTCCCGATACCGATTTTGCAGATGTACGCAACTCACAAAAGATTATTGACTATCTGGGTCAGACGCACGACAAACCATTTTTTGCCGCCATGGGTTTTTACCGGCCACATAACCCTTACACTGCCCCGAAACGATATTTCGATCTTTATAATCTGGATGACATCAAACTACCGGAAACCCTGCCGGAAGATTTGAATGATATTCCAGCTTATGCAATCAATAATTTCATTCAGGACCGTGAGAAAACAGCTTTATTGAATGCCACCGGCAACTGCGCCCAGCAACTTGTCCGGGCTTATCTGGCCTGTGTTTCGTTTGCTGACGACCGCATCGGAATGATACTCGATGCGCTTGATGCTTCTCCATATGCCGATAACACGATGATTGTGCTGATTGGCGATAACGGTTTCCATCATGGTGAAAAAGAACGTTGGGGCAAGACGGCACTGTGGCGTGAAGCCAACCATGTACCTTTCGTAATTGTACCTCCCCGAGGGGTGAGCTCCATAGTTCCCGGATCGGTATGTACTACTCCGGTAAGTCTGATTGACGTTTATCCTACACTTGTTGATATATGCAAATTACCTGTGGTTGAAAATCAACTTGCTGGTCACAGTGTATTGCCTCTGTTGCACAATCCCAATGCCGATTGGGCACACACTTCAATCTCCACTTTCCTTCCCGGAAATTTTGTGGTACATCACAAAGACTGGAATTACCTGCGCTATGCCAACGGTTCGCATGAATTATACAATGTTAAAAACGATGAGAACGAATACTATAATCTGGCCGACAAGCCGGAGTATAAATACATGGTCGATTCGCTGTCAAAGTTCCTGCCTGCCACATGGTACACCGGTTCCGACGATAAAGTCTACGAATCAGTATCTGAGGATATATCATCACAGGAATGGGGAGATGAATTATTACGATTAAATCCCACCTATGTAAAACCTGCTGTGGGCGGTACTTTCGACAACATCAACAATTCCAGCCGGTATTTTGACAAGTACCTGCTCAAAGGTGCTATCAAGAATAACGAAGGAACACCCAATTGTCCTGTATCGGAAATTACTCATGGTGATGCCACATCGGCCCTGGCGTTCCGTTTAAAAAACGATAGTTCCGGGTTCTTTGAATTACCCTATCTGGCAAATGCAGGTACACTAACCATGCATGTACGAAACGGAGCTGCTAACGCAACAAGTTATCTTTCTCTGCAAAAATATGATGAGGAAGAATGGACTACCCTGGCCTACATGCCGATAAAAAAACAAAGTGATTATGGTGCAACAGCCCTCGATGAAATTATTACCTATCCGGTGAATATCAATCAACAGGTTAAATTACGCATTCGCGGAGGTAAACAGTTTATCCAGCTATTCAGACTGGACATTACACCTTATGGGGTTTCCGGTTTTCATAATTACAAAGAAAACTTATTCGGCATGCAGGGTCGTAAAATAATTGTTCAGCAACCGACAAAAATATCACTGTACAACACACTGGGTGTTATGGTGTATGAAAAAAATATTGAAACTGAAACTGAACTGCCTACCCGCATTGGGAATGGCATTTTTTTGGCTAAAACCGATATGGGGACACAGAAGATATTTGTAGGTAATGAGCAGTAAACAAGTTGAAAGTTGAAAGTTGAGAGTTGAAAGTTGAAAGTTGAGAGTTGAGAGTTAAACAATTAAATAAAAAATATAAACGAAAATAATTGATATTGAGCATGAGAAAAATCCTGAGTACAGCAATCGCTGCTTTAGTACTGATGCCGGCAATGGCATGGACGCCACAAGGCGATAAAATCAAAACAGAATGGGCTGAGAAAGTTACTCCGCAGAACGTATGGCAAAACTATCCCCGTCCGCAGTTGAAGAGAACGGAATGGACCAATCTGAACGGATTGTGGCAGTATGCAGTAACCGATATGACCGTTGAAAAGAAAAAAGTAAAATTTCAGGGCGAGATCCTGGTGCCTTTTTCAATTGAATCGTCATTATCAGGAGTAGCTCAGACATTCACCCCTGAGAATAAGCTATGGTACCGGAGAGAATTTACAGTTGCTGATCAGTCGAACGACAAAATAACCCTGCTGCATTTCGGTGCTGTGGATTATGAATGTAATGTATGGGTGAACGACAAATTGGTGGGTAATCACAAAGGTGGTAACAATCCTTTTACTTTCGACATTACCAAATACCTGAAGAAAAAAGGTCCGCAGGTACTCGAACTGAGTGTCGTTGACCCTACCGACACCGAATCGATTACGCGTGGAAAACAGCAACTCAACCAACGCGGAATCTGGTACACTCCGGTTTCGGGCATCTGGCAGACGGTCTGGATGGAAACGGTAGAAGAATCGCATATCGTCAGCATATTGCCTCAGGCCAATATCAGCAAAAATACAGTAACACTGCATTTTGACATTGCAGAAAAAGAAAGAAGACAAGACCTGAACATCAGGATACTCGATGGACAGAAGGTTTTGGCTAACATCAACGAAAGGGTAAACGACAAAATTGAAATCAAGCTTCCGGAAACCATTCTCTGGACACCGGAAACCCCGAAACTCTATACTATTAAAGCTGAGTTGGTGGAGAAGAATGTTATCCTCGACCGTGTGGAAAGTTATTTTGCCATGCGCGAAGTTTCAACTGTTACTGATGATAAAGGATATCGCCGTGTCGGCCTGAATGGCAAAGCCATCTTCCAGTGGGGAACGCTGGATCAGGGCTGGTGGCCCGATGGTCTGCTCACTCCTCCTTCAGCTGAAGCGATGTTATGGGACATGGTGCAACTCAAAAACATGGGTTTCAACACTATCCGCAAACACATCAAGGTAGAACCTGCTTTGTACTACTACTATGCCGACTCACTGGGAATCATGATGTGGCAGGATATGCCATCGGGTTATGCCACACAGCGTCAAAAAGTGGAATTCCTTGATTCTGAGTCGAAAGAAGATTGGAATGCTCCGGCTGATGTAGCTGCACAACGTCAGAAAGAACTGAATGAAATGATTGATAATCTTCGCTTTTTCCCGAGTATTACCACCTGGGTGATTTTCAACGAAGGCTGGGGACAGCACAACACCAAAGCGATTACTGCCTGGGCACAACAGAAAGATCCAACCCGGCTAATCAATGCGGTAAGCGGATGGACAGAACGATATGTGGGAAATTTCTACGATATACATAATTATCCTGCCACTTCCATGATTTTCCCTCAGTATTGCGGTAACCGTATTTCGGTATTAGGCGAATTCGGCGGACTCGGACTTCCTGTAAAAGAACATCTATGGAACCCGAACATGCGCAACTGGGGGTACAAGAATATGGACGGAAGTGTTGATTTCGTGAACGATTATTCCCGATTGATTTATGACCTGGAAACGCTGATTGCACAGGGACTGAGCGCTGCTATTTATACACAAACCACTGATGTGGAAGGAGAAGTAAACGGATTGATTACCTACGACCGCAAAGTCATCAAGTTACCTGCCCCGTTCCTAAACATCCTGCACAGTCGCCTGTTCAAAACTCCTGCTGCTAAAACAGTAACACTGATCGCCGATTCGCAGAACGGTCCGCAACAAGACCGCGAAATCACCCTGAACGGAGTGAAACAAACAGTTAAAACTCCTTATACCATCAAAGGTGATGCAACAGTAACAGCAGTACATAAATTCAAAACCGATAAATTATTTGCCAACTTATCGCTTTGGCTCAATGTGAACGATTATGCCAAAGTAAAACTGAACGGCGTTACGGTACTCGATCAGCCGGTACGTTATACCCGTCATTATAACCAGTACAACATCAGCAACTTTGCGTCTTACCTTATTAAAGGAGAAAACATCCTTGAAATTGAAGTAAGCCAAAAGGAAAATGGTAAAAATATGGAGTTTGATTTTGG
>JAYFPP010000182.1:0-13852 GCA_034927635.1 Paludibacter sp.
AAACAGGGTATTATCGAAGACAGAGGTACTTGGCCGACTGGTATATTGCGGATATGATATTGTTGAAGTAAAAAAATTTAACGGAATAACATATGTCATAGCAAGAAAAATAGTTCAATTGGATGAAATACTTGAAAGTAAAAGATATGGTCCGCTGCTTAAATTAAGAAGACTTGGCAAAAACGGGAAAATGATTGAGGTATTAAAATTCAGGACGATGTATCCTTATGCTGAGTATTTGCAAGCCTATATTTATAAAAATTACAGTCTGCAAAAGGGTGGTAAATTTAACCGCGATATGAGAGTAAGTACACTTGGAAGGTTTATGCGCAGATATTGGATTGATGAGTTTCCAATGTTCATCAATATTCTCCGTGGTGAAATGAAACTGGTGGGAGTACGTCCGTTGAGCAAACAGTATTATGAATTATATGAACCACTCCTACAGGAAAAACGTATCCGGTTCAAACCAGGCCTTTTACCTCCTTTTTATGCCGATATGCCTGAGACCTTAGAAGAAATACAGGAATCTGAGCTGAGATATTTAAGAGCATGTGAAAATAATGGCGAATTAATAACTGACCTGAAGTATTTGATAAAAATTCTAAGAAACATACTGATTAAAAGAGTAAAAAGTGCTTAGTAACACATAAACAGCGGATGACAATAATTTAAATGCTGATAAAAAAATGAAACCTACATTAAAACTATTGATATTGTTGCTTTTAACTTTAAACATAGTAAAAGCACAGGATATCCCTCAGCACATTGCCTATTATCGGATTTATGATTTTCTGGATGAACTTGCCAATGATGGATTTATTGAAATCAATTCATCCGTAAAACCTTATTCCCGCTTATATATTGCACAAAAATTGACAGAAGCAAGCCGGATAAATGATTTATCCACAACAGCTAAGAAATTATCGAAAAGACAACAGGATGAAATTAACTTCTTTCTGAATGAATATGCACTGGAATTAAGCACACTACCCCAAACAAATTTAACATTTTCGAAAAGCAATAAAGGTAAAGCTGCACTTCTTCCTCCTGCTTTTCATTACAAAGACTCCGTTTTCCGTGCACGTATTACCCCTTTACTAGGAATGCACCTATATTACAATCAAAACGGAGTGATTAATAAAAGATGGTATGGCGCAGATTTTCAGGCTATGATAGGCAAACACTTATCGGTATACGGAAGTTTAAGGGATATATCTCACAGTGGTGCCGGTTTACTTTCGGGTGCTACTTATCTCAACGACGAACCGGGTTATGAATATACGGTTGGAACCGATTACAGTGATTCCAGAGGTGGTATTAAATATGCCAATGATTATTTTTCTATCGGACTGATGAAAGATAATGTTGTCTGGGGTGACAATTATCATGGTTCCAACATATTATCAGGAAGAACACCTTCGTTCCCAATGATTTATCTCCGGCTTAAACCAGCCAGATGGTTTGAACTGAATTATTTTCACGGCTGGCTTGTTTCAAATGTTAAGGATTCCTCCAACTATTATCTGGAAAATAACACCAGAATCTATTACCGGCAGGCAAATAAGTTTATTGCGGCCAATATGCTGACTTTCACTCCTGTAAAAAATCTGCAACTTTCAGTGGGTAATTCAATAGTATATGCTGAAAGAAATGTTCATCCGGCTTATTTTATTCCCATAGCATTCTATAAGTCCATTGATCACACTTTGACCAAGGGGATAGCTACTCAGAATCAGAATTCACAGGTATTCTTCAATTTCAGTTCAAGAAATATCAGGCATTTACATTTATTTGCATCGGTATTTTTCGATGAAGTTCAATTCAGAAGATTCCTTCCCGACAGTCCTGATAAAAATCCGGTTTCATACAAACTTGGAGCAAATGTATCCAATTTCCCCGTAAAAAATCTTTCGGCTACAGTTGAATATACCCGAACAAATATTTTAAATTACAAACAGCCGGTACCCACCCTTTCATGGGCTTCGAATAGTTACAATCTCGGACATTATCTTGGAGATAATTCACAGGAACTTTATGCTGCTTTAACATACAAACCTTTCAGGGGACTGGATTTAAAACTCTCATTTCTTGAGGCAAAACATGGGAATGAATATGATTATATCCGAACCGGATTTTTTAACGGCGTAAAATCGGATGTGGTGGATATTATCAGCAATCCTTCTCCGGGAGATATTATCTGGTCGAACCGAACAATCGGATTAAAAGCTACTTATGAAGTATTTCAAAATGCTTATGCAATTCTGAATATTGAAAACTCCGACATTCGTGGATATGATGCTGTTACGGCACCTGTATTCGGTGAGGTACGTATGACAGCACAAGAAACTTTAAACAGATTTACACCTGCATTTTTACAGGGTCAACAGACGACGGTAACAGTGGGCTTTGGATTCGGATTTTAATCTGTCGAAGAGTACTATTGCTTGTAAGCATCGATTTCCGACAATACCTTGTAAGCCTGATCAACAGTGCGGACTAAACTTACTACCACCGATCTGCGGTTATTTTGATCGCGCAGTTGGCACTGACGGGGATGTACAGCCACAAAATGCAATATTTTTCCAAAATTTTCTGTTTGATAATAACCGGACATCGGATTGGACACAAGAAAAGCAATCATTTTTTCTCCCTTCAAAACTAATTTCTCAATTCCATATTTCACTGCCAACCAACGTAAACGTACCACGAGCAATAAGTTACGGCTCTGTTCGGGAATCTTACCGAACCTGTCTTCCACATTTTTCTCAAACTCAAGTAAATCGGCTTCATTGTCAATTGAATCCAGTTCTCGGTAAAGGGTGATGCGTTCTGAAACATTTTCGATGTAGTCCGACGGAAACATCAGTTCCATATCAGTATCAATCTGACAATCGGTAACATAGTTGAGTGTGGAATTTTCACGGGCAATTTCTTCTGCATATAATTCTGAAAATTCTTCATCTTTCAATTCGTGTACCGCTTCATTCAGAATTTTCTGATAGGTTTCATATCCCAAATCTGCAATAAATCCGCTTTGTTCAGCCCCAAGCATATTGCCGGCACCTCTGATGTCAAGGTCCTGCATGGCAATATTAAATCCACTGCCTAATTCTGAAAAAGTTTCCAGTGCAGTAAGCCGTCGTCGTGCCTCAGGAGTCAACAGATTCATTTCGGGAGAAAGAAGATAGCAATATGCTTTCCGGTTACTGCGCCCTACCCTGCCCCTGAGTTGGTGTAAATCGCTCAGCCCGAATTTGTGCGCCGAATTAATAATGATTGTATTGACATTTGGAATATCAATGCCTGACTCAATAATGGTAGTAGCAACCAGTACATCGTATTCATACTCAATAAAATCAACAATAATTTCCTCCAGCTTAGGCGGAGGCATTTGACCGTGACCTACGGCCACCCTTACTCCGGGTACCAGTCGTCTGATCATTTCTTCAATCTGATAGATGTTCTGAATGCGGTTATTTACAAAAAACACCTGACCATTCCTGTTCATTTCCAATTGAATAGCTTCACGAATCACATCTTCATCGAAAGTATGGATTTCTGTCTGAACCGGAAAACGATTGGGCGGAGGCGTATTAATAATCGACAAATCACGGGCTCCCATCAGCGAAAACTGCAGGGTACGCGGAATAGGAGTTGCTGTCATGGTGAGGGTATCCACGCTAACTTTCAGTTCTTTCAGCTTTTCTTTTACCGAAACCCCGAATCTCTGTTCCTCATCAATAATCAGCAAACCAAGATCTTTGAATTTCACCGATTTACCAACAAGTTTATGTGTGCCGATGATGATGTCTACCTCACCGTTCGATAATTTCTCCAACACGTCCTTAGTTTGGCCATCACTTCTGGCACGGCTCAGGTATTCCACCGTCACAGGAAAATCCTCCAGACGATTTTTAAAAGTATGATAGTGTTGCAGCGCGAGCACTGTTGTTGGAACCAACACTGCCACTTGTTTTCCATCGGTAGCAGCTTTAAATGCGGCTCGAACCGCTACTTCAGTTTTGCCGAAGCCCACATCTCCACATACCAGTCGGTCCATCGGTAGGGTTGATTCCATGTCTTTTTTAATATCCGCAGTAGCTTTCACCTGATCCGGCGTATCTTCATAAATAAACGAAGCTTCAAGTTCCTGTTGCAGGTAACTATCGGGTGTAAACCGGAATCCCTGTTCTGCTTTACGTTTTGCGTATAGTTTAATGAGTTCGCGGGCAATATCTTTTACCTTCGATTTGGTACGCTCCTTCAGGCGTTCCCAGGCTCCGGAACCCAGTTTATTTATTTTTGGAGCCTCTCCTTCCTTCCCTTTGTATTTTGATATTCTGTGAAGGGCATGTATACTCACAAAAATGATGTCGTCGTCACGGTAAATCAGCTTCACCATTTCCTGCATCTTTCCATTCACATTGGTTTTTACCAATCCACCGAAAGTACCTACTCCATGATCCACGTGTACCATATAATCACCCTGCTGAAACTGGTTCAACTCTTTGAGTGTCATTACCACTTTCCCCTGACGGGTTTTGTCAGTGCGTAACCGGTACTTATGAAAACGATCAAATATCTGATGATCCGTATAACAGAAGATTGAAAGATCATGATCGATAAATCCCTGATGCAAAGTATCTTTTATCGGTTGGAAAATGATATTATCACCCCGGTCTTTAAAGATGGCGTCAATTCTGTCGGTCTGCTTTACGCTATCGCTCATGATAAACAACTGATAACTATCGAGCATCCCTTTTTTCAAATTTGCAGCCACCAGATCAAAATTCTTATGAAAAACAGGTTGTGGGCTGATATTAAATTTTATGGATGAATCATGCCTGAAATGTGTATTTTCCCCGACTTCTATTTTGCGGAATGAAGCAATCATTTTCAGAAACTCATCACCGGTAATGCTTGTCCTGTGCAGATCTGATACGATTTGCTCACCCTGATTAGCTTTAATCAATGCTTCATCATACAACTGATTAATCTTATCTTTGATAAAATTTACATTTGAGAAAGTCAGTACTGTCTTTTTATCAATAAAATCGAAAAACGACACGAGAGGAACCGACTTATCTTTATGCAGATCAGGGACAATTTCTATTTCTGTCACATTTTCTTTCGATAGCTGACTCTCAATATCGAATACTCTGATTGTTTCAATATCATCACCAAAGAAATCACACCGATAGGGTAACTCGTAAGCAAAAGAGAAAATATCAACGATACCACCTCTGACAGAGAACTGTCCCGGTTCATACACAAAATCCACTCTGTAGAAGCCATACTCCACTAACATTTCAGCCAAAAAATCAATACTGATCGACTCACCTGCCTTCAATTTCAGTATGCGTGTTTGCATACCATGACTTGAAACCACTTTCTGAAAAAGCGCTTCAGGATAAGTAACTACGATACATGGAGATGCATGATTCGCCAGTCTGTTCAACACTTCAGTTCTCAACACTTCGTTAGACGCATCGAGCTGTGATAATTTGATGGCTTTTTTGTATGAAGATGGAAAATAATACACCTGATTCTCATTCAGGATATTTTTAATGTCGTGGTAAACATAAGCAGCTTCGTCCGCATCTTCCATGATCATCAGGAATGGAATATCGGATGCACTACTAATATTTCTGAAAAGCGTAGCTTCAACGAGCGACAAAGCAGACCCACTCAAACCGGATATTTTTACGTTTTGTCCGTTCGAGAATACCCATTCCATCAGTGAGTGAATCCGGGGATGGCGACTAAATATGTCGGAAAAATCAGTTAAATTCAAAGTTTGATAGCGAATTTCTTAAGTCTGGCGTCGAGCATATGTACCGGAATAATTTTTTTTATGCTGTTGGCAACAGCATTCATCATACCCTCACGCACATAATCATGACGAATTATCAGCGATATTTCGCGGATAGCTTCCGGTTGAATCAGACTCCTTAAATTTTCTTTTTGTTTATCGGTGAGTAAATTTATATGTAATTCAGGAATGATGGTATAACCACCGTTTACATCAACAATTTTTACCAGCGTATCAATACTACCGGCTTCATAAACAGAAGATTGATGCACTTTTCTGTTGCAAAAATTAAACACCTGATTACGCAGACAATGTCCTTCTTCCAATACCCACAGGTTCTCAAGCGGCATTTCCTGACTTGAAATTTCCTTATTTTTATACATTGGTTCCGTTGGGGCAATGTACACCACAAATTTCTCGTAATACAAAGGCACTTCGAGTATTTTCGGATCATTCAGCGGAGTGGAAAGAATGGCCATATCTATTTCTGCCGTTTGCAGTTTCTGAATGACATCTTCGGTACGCATTTCAGTCACCTTCAATGTAATATCAGCATAATCCTGCTTGAAAACAGATATAAACTGCGGCAAGAGATAAGGAGCAACTGTTGGAATCATTGCCAGATTGAGATTTCCTTTCAGGGTCCCTTTTTGTGTCTGTACATTTTCTTTTAACTGATTCACATGATACATCACTACCTGTGCCTGATTAATGATCTGTTGTCCTACTTCAGTGGGAACTAAAGGATGTGTTGAACGGTCGAAAATACGACAATCCAGTTCATCCTCCAGTTTCTGAACCATGGCGCTCAGCGTTGGCTGTGTAACGCCACACATCTCGGCAGCCCGCACAAAATGACGGGTCTTATCCAGTGCCAGCACATATTCAAGTTGTTGCAGTGTCATTTAAAATATCTTTTTATAAGCGTGGCAATAGGGTGTTCCGTTTTTTTTCTGATAATATTCCTGATGATAATCTTCCGCGGCCCAGAATTCAGGAGCAGGACGAAGTTGTGTAGCAACCTTATAGCCTTTTTCAGTAAGCAGTTTTATGTACTTCTCAACCATTTGTTTCTGATTATCATCCACATAAAACACAACTGACTGGTATTGTTCCCCAATATCAGGTCCCTGACCGCCCACCTGTTCAAAATCATGGGTTTCGTAGTACAGTTTCAACATTTCTTCAAAGGAGGTTAGCGAAGGATCAAATTCAACTTCTACAGTCTCAACATGACCGGTCATACCGGTGCAGACTTCTTTATATGTCGGTGCAAAGGTATTTCCACCCATATAGCCTGCTGTTGTGGCAACAACCCCTTTAGCTTTCATGAAATGGTATTCAGTACCCCAAAAACAACCTGAAGCAAAATAAGCTTTTTCCATACCTGTTTTATTTGTAGTTTTATAACTTCTATCACCTGCTATACTAACACCTGCAATGACAAATATCATGAAGGCAATACCGGCAATAATTATTAACGAAACAACACGTTTAAAGTTCACTGTCAGAGGGTTTAAAATCAAGTGATATTGAATTTACACAATGCCGGATGTTCTTTGGAGTCAATCCTTCACCGTTAAATACATGACCCAGATGACCACCGCAAGCGGCGCAAACAATTTCTGTTCTTCTGCCGTCGGAGTC
Source organism: Paludibacter sp. (assembly GCA_034927635.1). GTDB lineage: Bacteria > Bacteroidota > Bacteroidia > Bacteroidales > Paludibacteraceae > Paludibacter. The sequence continues at coordinate 7,463 of JAYFPP010000182.1, forward strand.
GGGAATTCTTTTTACGGCACCGGGAATTTCGTCATCAAAGCCTGGCCAGCCACAATGCGATTCAAATTTATCATCCGAACGATACAGTGGTGCATCGCATTGCCGACAGACATAAATACCCTGCTCTTTGTGATTCAGAAACTTTCCGGTATAAGGATATTCTGTTGCCTTATGCAAAATAACAGCCTCCTCTTCGGGTGATAATTTATTGTATGTCATCACTTAATTATTTTATGATAACTCCTTTTGTTTGAATCGGACTTATCGAATGCGGTTCAGCGACTTAATCAAAGCTTCATCTTTTCCGATTGCCCTGATTGCCATAAAACTCAACACTATATTGACCAATGGGAATGCCGAAACCAGTTCTATAAACATCTCCGCTTCAAGCGATTTACCCATTTGCCACAAATAGATAAACAAGAGACCGTAATAACCTGCCATTAACACGATATTAAAAAACAACAGCCTGATTTGAAGCAACCGTTTCTTAAATAAAAAAATCGTTATGAGCGACAACAAAGGAATTATCGCCATTATCGCTGTCAACATCCATGTATTAGCCAACAAGATACTTCCTGTAGGACTCAACTGCATCAATCCCTTATAACTCAGTTCGTAAATTGTCGCTGTAGGTTCATGTTGCAAACCGGCAACCGGTGAGAAAAGCGTGATGAATGATAACACTGTTACCAGAAAAAGGTACAGCGTTTGAATTCTTTGTATCATGGATAATTAATCTTTATTTTTACAAATTCCGCTGGCTTTTGTCCAGCATCTATCCCTTACAGTATAAATACGTTCAATGATATCAACCACCTTCATACCTTCAAGTAAATTAGTATTGATTTCTCCATCTCCCATCAGTTTTTCCACAACATTCTCAATCACATAATGATGATTTTGAGCAGAACCCTTATAGGCTCCATAATCATTCGGAGGATTTGAAGGAGCCAGTTCAGGCATCACATAATCCTTAATGTGGCAATATACCACTTCATTCATATATTGTCCGGCGACCTTCACTGTTCCTTTCGAACCTATAATGGTGATGGCGCTTTCAAAGTTTGTGTCCCATACCGATGTTGAATAATTCAGGCAACCAACTCCTTTACCATCAACGAAATTAAAAGTAACAACACCACTATCTTCAAAATCAGTGAGTTCCTTATGGTTAAAATCAGCAAAATTTCCGCTGATATTATTTATATCACCGAATAGCCAATACATGATGTCAATGAAATGTGAAAACTGGGTGAACAAGGTTCCACCATCGAGTTTTGCGTCACCATGCCAGTCTCCGCTTTTATAATAACGATCGTCACGGTTCCAGTAGCAATCGAGTTTAACCATGTATATATTACCCAGCACCTCATTATCAACAAGATCTTTCAACCACACTGCAGGTGGTGAATATCGGTTTTGCATCACACTAAAGACGTGCCTTGACATTTTCAGAGATTTGAATAAGATTTTCTCCGCATCAAGTTTGCTCAGCGCAATCGGCTTCTCAAGTACCACATGTTTCTTAGCCTGTAAAGCTTTCATGGCATATTCAGCGTGGAAACCATTCGGAGTACAGATATTTACCACATCAATTTCCAAATCAGAAGCCAGCAGATCATCAATCGAAGTAAAAAAATGTTCTTCAATATTATCAAGACCAAGTTCATGTTTTGGCAACACATCACAAACGGCAACTAATAAAGTATTGGGGTTTCTCCTGATCATTTCGGCATGTCTTTTACCGATGTGGCCCTGACCGATAACTGCAAATTTTATCATAATATGAAAAGTATTAAATGTATTATTTGATTCTTTTTACTTCATCGTTATCAAAAAAATATTCCTGATTAGTTTCCGGACAAATGGCTATTCCGCGGTGATCGAAATCCAGGCGCAGACCATGTTCGCTCACCCAGCCTATCTGACGGGCAGGGTTTCCCACCACAAGCGCAAATGATTTAACCGGCTTTGTAATTACCGCACCGGCTCCAATCAGTGCATAAGCACCTATTTCATTGCCACAAACGATGGTGGCATTAGCACCGATACTCGCACCCTTGCGAACAATGGTAACAGCATAGGCATCGCGGCGACTCACATGGCTTCTGGGATTAATAACATTTGTAAAAACCATTGAAGGTCCCAAAAACACATCATCCTCACAGATCACGCCGGTATATACCGAAACATTATTTTGTATCTTTACATTTCTGCCAAGTTTTACGCCCGGCGATACAACTACGTTTTGTCCTATATTACACGATTCTCCTATTTCGCAGCCCGACATGATGTGCGAAAAATGCCATATTTTGGTGCCGGAACCAATGATACAGTCCGGATCAACTATAGCTGACGAATGTACAAAGTAGTCGCTCATATGAATTCGATTATGCTTTTGGTGATATAACTCAGTTGCTCCTGCGACAATTCTGTGTGCATAGGTAGTGATAATACGCATTCGGAGAGTTTTTCCGCTACAGGAAAATCCCCTGCTTTGTATCTGTCATCTTTGTATGCCTTCTGCAAATGTAAAGGTACGGGATAATACACCATTGCCGGAATACCTTTATCCTGCAGATGTTTCTGCAATGCAGACCTGTCAACCCCCTTCAGTTTTAAAGTATATTGATGATAAACATGAGTTGAGGAAATATTCCTCCCGGGTACCACCAGTTTATCGTTGTTGGAAAATGCTTTGTTATAATAGTCTGCAGCGGCCTGACGGGCAGCAGTATAGTCATTCAGATATTTCAGTTTGACATCCAGCACAGCTGCCTGAATACTGTCGAGACGGGAATTGATGCCTACATAATTGTGATAATAACGCACTTCCATGCCGTGATTGGCTATCGCCCGCATTTTAAAGGCCAACGCATCATCATTGGTAAGAATTGCGCCCCCATCGCCAAAACATCCAAGGTTTTTTGATGGGAAAAACGAGGTACAACCTATATCACCCATACATCCCGAAAATGCTTTTTCTCCATCAGAAAAAGCGTAAGTGGCACCGATCGACTGACAAGCATCTTCTACGACATACAAATTATTTTCTCGGGCAATTTGCAAAATAGCTTCCATGTCGGCATTCTGACCGAAAAGGTGCACCGGAATAATTGCTCTGGTTTTTGGAGTAATGGCTTTTCTGAGTGCGTCAATTGAGATGTTGAAAGTATCAAAATCCACATCCACCAGTACCGGGGTCAATCCTAACAATGCTACTACTTCAGCTGTAGCAATGAAAGTGAAAGTCGGGGTGATTACCTCATCACCGGGTTTTAATCCAAGTACCATAAGGGCAATTTGCAAAGCATCAGTGCCATTAGCAACAGGAATCACATGCTTCACTCCAAGGTAATCTTCCAGATGTTTCTGAAAATCATTTACTTTTCCTCCTTTGATGAAGGTGGTTGAGTCAATTACTTCCTGAATACCGGTATCGACCTGGTCTTTAATTTTTTCATACTGACTTTTTAAGTCAACCATCTGTATTTGCATCATTTTTCTTCCAGTAAAAATTCCACCTCCTCAGGTTGTATCCTGATATTGGTGATATAAGGTTTGTTATTGATAATTTTCAATCGTTTTTTTGTCGTATCCCCTTTTTTAATTTCATTAAAATCAATTACCACCTGGATATCATTGCTTTCAAAGAATTTGAATTTTGTTATTCCAATATTGAAAACAGTTTTAACTTCTGCAGGAAAGGACAAAATAGAAAGATTTGTCGGATTATTGATGATTTGAACAGGTAAATAGGCAATTTTTTCTGTAAACATCTCTGCTGATGCATGAACCATTACCTTATCGACAGCATAACTTACCGACTCAACAGGTCTGAGTGAGACTTGCCTCGTAACTGTATCTTTCAACTGTTCAATAATGAGATTTTCAGTTTGAACCGTTTTGAGATTTTCTACCACCGATTTCGGACCATAAACTTCCACTTCGGAAGGAGTCATTTTAATCGGTTCACTTAACATAAACTGATTTTCAAGTGTTATATTGCTTACTAATTCTATCGGAAGAATTTTTGAATGCAGCCGGATATATTTAGAATTAATATTTTCAGGATACATGGACAGAATGGAAGTTGAAGGCAATAGTTTTTCAGTAACCTTAGCAAACAAATCCGAATAATTTACATTAAAAGTTCCGGTTTCATTAATTTTCTGATCAAAGGTAATAATCACCGGCTCAGGCTTATTCCCGACATATCTCCATAGGTTTACCCCTAAGTCTTTAACATTGATCCTGATAAATTGAGGCAATTGTTCAACAAACATTAAATCCTTTGCAAAACCCTTGTACTCAAGTGGAATATTCAAGGTTTGTTCCCTCTCTTTGTTCAGGGTATTAAAAAACCAGAAAGTGGCTGAAAGCAACAAAAACACTAAAAAGCTTAAAACATCCTTTGACAAAAGGAATGATTTAAGCTTTAAAGTGAGATATCTGAAAAACCTACTTTTGCTGGGACCAGCCATCACATCGTTGTATTATTTCTGCTGTCCTTGCTGTGCATCCTGTAAAGAAACAAATACCGAAGTTTTGTCAACTTTAATGCGCACATTTTCTGCAATTTCAATAATTACGGTACCGTCATCCTTCATTTCACGGATCTTACCATAAATACCACCTGAAGTCACCACTTTATCACCAACCTGCATGTTTTCACGTTGTTTTTTGATTTCTTTCTGGCGTTTTTGTTGCGGACGAATCATAAAGAAATAAAAAACGACAAAAATCAATACCATCATCAGAATTCCTGACAATCCACCACCTTGCCCTGCCGGAGCAGCAGCCTGTAACATAACAAAATTTAATAAATTCATTTTTTATTTTTTAAAAATTTATACCTGCAAATATAATAGTTTTTTCTTATTTCGAGAACATAACTACCTTAATCAGTTTATTGTCTTTTTTTAATTGTCCTACGATATTATCCAGCACACCATTAACAAAGGTACCACTTTTATCTGTACTGTAGTTTTTAGCGATCTCAATATACTCATTCAGAGTAACATTCACCGGTATTGTCGGGAAATCCATGAGCTCCGACATGGCAACTTCCATGATCAGAATATCCATGAAGGCTATACGGTCGAGTTCCCAGTTTTTGGTGTTTTTATCAATCATTTCGCGATAGGATAGTCCGTTTTTCAGAACACCATGCAATAATCTCTTCGCAAAATCAATGTCTTCATCATCTTTAAACATTGGAAGTAAGGCCTGACTTGCACCTGCTTCAGGCGTGAAACGCTTAATCGTTTTCAGGATAAAACTGATAACCATTTCCACATCGTCGGTCCAGAATATGCTTTGATCTTCTATGGAGTTATCCAGTTCTTCGTTCTGTAAAATTATTTTCTTGAAAATTTTACGCCAAACATCCTTATCTGCAGTATAATCCACCGTTTCCTGCTCCATATACTCAGCATAAAAATTGCTGGCAATAATTTCTTCGAACAGTTCTTTGATAACGTCAGGATGATTTACCCACGAAAGTTTACTTTTTTTCAGGTATTCGTTGAACTGAATGTTGGTTCTCAGTTGGGCTACGAAAGTGTTATCAACAAATCGGGTATTGGGATTGATATCTTCGGGTGAAGGGCGCAGTTTGCTTTTTTTGGATTCAATGCGGGAAGCTGCAAAATCAGTTAATAATACAGCCAGATTAAGCAGATGAAAATAAAGATCGTAAGTTTTCTCAATGCTGTGGAATAATTCCTTTTCAACCATCAGCGCTGTTTTTCCTTCGCTCTTGTAGTAAGCATACAAGATCTGAATGATCTTGATTCGCAATAAAACTCTGTTTATCATAAAATAATGTGAACGTTTTCAAATTTCGGACAAAGATACTTCTTTTTAGATAAAAAAATAGCTATTTACTTGTTAAATTCAAAAAAAATACAGAAATTTGAAGCCGAAAGACCGACGCAGAAATTTGTTCTGTAAATATGTTTATTTTATACAGTTTAGAATAATTTGTTATGGAAGCAGAGAAAAGAAAAGTGGATTTGGAAAAAAAAGACAACGAAATCATCTATTCTAAATCCATCAAGGCTGGAAAAAGAATTTATTATTTGGATGTTAAGAAAAGCAGGAACGACGATTTGTTTTTAGCCATCACTGAAAGTAAGAAGAAAGTAAACGGTTTTGATCAGGACGCTCAGGTGACTTACGAAAAACACAAAATATTTCTTTACAAAGAAGACTTTACTAAATTCGTTGAAGGGCTTGAAGATGTGATTGCATTTATCAAACGCGAACAGGGAGATACTCCACAAAGAGAATACAACTCACCACAGAACGACGAAACCGGAGAAAAAGCTGAGGAAGATGTTCCGGAGATAAAAAAAGGCTTTTTCGATAAATTTAAATTCTAGT
>JAYFPP010000241.1:0-2342 GCA_034927635.1 Paludibacter sp.
CTTTCCGGTGACATCGCAGCTAATGTTTGTGTATGGATACGTTTATTGCCTACACGATCGAACCGACGGGTAAGAAAGTGAGTCACATTTCCGTAGGAACGTAATTCGGAAGGCATCATATTTATACCTGCAGCCACAGCCATCTGGTAATAAACATATTCCAACATGGCTAATGGATAGTATGATTTATCATCATATTTAAGAATATAATGCTCAAAACCTTCAGGAATATTTCCCTGTCCTGATATAACTTCACCGGTATCCTTTTTTACCGCCACAATTGCTTTCGGACGTTTACCCCCCGGAGAAGAACTAATTTTTATCAGGTCCTGCCACAAAATTGAGTTTTCAGCATTGAGTACAGTTGTTTCCCTCTCATTCAACACCTGTTTAGCAAACTCATAAAGATGTGTAATATCTACCGTGAAAACTGCATCATTCCCCAGTTTTTGAGCTGGTACATATTCAAGTGCACCCATTGCACGGCTACCGATAAATGAAAGATGATCCACAGGACTTACATTTTTTGCCGGAATATGATTATCCCTCAGCCATGCCTTAAAAAGGGAGTGTCCCCATTTGTCAGGAAGTGAATCAGCAATCATCGGCGGAAGCCCCATGTACAATTTATCTTTGTCTCCTGTCCAGGGAATATGCTTCTTACTACGTGGCGAATTAATGGACATTGTCAGAGGAGCAATGTCCAAACCTTTGTCTAAGAATTCCTGTTCATATTCAAAAACAGCAACATCCGTTTTCTTGTCCCATGAGAGATAGCCAACTGACATTCCCCATAGCTTTACCATAACGACATTCGTTTCCATAAGCTCTATTTTTGCTGTTTTTTAAATAATGCCCGGGGACTTTCCGGTAGTTCCGGTAATAGTTTTTCAATTTCGTCTAGGCTATCAATTGCCCGTAGCAATTTGATAAACGAAGTTAATGTTACGCCCGTAGAAGAACCATTTTCAAATGAACTAATAGTAAACACACTCAGTCCTGATTTCTCTGCTACTTCCTTCTGAGTATAACCCATCCGTTTACGATAGTCACAGTATCGTTTTCCCAACTGTCGGATAATATCGCTACCCGATTGTTTGTAAAGTTCATTATACATATTCGATATTATTTTCGGCAAATATAGATATATCTATAATAATATCCAAATATAATATAATATTGCAGATTTATCTATAGCGAAAACTAACCTTCGAGAACACTATGATAGAACTAAATTTTAATATATCAAAGAATGATTCAGGTGAATGTATTATATTTGCGCAAAATAATATTTTATGAAAGTATCTGAAAATATTGCAAATACTCTAAATAGGCCAGCAAATGACAATATTTTCATCTGTTATTATTTAATTCTCAAAATATTTAAGAAGATAATATGTCAGCATGGTCAAATATTGAGGTCGAATTAATCGTAGCTGATTACTTCAAGATGCTTTCTAGCGAGTTAAAAGAAGAAGCTTATTCAAAAGCAGCACACCGTAGGGCAATACTACCGTTATTAGCAAATCGGTCAGAGGGTTCAATAGAATTTAAACATCAAAATATTAGCGCTGTGTTGATAAATTTTGGACAGCCATATATTAAAGGATATGCTCCGCTTTTTAATTATCAAAAAATACTCGAAGATAAGGTTATGGAATACCTTACCCTGAAACCCACAATCGAAAATGAGTTCAAAATATTTGCAGACAAGTTAGACATTAAACCTAAAAAAGAAATCAACTTTGAACAGATGGTTTTTGACCTGCCTATTATTAGTAAAGTCTCTGAATCAGTGCCAATTTACAATCAAAGTCCAATTAAAATAAATTATTTGGAGCGTGAGCAAAAAAACCGAAATTTAGGTGACTCTGGAGAAGAATTGGTTATAGAATATGAAAAATGGGATTTAATTCGAAACGGGAAAGAGAAATTTGCCGAACAAATCAGATGGATTTCCAAAGAAGAAGGAGACGGTGCAGGTTTTGATATTCTCTCTAAAAATCTGAATGGGAAAGACAAATATATAGAAGTAAAAACGACTAAATTAGGAAAAGAGACACCTTTCTACTTTTCAAGAAATGAATTGCAATTCTCTCAAAAACATGCAGAGCAATATAATCTATATCGATTATTTAATTTCGAGGACGATGCCAAAATGTTTATTCGCAAAGGCGGTTTAGATGCTATTTGTCATTGCACACCTATTAATTACAAAGGAATTATTAGATGCTAATTTATTTCTTGCCTTTATCTTTGTGAAAAAAATTCTACCGGTTTAAAAGCAGAGATAAAATACCCATCATTCAAATTTTCAATAACATGAACTCATCCGAACTACT
>JAYFPP010000005.1:0-2573 GCA_034927635.1 Paludibacter sp.
AACAATCAGCAATCAACTGTTTTCCCATGACAGCGCCACTGCCTTCATCTCCCAGGATAAAGCCCAGTGGAGATACATTTTGTACGATTTGCTGACCGTCATAATAACAGGAGTTGGAGCCGGTTCCCAGAATACACGCAATGCCTTTTTGATGCTGAAACAATGCCCGTGAGGTACCGAGCAGGTCACTCTCGACTTCAATGTTTGCGTCATTATAGAAGTAGACCAATGCGTCCAGCACAGTTCTTTTCTTATCCGGAAAAGCACATCCGGCACCGTAAAAAAAGATCTTGTCAATTTGAAACTCCTTTGTGCCTGCATATAAGGTTGTCATTATCAACTCCTGAATCTCACCTGTCGTCTGATAAAACGGATTGATTCCGGGAGTAACTATTTGTTTAAGAACGTCAGAATTTGCAACTAAACACCACGTGGTTTTTGTAGATCCACTGTCAGCGATCATTATCATAGGCGCAAAAGGTAAAAAGTTTTTATTTGGACATCAAAGATAATAATTTACTTACGAAAAGTTAATATTATCGGGGGTTTTTATGTATTTTTGGAATTTAAACTTAATAATGGATATTTTTAGTCAACAGATAACCGACAAGACTATAAGTTTGAATAGAAATTAATAAGGGACATTGCCGGAAGAAATTTTCATCTTAAATAAAATTCAATTGGTCATAACGTATATAAGGTTGTGGCTGAATATACACAACGATTAATTTTACAGGTACAATTTAATATTAGGTTTATTATGAAAAAACACATGCTTCTGTTATTCTTTTTTTTATTTTCATTCTTTCTGAGATCTCAGGTAAATGGTGTAATAATAAGTGATGTAAACAATATTAAGTTGTTGAAAATATGGGGATCACATGTTGAACGGGGCTACGCTTATGGTGCATTGTTAGGTAAAGAAATTAATCAGGTATTTGGAAATTATGTGAAACCGCAATTCGGAACTTACTATTCCTATGCCAGAGGCATTGTTGAAAGCGGACTGCATTTGAAATTTGATTCGGTTTTTGTTGTAGAAGCTCAGTCGATAATTACCGGAATGAATCAAACAGGTAACAATTCATTGAATTTAGATTATATTGACTTGTTGGTATGCAATTCTATATTAGATGTCTCAAGGTTATTAAGTAGTCCTTCCGGAATTTCGTGTTCAACACTTATGAGTTGGGGAGATGCAACTTCTGGAACCGACTTGTCAGGAAAATCAGTTATCACGCGTCACCTTGACTGGACAACAAGTCCAACGCTTGTCAACAATCAGGTCATTTGTGTCAGTCAGCCTTCGGAAATTAATGAACAAAGCTGGGTAAGTGTTGGTTTTGCAGGCATGTTCAGCGTTTTATCCGGTTTTAATGAGCATATGGCAGTTTTTCAGAACATGATGGATGATTTTACTGGCAATGCTTCTTATGGACGGCTATATGAGCCAATCTGGTTTTCCCTCAGGAAGTCAATTGAAATAAGAGATTTTAATACTGATGGTAAATACAATGTTCAGGATGTAAAGTCAGTTCTCAGTAGAAATTCGCAAGGTTATGCCGGAGCTTACCTTATCAGTGCTATGGCAAAATCAACGGAGATTGAGGACAGTCTCATTGCCATGGTTGCGGAGATTGCACCCACTTCCCCATACCTCACTTTCAGAGATAATGATTATGCAGATAATATTCCGGGGGACAATCTGTATACCGCAAATTTTCAGATAGCAAGAAATAACGCAAGAAACTATTGTGACAGATATAATGGAATTGTTTCAGCCATTGGCCAGGGTGTCGGTATTAGCACAACAAGCAGTTGGGATGTTATGCGCGATTATTCTCATCTTTCTCATAATCTTCAGCTTATGCAGTATGCTCCTGAACTTGATTTATTTAAAATTGCTATCTATGGAAATAATAAGCCTGCCTATCAGAACACCCCTGTATCGTTTGTAATCAGTAATTTGTTAAGCGAATATACAGGGGTAAATGACCATATATACACACCTGCTGTTTCAGTGTTTCCTAATCCGGTAAAGGAGGTGATGACTATTAACGGACTGAACGAAATTGAAATGCCTGTGAGAATATCTGTACGTGATTTAGCAGGAAAACTGGTTTTTTCAGAAGTAATTACAGGTAATGTGTCAACCACTCATTTCAATGTGTCTTCATTCTCGGAAGGAATGTATATTGTCGAAATCAAATGGGACAATATGATTAGTTTAAATAAAATGATTAAAGAGTGAAAAACATTAACTTTAAGATACAATGAGTACTCAGTCTAATGAGATAGAATTCTTAAGTTCCCTTCGTTTCGAGCCTCTGACAAATGTAAACTGGAACAAATTCACTCAACTTTTTGGCGTTAATGGTGCCTGTGGTAATTGCTGGTGTATGTATTACCGGCTCAGTAAAACTGCTTTTGCAGAAGGAAAGGCTAACGATGGAAACAAAGAAGCCATGAAAGCATTAGTGAGGTCCGGGAAACCCGCCGGAATGTTAGCCTTTTACGAAGATATACCTGTTGCATGGTGCGCTTTTGCTCCCCGCGAAGATTTTATCAAACTT
>JAYFPP010000150.1:0-3887 GCA_034927635.1 Paludibacter sp.
GAAAGAGATCATTGATGCCTTCCGTGTCTATCCGTCAATTGCTGTATGGGTGCCTTTCAATGAAGCGTGGGGACAGTTTAAAACGCCGGAAATCACAGAGTGGACAAAAAATTACGATCCATCACGTTTGGTGAATTCAGCCAGTGGCGGCAATTTCTATCACACCGGCGACATCCTTGACCTGCACCATTATCCGGGACCTGCAATGAACCTGTACGATACAAAAAGGGTGAATGTGCTGGGTGAGTATGGTGGAATCGGACTGGCACTGGAAGGTCATTTGTGGCGTACCGACCGCAACTGGGGATATGTTCAGTTTAAAAACTCAGAAGAAGTTACCAACGAGTACATTAAGTATGCGAATCAGTTGAAAGACTATGTGAAAAGAGGTTTCTCCGGAGCGGTTTATACCCAAACCACCGATGTGGAAGGTGAAATCAACGGATTGATGACTTACGACAGAAAAGTAATAAAACTGATTCCTGAAAAGGTGAAAAAAGCAAATCTCGAAGTGATCAATGCGGTCAGCGAGTAAGTTCATTGACCTTTCCCGACCAATTATTTTTACATGAAAAAACACATCCATTCACAATATCTCTTATCGGCTACAGCTTTGTTGCCCGCAACTATTGCGGCGCAACAGGCTGCTTTGCCGGCTCCCAAACCCAATATAATGGTCATCGTTGTCGATGATATGGGTTATTCTGACATGGGCTGCTATGGTGGCGAAATACAAACGCCGAATCTTGATAGTCTGGCCAATACCGGTATAAGGTTTACGCAGTTTTTCAACGGCGCACGCAGTTGTCCCTCGCGGGCATCGCTTCTTACTGGCTGTTACCCGCATACAGTGGGCATTACCGGAATGGGACTGAGTCTGTCGACCAATTGTGTAACGATTGCCGAAGTGCTCAAAACCGCTGGCTACAACACGGCTATGACGGGTAAGTGGCATCTCTCGCACACTCAGGGTATAGGGAACAATGCTGATCAGATGGCGTGGTTATCGCATCAAAATACTTTTAATAACCGGCCTTTTGCACCGGTCGAAACATATCCCTGCAACCGCGGGTTCGACGAACATTATGGTACTATCTGGGGCGTGGTCGATCATTTCGACCCTTTCAGTCTGGTGCATAATACCGACCCGATCAACACAGTTCCCTCTGATTTCTACAGCACCGATTATATTACCGATAAAACGATGGACCTGATCGACGATTATTCGACGAAAGAAGCTCCGTTTTTTATGTATGTTTCCTATAATGCTCCACACTGGCCGCTGCATGCCAAACCGGCTGATATCGTCAAATATAACGGGATATATGATGCAGGATGGGATTCACTGCGGGTACAGCGCTACCGTAAGATGGTGCAGTTGGGTTTGATAGATGAAGATAAAGTTCCTATGGCGCGTAACGAATCGGGACGGGTTTGGGAGAATGAAACTGACAAAAGCTGGCAGGCCGATAATATGGAAGTCCATGCAGCCATGATCGACTGTGTGGATCAGGGCATCGGGAAAATCATCGAAAAGCTCAAAACTACCGGCGAATACGATAATACCATCATTATGTTTATGTCCGATAATGGAGCATCTTCGGAGAACTATACTATTGGCGATTTCGACCGACACGACCGCACCCGTAGCGGACAAATGGTGACACACAATGCACGTGTTCCCGGTTCACAACTTACCTATAATTATCTCGGAAATGGCTGGGCAGGCGCGGTGAATACACCTTTCCGTTACTGGAAGCGGGAGTCATTCCATGGAGGTATTGCTACTCCGCTGATTGTACACTGGAACAATGGTATCGAAGCTGCAAAAAAAGGCGCAATCAATCATCAACCCGGGCATTTTATCGATATAATGCCTACTGTTCTCGAACTGGCAGGGGCTAACTATCCGACCAGCTATAACAGCAATAACATTCAGACTTTACCCGCAGAAGGCAGGAGTTTAATCCCGCTTATTCAGGGTGAAGGAGTGTGGAACGGTGAGCGTACACTCTTCTGGGAGCATGAAAACGGTCGGGCGGTGCGCGTAGGCGACTGGAAGCTTACGGCAGTAACCGGACAGGGATGGCAGCTCTTCAATCTGGCTGATGATTATTCTGAAACCAATAATGTGGCGGTGGAATATCCCGATAAAGTGCGCGAAATGAAAATTTTGTGGAATAACTGGGCAAGAAGTGCAGGTCTTACCGTACCTTCTGAAACGCCTGATACACCCAAAGAACTGGCATTTTATTATCCTTTTAATGTCAGTTTTAACGATTCATCGGAACATAAATATACACTTGCACTGTCGGGAAGCACACCGGTACTTGCTGCAGGTAAATATGGAAATGCAGTATCACTGAATGGAATCAATCAGTACCTCGATTTGAATACAACAGCTATTGTGAATACATCCAATACACAATATACAGTTTGTGCATGGGTGTATGATGAAGCAACCACTATTCCAACATCGGGCACTGTGGAAAACGGATATTATTTCCGTGATCAGATAGTACTGGCGCAAAAAGATAATGCCGGTACCGGACGTATTGTGCTCTATTCGCGGGTTGAAAACCCTACGGCAGGAGGCGATGTACGCTATTTCTGGAACAACTTTCTGGGACAGCGGCAGAATCCGGCTTCTGTCGGATCGTTTGAACGTGGTAAATGGCAACATATAGCTGCCGTTTGTGACCCGGTTAATAAACAGGTGACCTATTATGTTGATGGTGTGCGTGACCTGACGGTTTCTGCACAGGCTTTTGAAGCTTGTACGGGAGGTTTCCGTATTGGTGCTCACAAAAGCGGTTCATCGGGATTCTGGCAGGGTATGATTGATGAATTCTATTTCTTCAAAGGGTTACTATCCGGCGATGAAATAAGAGCAATACGCGATAATTCTTATTTTGATGGATCAACAGGAATAAATGACCCGCAGGACTGGAACTTTATTTATAATAATGAAAGCAGGATGTTGCAGGTGATTCGTGCTACTGCCCCGGTAGAAATTGTGGCAATTTATACTTCAACCGGAGTGTTGGTGCGCAAAGTTAAGTTTAGTTCAGTCTTATCATTAAGTGATCTTACCAACGGAATATATGTAATTCGTCTTACAGATAGTGAAGGAAGAATGCTCACGGGGAAAATAATGGTTGGTTGATGAAATATTTTCCCTTAACCTGACAGTCTGGTTAGGGCTGTCAGGTTACTTTTAGAAAATAACCATTTTTATATTTAGTACCATGAAACAAGTTTTACTGTTAACTGTATTGTTTTTCTCATTGGTTCCGTTAGGGGCACAGGATCTCACCGGCTATCAAAAACTTCGCGGTGCTGTGCTGTCGACTACTCCCGACGATTAATACGCCCGCCATAAATACAACGCTTTCGATACGAATGAAAGTACTGCTTTTATGGCAAAAGAGGTAAACGGATGGGTAGGACTCGATCTGAACGCACAATACAGCATTACTAAAGTACGGATTTATCCCATGCCTGACCGTGTGCAACAGTTGGTGGGCTCAAAAATTCAGGGTGCAGATAATCCTGATTTTAACAACGCTGTTACACTGTTCACGGTGACTGAGGTTCCCACGGCCGGTCAGTATGTCACTTATGATATTTCAACCAGACAAAGCTTCAGATATGTCCGTTGCGTAAATGCTGATCACCGTTGCAGTGTGGCTGAGCTCGAATTTTATACTGCTGAAAATGCACAAACGCTTAATTATCCTCAACTTACCAACCTCCCGACGATTTATCTCGAAACAAAAGGAACTTTTGATTTTGTGGACAAAGAAATTTACGTTGTAGCCAGTGTAGCGGTATCCAACAAAGGTGCTGTGTCGGTGTATCCTGCGCAGGTTCGCGGACGCGGGAAT
>JAYFPP010000082.1:0-7398 GCA_034927635.1 Paludibacter sp.
GTCGATGGTACTGCAATTATGTGGGAGAGTAGATAGCCGCCGTTTTTTAAAACCCTCAGCAGATTTAATGTTCTGCTGAGGGTTTTTTGTTTCACTTAACACTCATCACTTATCACTCATCACTAAAATACGTGGCATGCCACGTCTCTATGTTCTTCGTTCTTCGCTTTTCGCTATTACCTCTTCGCTATCATCACTTCTCACTTACAAACAGATGGAGCAACTCGTGTCGAAATCGCTTACGCGATTAAGGTCACTCGTTTGCTCCATCTGTTTGAACTGTTCGCTAATAGTTCTTCGCTATTCGCTAATCCCTTCTTCACTATTCGTTATTACTTATTCGCTAAAAATCGTATCTTTGCAGAAATTCTGATTTAGGCAATGAAAGAGAAGATTGAATCACTGAGAAAAGAACTTGAACAACATAATTACAATTATTATGTGCTGAATCATCCTGTAATTTCAGACATCGATTTCGATCTTATGATGAAGCAGTTGCAGGAACTTGAGTCACAGTATCCTGAATATTATGATCCAATGTCACCCACGCAAAGGGTAGGTAGCGATATTACGGTTTCATTCAGTCAGGTGGCTCATCAATATCCTATGCTTTCATTGGGTAATACTTACTCTGAAGGTGAAGTGCAGGAGTTCTATCAAAGAGTTCAAAAAGCATTAAATGTTGATTTTGAATTGGTTTGTGAACTTAAATATGACGGAACCTCAATTTCTCTGATATATGAGAATGGAACTTTGGTAAGAGCAGTTACTCGTGGTGATGGTGTAGTAGGAGATGATGTTACTGCAAACGTAAAAACTATCCGGAGTATTCCGCTTAAACTGCAGGGAGATTATTTACCTGAATTTGAAATTCGTGGGGAGATTTTAATGCCCTGGGCGGTTTTTGATGAAATCAACAGGGAGCGAGAGTCGCAGGAAGAACCACTTTTTGCCAATCCAAGAAACGCAGGCTCCGGAACGCTAAAACTTCAGAATTCTGCTATAGTAGCTTCGAGGAAACTTGATGCTTTTTTATACAGTTTGCCGGGTGATGATTTACCTTTTGCAACACATTATGACAGCTTGAAGGCAGCTAAGTCATGGGGATTCAAAATCTCTGATGCTACAAAAGTTTGTAAAACCCTGCAAGAGGTTTTTGATTTTATACATTATTGGGATATTGAGCGAAAAAATCTTCCGGTAGCTACAGATGGAATAGTTATTAAAGTAAATAACTTCTCTCAGCAAAAACTGCTGGGTTATACAGCAAAATCTCCACGATGGGCAATTGCTTATAAATATCAGGCCGAAAAGGCCCTGACGCGATTAAATTCAGTGTCCTATCAGGTGGGCAGAACCGGTGCAGTTACACCTGTAGCAAACCTTGATCCGGTGTTGCTTTCCGGAACTACTGTTAAAAGAGCTTCGTTACATAATGCCGACATTATCGAATCACTCGATCTGCATATTGGTGATATGGTATATGTTGAAAAAGGAGGAGAAATCATACCTAAAATAACTGCGGTTGCTTTAGATCTGAGATTATTAATCGGAGATAAAGTCAGGTTTATAAAGAAATGCCCGGAATGTGCTGCTGATCTGGTCAGATACGAAGGTGAAGCTGCCCATTATTGTCCGAATGAGAATGCTTGTCCACCACAGATTAAGGGTAAAATAGAACATTTTGTAAGTCGTAAGGCCATGAATATTGATGGTCTCGGAAGTGAAACAATAAATTTACTTTATGAAAATGGTTTATTGAAGGATATTGCAGACATTTATGCACTTAAAATTCCAGATATAGCCCGATTGGAACGATTAGGATATAAATCTGCTCAAAATATTAAGATTTCCTGTGAGAAATCGAAGGAAATTCCTTTCGAAAAGGTTATTTTTGCATTGGGAATAAGATTTGTCGGTGAAACGGTAGCGAAGAAGCTGGCTAATGCTTTTAAAACTATTGATCAACTCGAAAAAGCTACATTTGAGGAATTAGTGCAGGTTGATGAAATAGGCGAACGAATTGCTCAAAGTGTAATTAGTTATTTTGCAGATGAAAGAAATATAGTCATATTGGACAAACTTAAAAGTTTCGGTTTGAGGATGTCACTTTCAGAAGAACAATTGCAACTGAAATCAAATTTGCTTGAAGGTAAATCAATAGTCATCAGTGGCACTTTTAAATTGCATTCCAGAGAGGAATATAAAAAACTCATTGAGCAAAACGGAGGTAAAAATGTAGGTAGTGTTTCTGCAAAAACATCTTTTATCCTTGCCGGAGATAATATGGGGCCCGAAAAATTAAAAAAAGCAGCAAATCTTGGTGTAGCATTGGTTGATGAAACTACTTTTTTGAAATCATTAAATATGGATAATGTAGTTTCACCTGAACAAATGGGAACTTTGTTTTAATTTTATGCATATGTCAAATAAATTTTCACAATATTTATTTCAGATACGGGCAAATAAATTTCTGAAGTCATCTGTCAGGGATACTTCATTTGTTAATTATGCTAAGGCAAAAACAATTTTGTTGATTTTTGAAAGTAATTATTCTGAGAAAAATTCGGAAACTAAAAGAATAATTGAAAGTCTGACTGCTGATGGTAAAAAAGTGGTTGCTATAGGATATGTTAATAAAAAGAATTGTATTTCAGCTACTTATCCTGAATATAAGGTTTTATGTAAAAAAGACCTTGTTTTGTTCGAAAAGCCAAATCAACAAATTTTAGCGGATTTGCTTAATTATGAATATGATTTGCTTATTGACATAACCGCAAACAGTTTGCTCCCTTTGGAGTATATTGTCTTATTTGCTAATGCAAAATGTAAAACCGGTATGCAAAAGAATAATTTGAAATTATATGATTTTGCATTAGACATTCAACAGCACTTAATTGATAATGAACTACAAATAGATGATTTAAAGTTCTCTTATTTATATGACCAAATAATATTTTACCTTAAAAATATACAAACTAAAGATTATTAGTTTATTTTTGTACTCAAATTGAATTTTCCCCCAATGATAAATAGCAAACTGAAAGGTATGGGTGTTGCTTTAATAACACCGTTTAAAGATGATGAGTCAATTGATTTTGATGCACTTTCCCGTATTGTTGAATACCAGATTAAAAACGGCACTGACTATCTGGTGGTATGTGGCACTACAGCTGAAACTCCGACCTTGACAGAAAAGGAAAAGGAAGAAGTGAAAAACTTTGTGGTGAGCGTAAACCGGGGTCGTTTACCTATTGTATTAGGCGTTGGAGGTAACAATACGAAAGCCATTGTTGAAAAAGTGCAAACGACTGATTTTACAGGAATTGATGCTATTCTATCGGTAACGCCTTATTATAACAAACCATCTCAGGAAGGTTTATATCAGCATTATGCCGCCATAGCAAAAGCTTCCCTGCTTCCGGTGATACTTTATAATGTCCCCGGACGTACAGGTGTGAATATGACAGCGCCAACTACATTGCGTTTGGCCAATGAATTTAAAAATATTTGTGCCATCAAGGAGGCATCCGGAAATTTCAATCAAATTGATGATATAATAAAGAATAAACCGGTTGATTTTATGGTTATTTCAGGTGATGACGGAATTACTTTCCCTTTGATTACCCTGGGTGCAGTTGGCGTGATTTCAGTTATTGGGAATGCGTTCCCGAAAGAATTCAGTCGTATGGTACGTCTTGCTCTGCAGGGTGATTACAGTAATGCCCGTAAAATCCACCATCGGTTTACAGAATTGATAGAGCTCTTATTTGTTGAAGGTAATCCTGCCGGGGTAAAAAGTATGCTGGCAGTAATGGGATTTATACAGAACAAGTTACGTCTTCCACTTGTGCCAAACACTATCAATACATACGAAAAAATCAGACAGGTGCTTAATCAGTTGTGACCTGAGTCAGTTTCCATCCTGTTTTTGTAAATGTTTTTATGACAATGCTGTTGTCCTCACTAAATTTATCTCTTAGTGCAGATATAATGTTATAAAGTGAAGCTTCTTTTTGTCTCATTTCCAGATCATTCCATACTGTTTTCAAAATTTCTTCTTTTGTAACAACGTTGTCTCTGTTAATACACAAAAGATATAATACACTGCTTTCGTTGTTTTGAAGTGTTAGCTTTTTGTTATTAATAAGTAAGGTGTTTTCAAATGGGTTAAATATAAATTTACCAATCTGAAATTGCTTAATTTGATCTTTCTGCTTTGTGTTTCGGGACAAAAGTTCTTTTATTCGTAATACAAGTTCACATATTCCAAACGGCTTCTTTAAATAATCAACATTTCCAATACTGAAACCTGTTTTTAGATCTTCTGTTAAAGTTCTGGAAGTAGTAAATAAAATAGGTAAATCACTTTGGAGTCGTATTTGTCTCCCAAGTTCAAATCCATTTAAAGTTGTCTGAAGATTAACGTCCAGCAAAACAATATCAGGTTTAAGATTGTCTATGGTTAATAATGCATTCTCCCCATTTATCTGGTGAATAACTTCAAATCCTTCGACTTTTAATTCTTCAATGATGATAAATGCCAGATTAATATCGTCTTCTATTAAAAGAATCTTTTCCACGGAATTAAATTTTCTAAATTATAATAAACACTAACACATTATTTGTTTATACAGGGAGGTTTATAATAAACACACTCCCTTTACCAACAGTACTCTCAACTTCAATAGTTCCTGCATGTTTTTCGATGACTGCCTTCACATAGCTCAGTCCTATCCCAAAACCAGATACAGAAGTTTCTCCGTTTTGAAGCCGGGTATACTTTTCAAAGATACGATCAGTTTTATCAGGTTCAATGCCAATGCCATCATCTTTAATGGATAAACGAAGGAAATTGCTTAACTTTTGTATATTGATAATTATATTTACAGAAGTACCTGAATATTTTATTGCATTGTCTAATAGGTTTGCTACACTTTGCATTAAATGATCTCTGTCACCCTCAATAAAACAACTTTGTTCATTACTTTCCAGTGTTATTTGTGGTTTCTTCTCAGCTACTGATGTAAACTGTTCTTTGATTTTCTGAACTTCCTCAAACAAATTAAAATTTGAATAGTTTAGCTTAAAAATACCTTCTTCAGCCATTGCAAGGGTCATTATCATGGTAATTTTTTCCGACATATCCTTGGTGGCTTCCTTTGATATTTTTAGATAACGTTCTCTTATGCCGGCATTTTCTTTTGTAACCGGTTTAGAGAGGGCATCTAAAGCAAGATGTAGTTGCGCTACAGGACGTTTTAGCTCATGTGCGGTATTACCGAAAAAATCATTTTTTACTTCCATCAGTTTTTTCTGACGGTTGAGTGTCCGGTGTAAAAACCATAATCCATAAAACCCCAGAAGTGAAAGTATTAATGAACTTAGAAGCAATATTCCCATTTTTTTTATAATAAGCGCTAAGGGGTTTATTAAAACAAGTTGCAGCGAGTTTTTACTTTGGGTGTCAAGTAGTAGGTGTTTTGAATGAATAAGAAATATAGATGATGAGAAATTCTCTTTTGAGCTTTTTATAATTTTATTAGATCGATAATCAAATAGATTAATTGAAAATTCTGAATTTATTTTATGTTGTTTTAATAATTCATTTGTTATACTATCTAAAATATTTAAGTTTAAAGGAATTATCTCACTAATACATTCATTAATCAAAGTGCTGAGCATATCAGATATATCGCTATTATCAAAGCTATCCTTACTGTTACCGGAAAGAATAAAGTCATTGGAATATAAATCAATATTCTCACTTTTTTTATTATGATAGGTATTCATTGCTAATGCTGTGCTATCACTAATAAGCTCTTGCCGTATGTCTAATTCCTCTTTTAGTGCTTCATTTAAAATATAATCAATTTCACGTGTAGTGTATTCAATCGTGAGCTGAAAATTGCTGTATATTACATATGCTTGAATAAATAGTACTAACAAAATACTAAATACAGACGAATATGTAATAATTTTTGTTTTCATGTTTTCTTAGCTTATTGTGATATTGATAATTGATGAAATTTTGGAAAAACCCTGAAGTTTATCGCTATCTCAAAAATTTTAACATCAAAAGTACAAAAAATGAGAATTTAATTAGAAAGAAATGAGGAAAAAATTAGTATTCGTCTAAAATTAATGTTATATTTTTGTAGTATCAGGATCAATGATCTTTATGATACAAGGAAACTTGAATGGATTGACTCGAAAGTAACGAATTCAATAAAAGATGTTCATATACTATGTACATCAATTCCTGAAGTATTATGTAAATAAACCCTATGATGTATTTTTATCAAATGTTGGTTTAATGTGTTTGTTTGCTATATCTCTGACAGAAGTAATTCTGTCAGAGATTATTTATATATCAATCTATCTCCAGATTCAGATTTTTCTTTAATAACTGTAGTGCAGGATTTTGTTCTGTCATCTTACGGAGAATTTCTTCCGGATTGTTGTTGGTGTCCTTTTCAATTGCTTCTACAACTTTTGTAACAAAATTGACGGATGAATTTTTCAGGGTCTTTCTGATACTGAAACAAATTTCTGTGAGTAATTTCTTAAATTCACCTTCCTGAAAGACATTGCTGAAAGTTAGTTCGTAGGTGTGCTCATTAATTTTACCGGGGATGGTATTGTTGATGTAACTTACAACGCTTACTAATTCAGGAACTTTCAGGGCATAATCTTTCCATGCTTTTTCAAAAGCTATTGCTGAATAACTTTCATTTTGTAGTTCTGTTTCCTGAACTTTATTTTCAATCTTTGTGGATTCCTTCCTCTGATTGTTGATGTTGGGTGAAATTGAGATTGAAATTGGCTTTGTCTGTCGTTTGATTTCAGGTTTGTCTTTTTCCTGAATCACAGGTTGTTTAACGGCTACCTTTACTGCAGGTGTGATTACAGGTGTATCACTAATTTCACCATTAATATTTACTTCAATTTTTTTTATAGGAGGGAGCTTCCCGTCATCCGTTATGTTTTTTTTTTTTCATCTGTCAGTTGACAGATGCGTATTAATGTAAGTTCTACAAGTAGTCGTTTGTTTTTGCTGATTCGATAATTCAGATCACATTCGTTACTGATTTTCAATGCCTGAAATAAAAACTCAACCGGACATTCCTGTGATTGTTCCTGATATTTTTTTCCTATATCAGCACCTACCTCCATCAGTGAAATGGTTTGGGGGTCTTTACTAACCAGTAAATCTCTGAAATGGGAGCTTAGCCCTGAGACAAAATGATGTGCATCAAATCCCTTATTAAGTACCTCATTAAAAATCAGTAACGATTCCGTTACTTCATTCTTCAGGAATGATGCAACTAAACGAAAATAATAGTCATAGTCAAGCACATTGAGATTTTCAATCACACCGGCATAATCAATCTTATT
>JAYFPP010000073.1:0-3162 GCA_034927635.1 Paludibacter sp.
AAAGGAACGCAGGAAGGTACACCTGTAATGGTCAAAGCACTGATACGTTGTGCCGACAGACTAACTGTGGCAACAATAAAAAGTAATAATAAAGTAATTTTTTTCATGTTTGTAATTAGTTTTGTGAGTTGTACAATGAAAATTATTTCGGTTTCGTCCGATGCAAAACTACTTCAACTAATTGTGAGACAATTTCAGATTTGTCGAAATTTATTGCATTATTGTTGAAATTCCTGTCATTATAAACACCAGCATATCGACCACAGCATAAACAAATAAATATCAACCACTTACTTCATTACTACGATTCTTTCGGACCGACATTTTCCATTCTCAGAATATAACTTTAACACATAAATTCCATTTTCCAATGTTGAAATGTCCAATATCGCAGCCGGTTCATCCATATTTAAAATCTGGCATCCTGAAATATCAAACAATCGGATCTTTTGAACAGGGAAATCTGTATCAAAATGAATGCTTTCGGAAGCCGGATTTGGATAAATCCTGACCATTTTATCTTTAAATTCATTCACTGCAGTTGGAGTTGGCTGGTACACCCGCACATAATCCACTTCGTATTTAATGGGAAAAGCGGACTTGGAAGGATTTCCTCCATTAGAGCCTATAGCCAGATTGAGCAAAAGATAATGTTTCTGAAGATGTGGTTGCTGAGGATCATAACCGTCAGGATTCTTAGTGTTTTTTACTAAGGTATAGTTCAACAATTCATCATCGAGATACAGGTTGATAGAATCGGCCGACCAGTCCATGCGCCAGATATGAAATTTATTACACCAATCGGGATCCTTAGCAGTAAAATAGGAAAGTGCCACTTTCCGTGTATCCCAGGTGCCTGAAGCATAGGTAGCGCTTCCCCAGGCGACATTAGCCAGAATAGTAGGTACCTCTTTGCTCCTGTAAAACTCCATTATATCTATCTCACCACAGAAAGGCCATTTTCCTGCAATACCTTTGGTCCATATAGCCGGCCATGAGCCCAGAATTGTATCGATTCGGGCACGAATTTCAAACCGACCAAACTGAAATTGCTGCAAACCCTGAGAAATAATGCTTCCGGAAGTGTAATCCGCATATTGACGGTTCTTCTTCCAATCTGTACTTCCCTGCAAATAATTTGGATTCGTAACCTGCTCCCGTTTGCCATCAATGACCAACAAACCGCCTTTACAGTTTACATTATCCGATTGGTACCACTGAAGTTCTTCGTTTCTCACAAAACCTTTTTCGTATTTCCAATTCAAAGGGTCAGGTTTACCATCTGTATTAAATTCATCACTCCATATCAGTGTCAAACCAGGTTTAACACCTGCCGGATTCGGATCGGCTGAATATGGATCAGGCTCTTGCGCTTTCCCAGTGAATACGCTAAACAAGAAAATGAAGCGGATAAAAGTTCTGAAGATGATTTTCATTGGTATTATCTGTTAATTGTTTAATGTTGTAAAGATATTGTTCTCTACATACAGGTACCTCCCATTATTGTACACAAAAGTTCAACTTTTTGATTAATGTGGTTTTCTTGTATAAAAACCAGTTTATAAATGAGATTGAAAACAAAAACTTCAGGAAGTTGAGAAAACTACCTGAAGCTTTTGTTTATTAATAAGAGAAAAATTATCTCAGGAATTTTGTTTTTATCACATTCCCGCTATTTAACCGCATCTCACCCAAATACACCCCTGAAGGTAACTCACTGGAAGTTATCACTTGCGAAGGATTCAATTTTTCTAAAACAAGTGCTCCGGAGATATTATAAACCCGTAATACTTTCACTTCTTCCGAATTATCTAAACGAAGCGAATTTGTTCCTGAAGTATATAATTTTACTCCCTGTTCAGCTGGACTCAACACACTTGTTTCTGAACTTTTTGTAACCAGAATATTTTCCAACGATACGTTGGTAGCGGCACGATTGGTATAAACCCAACGGATAAACCGGTATGAGGAAGCAATTTTAAGTTTGGTAATCACTGTTGGCGACGATAAAGGCATTGGATTAGTCGCATTGTACTGTACAATGGAGGTCCAGTTAACACCATCAGAAGAGCCATCAACATCAAAGATATTGCTGGTATTCCATGAAGTTGTAAGAAATTTAATGGTGTAAATCAATGAATCAGGAGCGCTGTCGAAAGCAACCATAAACGAACGTTTACTCGAACCGAATCGAATTACACTTTGGGATTTATCAATACAAGCACCGGCCCAACCAACCGTTGAAGTTGTCCATGAATCGCTGTCAAAATTACCGGTCCCTGTTTTGATTTCAAGAGGAAGTGTACCTGATTTGATTTTTTTTAATGTAATGTTATACAAAGCCCAGTTAAAAGGACTAACGGTGCTTGTTAATTTAATACCTGTAACCGTGTTCGTCCAGTCAGTGGGCCATGGATTCGGAGCATCCAGTGTAGCTTCGGTTCCATAGTTCAAAGTAACATTTACATTGCTGAAATCAGTTCCATCGGGATAGATAATTTGTCCGTCACCCGGTTTGTTCACGTCATTATTTGTAGGATTGAATGCGGCAAAAGGTACGCAGGAAGGCACTCCCTCAATGGTCAGAGAGCTGATGCGCTGCGCCGAAAGGACAACTGACATACCAACAAAAAATAATAATAAAGTAGTTTTTTTCATGCTCGTAATTAGTTTTACGTTATACAATTAATTCATTTGAATAGTTTTATACAAAACTAATTGAACTATTTGTGAGACAATTTCATATTTGTCGAAAAGAATTATATTATTGTTGAATATTAAATCACCTCAGTACTATAAAAAAAATTAAAGAATACTATTAAATATTCATTGGAACAGCCCTAATGAATAGAAATTATCGCTTCAATGATGCCATCTTTGTCAGCTGAACACTTAACAGGAATAAAGGCAAAACCGGGAACCAGATTCAAAATTCGGCCATTATTTGTCGGTGTGATATTTAAAGGCATATTAGTTCGTATCATTATTGTCGCTTTTTCTTTTTGAATTTCCATTTGATAAGGCGAAATCATCGTCTCAGAATCACTGACATCAGCTATCAAAGGCAACATAAGACAGACGGGTTCATTTTTAATAATTGATGGCAATTGACATTGCACACTGACATGTTCTTTCGTAAAAATATATTTCATGTCAATCATC
>JAYFPP010000201.1:0-3225 GCA_034927635.1 Paludibacter sp.
GTAGTAAGACATTCATCAAAAAGCACACAATTAGTTGCTGTATCAGTTTCGGGTCGACTGACTTTCCAGCCTTTACCGAAAGGATGATTGCCCAAAGCCAGCACCGAACTATTGCCCATGCTTATCAGCGCATCAGTAATATTTTCCTTTTCCAGTAGCTGTTTCACAGTACCTAAAGCATATCCTTTGATATAACCCGACAGATCAAGCTGTACATCCGGATGTAAAAAACGAATGGTTTGTCTTTCCGGATTGAGTTGTACGGCTGCTGCCCCACCCCGGTATCCGTTCAGTGAATTGACTGTTATGTCGAAATATCCCATGCTTTGCTGATGGTATATCAGGCATTCAGAGAGAATACCGAATAATTCTTCCTGGACTAACATTTCATTTGCATACGCACAGTCATTCAGTTTACTCAACTCACTATGCTCATTGAAACGATTAGCCAGTGCTTCGACCCAGTCAATCTGATCACTGATTTTCTGTGCAATATTCTTTAAATCCTCTCTCTCAGCTTCAGCACAAAAAATCAGGTCAACCCTTGTAAACATGGCTGAAAACCATGCATAAAAGAGTTGTCTGTTATCTGATAAAGTTTTTTGAGAATACTGCATGGAGATGATTTAGCGCTTGTTTATTTACTTTTGGAAAATCTTTTAATGAAACTCAACAATAAAGCCATTAGTATCCGTATCAGACTCCAGATAAAATACAGCACAAACGCCGAAACCATCACATAGCCTATCGAAGTGACTATTTCAGTCATTGCCGTTTTGTAATAGATGATGGCACCGATATTGGCCACAAAACCGATCAGAAAGCAAACCAGCAAAGTAATCAGCTCTTTCTTTACCTGAACTCCGGTAATTATAATGTCTTTCATATAACTATGTGCACTAATGTGGTTAAATGTTAATCGCCCGATGATTCAGGTAATTCAATTTGAACTCATCAGGAAAAATCAGCATTTTTTCTTCTTCCATCGCCTGATGTCCCAACAGACTCAAAGCCGTTGCGTAATAAGCTTCTTCGGCAATCAGTTCTGGTTGTTTGCCAGTGATTACCGCTTCGGCAAAAGCTTCCAGCATTAAGCCGGTACCATCACCTTCGGATCTTTTACCGGTAAGATAATGGCCTTCGTTCTTATTGGCCGTTTCAGCTGCCCAGCTGGTACCGGCAAAAGGCAAGGTGTCGAACAAAGCATTTTCACAATCGTTGATCAGTTGCAGGAAAGCAGGTGCCGGTGGGATTTCTTCGAAATAATATTTTCCTTTTTCGGGTTCCACTGTGCCTTTACTGCACAGAATCTGTTCTTCCAGTCCGTAGAATTTGTTCGACAATACCGAATCATAATTCATCTTCACACCATCATCATAGATATAAATACAACTTACATTATCGTTCACCTCCCGTTTTTCCTTCCAGAAGGTTATCGCACCATGTCCCATCACTTTATCGGGAATCCGGCGGGTCGCCCAGGTGCCTAACTGCAACTGGTGACAAGCAAGTTCCGTCATAATTCCTTTTGAATGAGCTTTGTAAAGTCGCCAGTTGATTTGCTCATCGAGTTCGGGTGATGGCACAGGACGGCGCCAGTCGTTGTTGCGGTGCCAAAAAGTCCTTAAACCGCTGATTTCTCCAAACATTCCGGAATGCACCATTTCTACCGCTTTAATGTAGCGCGGATCAAACAACCGTTGCTGCCCCACGAAAAACACGCGGTTCGAAACAAGGTATTTTTGATAAATCTGATGAGTTTCATGGAGTGAGTATGCAATTGATTTTTCGCAGAACACATGTTTACCGGCATCAAAAGCATCCATCACCATTTGATAATGTTTGTCCAGAGGCGTTGCAATAAGCACCGCATCCACATTTTTATCTTCGAGCAACCGACGGTAATCAGTATACACTTTTGCTTCAGGAGCCATTACCAGCGCCTGATCAATTGATGGTTGATAAATATCGCAAAGTGCCACGATTTTCACCTTCGGGTTTTTTATCAGAAAACTCATCAGATGCTGTCCACGCGAACCCGGGCCAATCACACCTATACGGGCAATTGAGCCAACCGTATTTTTTTGTTCAGAAAAAGCTGAGAACCACGGACTTGTCGCCAACAATACACCGCCACCAATCAGTCCCATATTTTTTAAAAATTCCCTTCTACCAATATTTGTCATCATCATATTTTCTTGAAGTCATCTTTATGGGGCTTTACAATCTGTAATACTGTTTCCATTCTTTACGCGGAGCTGCACCCACCAACAACTGATCGGCCAGTTTATTGTTGGTAATACGTTTTTTTACCGGATCAAAGATCAATTTAGCGTTCAACTGTTGCGCGAGCACTCCCAGACAAAACACCTGGCTCAGCGGACCGGTTATATCGAATGATGAACGTGCTTTTTCCTGACCCTTACAGGCTAACAGGAAATTGGCATAATGATTCGACGGGCTTGCAGGCACTTCCGGTAATTGAGAAATCATTGCCAAAGCTTTCTCTTCAGGAATGATGGAGAGTGTACTGCCATGGCTACCACCTTTGAAAGTCAGCTCTTTGCTGTAAATAATCTTTCCCGGATTGAGTTTCGACGGAACAATCTTGCCATCACTCGGTGGCGGAATAGTTGGGTCGAGTTCCACATTGCCATAACCGGCAGGCACCGGAGGAAGATTATCCAAACCATCGTACCAGGTCACATCGCAGGCTGGCATTTCTCCCCTTGCAGGGAATTTAAACTGAATAGTGGAAGAGTAAGGGAAGAAGAACTTATTATGACCTTTGGCATAAAGCATATTAATTTCGGTGGGCAAACCTAATTGAAGGAATTCGTGTGCCGAGTCGAGGATATGTGCTCCCCAGTCGCCCAGCGCACCCATGCCATAGTCGTACCAACAACGCCACTGACCGTTGACATAATCTTTGTTGTACTCACGGAATTGCTCAGTCCCCAACCAGGTATCCCAGTCGAGCGTGGAAGGCACCGGTTGACCGGCAGGCATACTTTTCATATTAGCATCGAAACTGTGCCAGCGGCGGGGATTGTTCATATGAGCTGTAATTGCAGTAACATCTTTGATAATACCCGCTTCCTTCCATGCTTTAAACTGAAAGTAATTGGCTTCGGAATGTCCCTGATTACCCATTTGGGTAACCACGCCGTATTTTTTTGCCGCACGCATCATCAGTTCCACTTCGTTGAAAGTGTGCGCCATCGG
>JAYFPP010000060.1:0-10369 GCA_034927635.1 Paludibacter sp.
AAAACAATGCTCCGTTATAAATCTTGTTTCTGACTCTAAAGATGAGTTTTCAACCCCAAACGTTGTCTGCCAACAAACACCACAACATCTGTTTGTTAAATGTTTGCTTTGCACAATTTACCTGATCTGTACATCTCAACAAAAAGCCCGCGGGCTTTGCCTTAATAGCCGGCGGCCTCTTATCCAAAAGCCCGCGGGCTTTCACAGAAAAGATGGCGGGCTTTTAACCCAAAGCCCGCCGCCTTTTTAAAGTTGCGTTATAAGGGATTGAAATGCTGTTGAAAAATGACTTTTAAACTCATAATGACAGGATAAATCTAAGAATAAAAGTACTCTTTGTTTTTATGAAAATTATCCTGTAAATTTGTGAAAATTATTTTCAGGAATATCCGCTTAAAATTTATCCCCGCATCATCATGGACGAATTAATCAACATATTGCCCAAAGAACTGGTTTCATTTGTTCTTACAACGCTTTTTTCGTTGCTGATAGGCTTGTCGCAGTTGAAATTTCAGCTTAAACATGACGAGGAAAAGGGTGGTATTACTTCTTTCGGTACCGACCGTACTTTTACCTTTATCGGGATACTTGGTTATATTTTGTACATACTTGAGCCAAAAAGTATGATGCTCTTTATCGGTGGCGGACTGGCACTGATTATATTGTTAGGATTAAACTACGTAACCAAGGCATGGAAACATGATGAGTTCGGCATGACGACCATCGCCATTGCACTCATTACTTACTGCCTGGCTCCGGTCATCATTACACAGCCCATGTGGTTTTCGCTTACCATTGTGGTACTGGTACTTATGCTTACCGAAATGAAGCCCACCTTTAAGCGGTTTGCCAACAAAATGAGAAACGACGAACTCATCATCCTTGCCAAGTTTCTTGCCATTAGTGGGGTTATTTTACCTATTCTGCCCAACAATATTCTGATCGAGGGCACCAAACTTACTCCTTATTCCATCTGGCTTGCGACGGTGGTAGTGTCGGGTATTTCATATGCTTCGTACCTGCTCAAACGATACGTGTTTAAATCATCGGGAGTATTTATTTCAGGATTGATCGGCGGACTGTACAGCAGCACTGCCACTATATCGCTTTTAGCCAAGGATGCTAAAACGGCTCCCGAAGCGAAACTATCGAATTATGCCGGCGCTATGGTCATCGCTAAAAGCATGATGTTTCTCAAATTCATGATCCTTATCTATATTTTCAGCAGGGAAATTTTCATCCTCATCTACCCTTACCTTATTTTTTTAACGCTGGCTTCAGTGCTTATTTCATGGCTTGTCTACCGAAAATCCCTGAATAATGATGTGAAAGCATCGGAAGAAGAACATGATGATAACGATTATAAGAATCCGCTGGAGTTTAAAGTGGCATTGATATTTGCAGCTTTGTTTGTCTTCTTCACGATTATCACCACCTATACCATCCGGTATGTCGGCAGCAGCGGACTTACGGTGCTATCGTTGTTGAGCGGACTGAGTGATATTACGCCATTCGTGCTTAACCTTTTGCAGAATGTAGCCGAAATACCCCGACAGATTGTGGTGATCGCTGTTTTATTGGCTATGCTCAGCAATACCATTGTCTCAATGTTCTATATCTACATTTTCTCGGGACGAAGGGTTGACTTACAGAAAAAGGTATTATGGGGATTCAGTACTATTATCCTGCTGACAGGGATGGCTGCCGGGGCAACCTACCTTTTTTCGTGATAATAAAATTTAAATATTTCACCACATTAGTCACACTATTTTTATTACATTTGCACAACATTTTTATT
Organism: Paludibacter sp.; assembly: GCA_034927635.1. Lineage (GTDB taxonomy): Bacteria > Bacteroidota > Bacteroidia > Bacteroidales > Paludibacteraceae > Paludibacter. Next base: position 1,799 of record JAYFPP010000060.1, read on the forward strand.
CACATATCATGCAAAACACCGTTAACATCGCTCTGCAGATTTTACCTGCATCAAAAAGCAAACATCCTTACGCACTCGTTGATGAAGCCATCAAAATTATTGATAATTCAGGTTTAAAATACCGCGTAACTCCTTTTGAAACGGTGATGGAAGGCTCCTATGATGAAATCATGGCGGTGGTAAAAAAAGCACAGGAAGCATGTTATGCTGCCGGTGCCGATAGTCTGATGACCTACCTCAAAATTCAGACTTCAAAAGAAGATGTACATATCGAAGATAAAATGGAAAAGTACGACATCTTCTGATCGACCACTCTATGCTGAATGTTTCAATCGTCATATACAAGCATCGGTTCAGTGAAATGGAATCACTGATTCGTTCTCTGCGAGGGTCGGAAATTGTTGATAAAATTTATATCATCGATAATTCTCCTGTTCCTTCGTGCGACTTCAAACAGGACGGACTGACCTACATCTTCACAGGAAGAAACATTGGCTACGGTGCTGCACACAACATTGCCCTGCGCAAAACAATTGCAGCGGAACTCCCTTATCATCTGGTGGTTAATCCCGATATCACAATGGATGCCGATATCCTGAAAGAAATGATAAATTATCTGGAGAAGAACAAAGATATCGGTCATATGATGCCTAAGGTGATTTATCCCGGCGGCGAAACGCAATATCTGTGTAAGTTAATTCCTACTCCACAGGATTTGATCTTCCGGAGATTTCTTCCTGAAAAATGGACGGTTAAAAGCATGAACAGGTTTGAGATGCGCAATTCGGGTTATGATAAAATCATGGACGTACCCTATCTTTCGGGCTGTTTTATGCTACTCAGGACAGAAGCGCTTAAACAAGCCGGCTTATTCGATGAACGTTTTTTCCTTTATCCCGAGGATATCGATCTGACACGAAGGATTGGTGAGCATTACCGAACTGTTTTTTATCCTTTGGTTTCCGTAGAGCATCACCATGCCCGTAGTTCTTACAAGAGTTTCGGTATGATGCTGGTTCACAGCTGGAATCTGATAAAATACTTCAATAAATGGGGATGGATTTTCGATAAAAGGAGAAAAAAAATTAATCAGAAACTAATAAAACTATACAACTTATGAACTTCAGCTTTGTAGAAATAACGAGTGCTTTTATGGTACTCTTTGCCATTATCGATATTCTGGGATCAATTCCTATTATTTTGAATATCAAGAAAAAAGATAAGAACATTTATGCCTTCTGGGCAAGTTTTATCGCTTTGCTCATTCTGATATTATTCTTATTTACCGGCGAAGGGGTGTTAAAGCTTTTCAGTGTGGATATTCAGTCCTTTGCGGTGGCTGGCTCTCTCATTATCTTTATCTTTGCCATAGAAATGATACTGGATGTGGAAATTTTCAGGAACCAGGGACCTAAAAACAGCTCTTCTTTCATCCCCTTAGCATTCCCTCTCATTGCAGGACCGGGATCATTCACCACTCTCCTATCCTTAAGAGCTGAATATCAGATCGAGAATATCATTGTCGCGCTGGTACTGAATCTTGCGCTGGTATATGTGGTACTCAAATCAACCAACCGCATTGAGAAACTGATAGGCGAAGGAGGTATCTATATCCTGCGGAAGTTCTTCGGCATCATCCTGCTGGCAATTGCCGTGAAACTTTTCACCACTAATATCAGTTATCTGCTCTGACTGTGTTAAATATTAACCATATAAGTCATATAAGTAACATATAAGTTTTGGTTTTTTAAAAATCAAAATCTATCGTAGCAATAATTACGATTGAGTATTAAAGCTGAAAAGCTTATATGTTACTTATATGACTTATATGGTTAATATTAATAAATAAACTTACCAAATTCGCTTTCGATAATCAATTCCTTCCGGTCAGATGCTTCAACAAAACCAACGATTTGTGCGTCGATATTAAATGATTTTGAAATACGGATAATCTCATCAGCATGCTCGCGGGGAAGGTAGATTTCCATGCGGTGACCCATATTGAATACCTGGTACATTTCTTTCCAGTCGGTTTTCGATTCCTTCTGTATCAATTGAAACAATGGCGGAACCGGGAATAGATTATTTTTAACAATCCTCAGATGGTCAATAAAATGAAGAATTTTGGTTTGAGCGCCGCCTGAGCAATGCACCATTCCATGAATCTCACGACCTGACTCCTCCAATATCTTTTTTATCACCGGAGCATATGTTCTTGTAGGCGATAACACCAGCTGACCGGCATCCAAACCAGTTCCGGCAATTTCTTGTGTCAGTTCGTACGACCCTGAATAAGCCAGGTGTTGCGGAATTTCAGGATTATAGCTTTCAGGATATTTTACCGCCAGATAGTTGGCAAACACATCATGGCGCGCCGAAGTCAGGCCATTGCTGCCCATACCGCCATTATAGTTTTTTTCGTAGGTAGCCTGTCCCGATGAGGACAAACCGACGATCACATCTCCCGCCTGAATATTCGCATTGTCAATCACTTCCGAACGTTTCATGCGGCAGGTCACCGTACTGTCGACGATGATGGTACGAACCAGATCGCCCACATCAGCCGTCTCACCACCCGTTGGGTAGATATTTACGCCCATGGATGCCAGCTCCTCAACCAATTCGTTGGTGCCATTGATAATTGCCGAAATCACTTCGCCCGGAATCAGGTTTTTGTTGCGTCCGATGGTCGACGACAGCAGGATATTGTCGGTCGCTCCCACACACAGCAAATCATCAATATTCATGATCAGGGCATCCTGAGCAATGCCTTTCCATACATTCAGATCACCCGTTTCCTTCCAGTAGATATAAGCCAGCGACGATTTCGTACCCGCTCCATCAGCATGCATAATGTTACAATAATCCGGGTCATTCCCCAGAAAATCCGGAATTATCTTACAAAAAGCCTTTGGATAAAGTCCTTTGTCGATGTTCTTAATGGCATTGTGCACATCTTCCTTTGATGCCGAAACTCCCCTTAGATTATACCTCTGATCACTCATGAATATTTTACTTTTTTACTTACAATTATAATATTACCATATAAGTCATATAAGTGACATATAAGTTTTATTTATTTAAAGTTTAACTATTATATATTTACCATACTGCATAAATCTGAAAAGTTTATATGTCACTTATATGACTTATATGGTAAATATTTCTTATCTCTCTTCTATATTCCCTCTCCCGCTCTCCACAATCATCTTCCTGATCCGCTCATTCAGCGAGGTCAGCCTAAGCAGCTCCTCAAGCCCGATATGCATACGGTAACACCAGAAGTTACGCGGATTACTCGGTACATTAATGCGTTCCGATTCAGGATCTTCGTGCGCATGTTTATCATCAATGGCCAGCCAGTCCTGCCACGGCAGAATTACGAGCATGGCATTCGACTCCAGGTGTTGGTTGATGATTCGTTCAGCTATCCACGGCTCACACTTTTCCGGTGCTTGTCCCTGAATACCAAGTGCTTTATTATAAAAGCGTTGTGTTATATTTCTATCCTCGAGCCACCAGGCACGGATAGGATTCATATCGTGTGTCGAAGTAGTGCAAACCGACCGGTAAGGTGCATCCTGTGGCATGGCAAATTCATGGTGCGGTTTCTTCGGCATACGCTGAATCTCAAGACTCAGTATTTCCAGTTGATTCATCACATCCGGTACCGAATCAGGAACCATACCCAAATCCTCCCCGCAAACAAGCATCTTTGTTGATGCAATAAGGGCAGGGAGTTTTTTCATCGCCTGTTTTTTCCAGAATTCATTATGACGGTGATAATAATAATCCACATAAATACCATCGAGTAAACGACGTGTATCCTCAGGTAAATCGCGGAAAGTAGCCGAGCTGTGCATGGAAATACGTGGATGGAACTTATCCGGCTGACGGGCATCACGGATAAAGAGTACCTCGCAATGCAGCATGTACAGGCCATCCCGGATCATCACTTCTTTGGTTCCAAAGTTATATCCCAACGAAGCGAAATGTGCTTCCACCTTTTTCTGCGTATCAAATGCAGGTTTAAATTTGTAGTTCTGCCATCCGTCCTGATCGAAATACTCACGCAACACATCAGCCGTATATTTTCCAAATGTGGCATGTAATACATGTTCTTTCAGATAGGGCTTCAAAAACCTGTTTTCATCCCAGTACAAACCTTTTTGCTGTAATTCCTCCACCGTTAATGGAAGTGAGGGATTAAAGCTGCCTGTTAGTCCCCATACATCCTGCTGAGGAATCTCCCAGATTCTGAAAAAACCAAGAATATGATCTATGCGATAAGCATCGAAGTATTCAGCCAGCTTCTGAAATCGCTTAATCCACCAGCGGTAATGATCCTTTTCCATCAATTCCCAATTGTAGGTAGGGAATCCCCAGTTCTGACCGGTTACCGAAAAATCATCGGGCGGTGCTCCTGCCTGCATAGTTGTATTGAACATTTCAGGTTCCATCCAGGCATCCACACTACGCGGACTTACTCCTATAGGAATATCACCTTTAATGGTGATACCATGACTTCCGGCATAATCATGCACCTCAGTCAACTGTTTGTCAAGATGGTATTGCACAAAATAACAGAGTGCTATTTCATCATAAAAATCATTTTCCTTTGATGCATAAGCCTCAACTGCCTCAGCATTATAAGTGCTCAGTTCTTCCCATTTTCGAAAATCAGGAGTTCCGTATTTATCTCTCAGATACGAAAAGACTGCATAGGGAACCAGCCAGGATTTATTTTTATTGAAAAAGGACTTATACGCTTCCGATTTAAATAATTTTCCTGAAGTCTCTTTATAAATTTCACGGCAGTATTCCCGTTTCACATTCATAACATTTTGATAATCAGAAAATGACTTTGCATTTAATGATTTCTTTTTTGCGGCAAAATACGCTCTTCTTTCAGGATCTTTTAATTTTCCAAGAGCATCAAGATGCAGATATACAGGATGAAGGGCATATACCGATACCGCGTTGTAGGGATAGGAATCGTAATTACTGTGGTACAGGATGGTGTCGTTGATCGGCAGGGTCTGTATCATTTTCTGTCCGGTGAGCTTTGCCCAGTCGACCATCAACTTCAAATCAAAAAACTCGCCGATACCAAAACTCTTTTTACTGCGTAGTGAAAAGACCGGAATAGAAACCCCCGCGCCTTTCCAGGAAGGAATCGTGCGAAGAAAGCTCTCATCAGTAACAATATTTAAACAACCGGGGAGTACGCTATCCACTTTTCGGTTTGGTCCCCCACCCCATACCAGCACCTCATCTGTTTTGGTATCAACAATCAGGTATTTGTACTCAAGCGGAAATTTTATTTCATCAGCACGAAAACTAACTGACCACAAAGGATACCGTTCTTCATTCAGCCGTACTTTTTTGTCAACATCCCAGTTTCCTATAACATCCTGATTGCCAACAACAGCAAAATGCCGGTCAGGCTCCATTTGCGGCGCAAATACCTGTAATATGAAGTCAGCAACGGCACTATTACCGTCTGATTTTTCCGTTGGATTTCTTTTGAAATAACAATCCTGAAAAACGGTCGTCATAAACGGACTTTCACCAAACGAGGCCCTCCACGAATCTATCACATTGATATTAAGATGGTAACCGGCAATACTCAGCTTTCTGTACTCTCCATACTCCAGTATATGATCGCCGGTTGCAGTGATCAGTTCATATTTATATAAGATTTCACTTTGATGTTCTTCAGGATGAACAGAACTTGTCCACATGAAATTCTTATCACAGGTCATTTCAACTGAACTACGCTGTGATTCGCCATCAGTATTGACCGATAGTATTAACAAGCGGATTTTCTCCCCCCATTTAGTGATAAAATGTATATTGAATTTAACTGACATGCGAATTTTTAAATAACACCCGCAAAATTACGAAAAAAAACAGCATACCGAACACTCTGACATATGATTTGGGTGTAATATATCGAAAACGTTTGCTGAAATGTACTTCTGATAATATCCTTTCGATTTCCGATTTGCATTATAAATAAAATTTGAACATAAGTGATAAATATAAACACATAATGAAATTTATGTTAAGGATATATAACATTAATTTGTATCTATTCTTATAATTTATCTTAAGAATAAAAATCAACCTTTTATTTACATTAAATTTAATCATTATGAAAAGAAAATTTTGCTTTTTCTTTCTGATGCTATTAGCATCTTTTCATTTTTCTACATTTTCTCAGACATTAATATCTGAGGACTTCTCGGGTAATGCATGGGAAACGGAACTTATCAGGGTTAATCCGACCTATGCTACACCAGCTGCCAACACAGCTTTCACCACGCTCAACAGTACTTCATTGTACATGGGCAAGTATTATCTGAACGGTGCCATCGAAAGTCGCGATGTACCGCCAAACTGTGCTGATGTAAACATCACTCACCGCAATCCCGACAATGGTGGTGTAGCTGTTGCTTTTCGTTTCAGAAGCGGTACAGCCCCGGTACTGGACACTTACATTGAATTTCCGGAGATTTCAAGCGCCGGTGTTATTACTTTACACGTAAGAAACTGTAATAATACAACTAACACCAACCTGTACTTGCAGAAATATGAAAACAGCACGTGGACCACGATAAAAAACTACACGATATATAAAGCTGAAAATTATTCCGCTACCTCTATCGACGAGATAAAAACTTATGATATTAACTCTACGACACCTATCAAATTACGACTTGTCGGCGGTTCGAAGTTCATCGACCTTTTCAGGGTCGATATTCAGGCACATTACAAGGCATACCTGCTGGCTGGTATCAATGATGCCACAACATTAAAAAACAACAACACAGCAAATGTGGGTACCGGTCTCGGACAGTATTCACAAGCTTCATACGATACCTTCTCGGCTGCGATTGTTACAGCCCAGGGCGTAAACTCCAACACCTCAGCTACTCAGGCACAGGTAGATGCAGCTCTCACAACACTGAATGCTGCCGTGGCTACCTTTCAGGCAAGTATCAACAAAACAGGTCTGCAAACCAGTATTACTAATGCAACCACACTATTGAGCGACAATGCAGGAAATATTGGAACATCGCTGGGACAATACACACAAACATCTTACAATACCCTTAATGCTGCCATTGCAACAGCCACAGCGGTTTATAACAACGCAATAGCCACAAGTACAGAGGTTGTTAATGCATATACAACTTTGAATGCTGCTGTTGCAACATTTCAGGCAAGCATCAACAAAACCGATCTGCAAACAGGAATTAATAATGCCACATCACTTAAAAATGCCAATGCAGGCAATATTGGCGGAGCATCAGGACAGTATACGCAGGCATCCTACGATACTTTCTCGGCAGCGATTACCACTGCCAGTGGTGTTTACAACAATGCTACTGCTACAAGTTCACAGGTTGTGGGTGCTTTATCAACACTAAACAATGCGGTTACAGCATTTCAGGCAAGCATCATTCCTGTTGAACTGATGAAAATTGATTTCACCAAAGACTCAACTTATTGGAAAAGCGAATTCCCTGTAACAGTTGTAAACGGCAACAACCTCTCGGTATCTGTTGATGGACTGGCAATTGATGGAATTAGCTTCAAAGGCACTTTCGGCAAGTTTGATCCCGGAACAGGTGTCAGAGCACAACCCATCCGCAACGATAACCAAAGCAGTAAACGCCGCTGGGCATTCAGAATCGACAATAACGGAACTTCCTATCTTAAACTACCGGTATTGCCGAGCATTGGTAAACTCACCATCTTTTGCAAAAATGGCAATGAAACCATTGAAGGAACCTTCTATTTGCAACAAAAAGTCGGAAGCACCTGGCAAACCATTAAAACACTGTATGCACCTCCTCATTTCGACAGAAATTACGAACAGGAAATCGAAAACTATCTCAACATCAATACAAGTGTTGAACTAAGAATCTATGGTGCTTCGAAAAACATACATATTTATAAAGTTGTAGTAAATTCCTACGACCCTGCCAAACCGGCCGACAAACCGCTGAAGCTCATCTTAATTCCTGATGCACAAACTTATGCCAACAATACTGAATGGAACGAAGTATATGCCGCACAAACTATCTGGGTGGCCAATAATTCCGACAGCATCAAATTTGTGCTGCAACAGGGCGACATGACCCAAACCAATGGCGATGCACAATGGTCGATCGCTGCTGGTGCACTCACCATTATGGATGGCAAACTGCCATATACTTTCTGCTCAGGTAATCATGACATGGGAAGTCCCGGCTTTGCCAACACACGCAACACTTCAATGATGAACAGCTATTTGCCTTATTCAAGGTACAGCCGTCAGGAATCATTCGGTGGCGCCTATCCGGCCAATACGGTTGACAATACATGGCATACCTTCTCTCACGGCAACTACAATTTCCTCATACTTTCTTTGGAATATGGTCCGAGAAACATTGTTATCGACTGGGCAAAGAATGTTATCGAAGCCCATCCGTACCACAATGTTATTATCAACACCCATGCCTATCTTGGTTCAGGTAATGGATTGCTTAATGATGGCATACCTCAGGAAATCGGAAATCT
>JAYFPP010000243.1:0-24032 GCA_034927635.1 Paludibacter sp.
TAGAGATAAAAGGTGGAATGGTTGATATTGATACGCTGAAACCGGGGAAAGCGCTTTTTCTGAAGGATAAAAAAATGATTATCGGTGATATGCTTCCTGAGAATCTTAAAGGATTTTGCTATGCTAAACCTCTGTTAAACACTCAGGTTACCGATTCGGTGCGTTGTTACAAAAAATGTGAACTTTATCTGGCGACTACAGGTCCGATCGGTGACAGTAAATGGCAGTGGCAGAGTGATTTTGTTACAGATGGAGGTTCTCTGAAAGTTTACCGTTACATCTACAAAAGTCCCGGAAGCTGGATCGCTTTACCAAGAACCGGTAATGCTTCGTCGGTATTGATCGGCGAAGATGTCAGGATTTACGATCCACCGGCACCTCATGGTACTCCGCTATGCATATCTGCCAACCAGGATAAGGATTATATTACCGATCCTGCAGTGGTGATACTTCCGCAGGGCGATTATTTAGCTGCCTGCAAATCAAGATTCGATGGAAATAAAAGCGTTGTCAGAATACTGAAATCAAAAGACAAGGGTCTTACCTGGTCGTACGTAACTGAATTGCCTTCCGTAGGTTTCTTTAATTTCTTTGTGGTGAAAGATGCTGTTTATATCATGGGGACAAAAGGAGGTTTTAATCAGGTTATCATTCTCAGATCGGATGATGGCGGACTGACCTGGACAGCTCCAGTCGATGCAAAAAACGGTTTGTTGACGGAGGCCAGAAGTTATCATTCGGCTTCAACAGCCACTGTTTTTCATAATGGAAGAGTATGGAGGGCAATGGAAGATAATATTCCTCGGGGAAAAAGATATTTCAGGGCATTGATGATGTCGGCTCCGTTGGAGTCGGACTTACTGGATGCAGCCAACTGGACATTTTCAGAAGCGTTACCATATGACAGATCGTGGCTGGGAGATTCTGTGGCATTTAATGGATGGTATGAAGGTAATGCAGTGGTTTCGCCGACGGGCGAAATTGTGAATATGTTACGGGTAGAAACCTTCAAATATAACGAACACACCGCGATCATTCATTATGACAAAGAGGGTATGAAAGCTTCTTTTGACCCGGGAACGGATATTGTTTTTTTTCCAGGAGGAGAAAAGAAATTTACTATCTATTTTGATTCCGTTTCGCATAAATACTGGACCTTGTCGAATATGATTTTTAAAGAAGATCAGGGAAAAGAACATGCCGGATTACTCCGTAACCGCCTGGTGTTGTCGTGTTCAGATGATTTATATCACTGGGAAATAAGCGACATTTTAATCTCACATTCCGATCCGCATTTCCATGCCTATCAGTATGTCGACTGGAGAATTGATGGCGATGATATTATTGCTGTTTCACGCACAGCTTCCGATACTTCAAGAGGATTGAGTACCCGGCAACACGATGCCAATTATTTTACATTTCATCGTTTTGCAGATTTTAGAAAAAATAGAAAACATCATTTAGACCAATAATTTACTTCCACTAATACTAACAATTTAAGAATTAAGAAATGAAAAAAATTACTACTATTTTAGCATTATGCATAGTCATAGGGAGCACAGGTGCTCAGGATTATGTTGAATTTACAAATGAGGCTCTTGAGTATAGTCAGAATTTCAATACACTTGAATCGACTACGGGTACAAAATTATGGACCAATGGAACAACTCCTCTTGTTGGTTGGCATTCCTATAAAACGGTTAATACAACTCCTTCGGCAGTTACTGCCTATACTATCAGTTCTGCCGGACTTGTATCATTTGGGTCTTCGGCAACCGATAGTACCGAAAGGGCTTTGGGGTCAAGGATATCAAATACCATAGGAGATATAACTTATGGTGTGAAAATTAAAAACAATACCGGTTATGTTATTAAATCATTGCAGGTGGTATATACCGGAGAACAATGGAGTTATGCCAGTCCATGTCCACAGGTAGTTGATGTATCCTATAAATTAAATGCGACAGGAGTTGCTGATGCAGGTTTTACTGTGGTTCCGGAATTACAGTTTTCTTCTCCGAGATATGTTGCTGGTGTTAATACCACAACACCAATAGATGGAAATCAGGCCGAAAACCGGGTGGCAGGCATTACTTATGCATTTAATGTTAACATCCCTATAGGAGAATATATCTGGCTGAGATGGTATGATATCAATGATCCGTCCACCACTGGAAGTTGTGTAAGTAGTGGTGTCGATCATCAGTTAGCTATTGATGATGTAAGTGTTACAGCATCGTACCTGGGAACAGATACTCATCAGAATTTCATTGCTTCTCAATTGATGATTTCATGTACACAGGATAATCTAAAAATTTCCAATGGTGAAGAAATTGAAAACATTGTTGTGTACAATACGCTCGGAAAAGTGATGTTAAGCCGACAGTTAAATTCAACAATGATGGATATCGCTGCAGGACATTTGTCTGACGGGGTCTATATTGCACAGGTAATTACAAAAGGCGGAAAGAAGATGGTGAAACGTTTTATTAAATAATACCACGTAAGTTCCTGAAATAAAATATCTATTCACAATTAAAATCAATTAAAATGAAAAAAATTACAACAATTTTGGCTTTATTCTGCGTAATAGGGCTAAATGCTCAGGATTATGTTGAATTTACTAATGCTGAGTTAACTTACAGTCAGGATTTCAATACGCTGGAATCAGCCGAAGCATCAACAAACATTCCCTGGACCAATGGGACAAGTCCTTTGCTTGGGTGGTCTGCTGCCAAACTTATGCAAGACCCTGCTCCTCAGGATATAACTATTTATTCTACCGGAAGTCTTACTACAACCGGAGCTACCGGACTCGTATCTTTTGGTACTGATGTCGATCGTGCCTTAGGGTCAAGAATTGCAAATGCAACAGGAAATGTAGCCTATGGAGTGAAGATTAAAAACAGCACATCGGCTCCCATTACCTCTCTTCATGTTACCTATTCAGGTGAACAATGGACCTATGCGAATCCCTGTCCTCAGGTACTCAGTTTTGCATATAAATTAAATGCAAACTTAAAAGACACAGCATTTACGGTAGTTCCCGAACTGCAGTTTTCTTCTCCTATTTTTGTTGCAGGTGCAACCACCACTACCAAAATCGATGGTAATCTTGCTGAAAACAAAGTGGTAGGAATTACCCATACTTTTAATGTTAATATTCCTGTGGGAGATTCTATTATGTTAAGATGGCTGGACATCAATGATCCGGGTACCACCGAGTGTGCCGGAGGTGTTGACCATGCTTTGTCGATTGATGATGTATCGGTTACGGCAACTTTACAGTCGGGCTTACATCAGACAAATGATGGAAACATTAAATTGTATGTGAACCATGATGAGCTTGTAATAAAAGGAGACAAAGTCATGAAAAATATTGTTATATATAATGCATTAGGTAGTCGGATGCACGCACAGCCAATTGAAGCCGGCGAAACAGCTATCACAGTTAATCATCTGTCTGCAGGTGTTTATTTTGCAAAACTTATATTGGCTGATGGCTCTGAGTCAACAATTCGTTTTATTAAGTAGTTTGGTTTTTTAGCAACAAATCAATATATTTCTCCTTACTTCTTAAAAAGTAAGGAGAAATATAAAGATTTTAAAATTTACCACATTAAGAGCAAGAACCGGCATAAGTTATTTTTCTGAAAGAAAAATGTTTATGTAATCTCCAAATATCTGTCTGTTGTGCAGTAAAGCATTGGGGGATCATGGTTTTCCTAGGTCAACTTATGTGACTATGTGGTTAAAAAACAATTAATCGGTATTAATTCTATCAAATATTACAACATGAAGTCCGGGATTACACTTATACTATTTTTACTTTGTTCCTTTTTCACTTTTGCTTTGCCAGATGAAATGACAATTACCGTTGAAGCTGAAAGAGATGTTTTTGAAAAAAGAAGTTTTGCCAACGGAGCTGTCATTTTTACGAACAGAACCTATATCCTGGAAAACATACCGGCAGATTTTGCAGGTTATGACTTCCTGGCAAGTGGAGGAAAAGTAATGGATCAGGGTACCCTCATCCCATCTGCTGATGGACTGATATACATAATTGCACCAAGTGGAGGATTGACGGGTTGGACCATTGTTGAGAATTCGGAATTTAATTACAATGATAACGCAAAGACTAAAGTATCCATTTATCAAAGACAGGTACTGGCAAATCAAAAAGTGAGTATTCCTCAGGTAGAGTCTTTCCCTGGCACAACACCGATTGCTAAAGTAATTAATTTACAGATTGTGAATACGCAATCGGATGCCAGATTGGTGACTATTAAAGTAAACGGAACAGATGTTGAGTTTTTCAATAAAGAAAAATTATCGTATTCGTTTTATCTTCCCTATACATTCAATACATTGCCGGCTGTTTCTGCCACCACCAATGAGACAATAGCTACTGCTACAATTACTCAGGCAACCAATATCACCGGAACTGAAGCTGAACGGACGGCTACCATTGAGGTGAAATCACAAGACCTGACAACTACGATGATTTATAAAGTCATTTTTGAAAAGTTGCCCGAACTGGATTTATTTTTAAGCATCGGACAATCCAATATGGCAGGAAGAGCTCCGATGGATGCAACAAAAGGCGATCTTGATCCGATTCCGAATACCTACCTGTTCACCACCTCCACCCAGTTTATGGATGCGGTAAACCCATTGAATCTGTATTCCAATATCAGAAACTCAGCAAGTATTCAGAAGATTGGTCCTACTTTTTCTTTCTCAAAGGAAGTGTCGGCCAAAACGAATCGTAAAATCGGACTTGTTGTGAATGCCAAGGGTGGTTCGGCCATTGAATCGTGGGATAAGAATGGATCAGATACCTTGTATGGTCATACGTTGGTTCGCGCCATGGAAGCAAAAAAATGGGGTACCTATAAAGCAATCCTCTGGCATCAGGGCGAATCCAATAGAACTGGGACCTCTATCTACCCTCAACAACTGAGCAAGTTAGTCAATGATTTAAGAACTGACCTTGGTGATGCCAATTTATTCTTTGTTGCCGGCGAAATAGGCTATTGGAGAACAGATTTCAACGCATTCAATAATATGATCAGAACTGTTTCGACCTTTGTGAACAACTCTGCGTTTGCATCCGCTGAAGGATTAACCAATGTCGATGATTCTCATTTCGATCGTGCAAGTCAGTTGATTTTAGGACAAAGATATGCTGATATAGTATTGAAAAATGTTTATGGTATTACCTCCGTCGATCAACCAAATCAGGATAATGTTCCGTTTGTTTGCGTGCAGGACAAAAAAATATTTGTGTCGATCCAGGATAAAAACTCAGGATCAATTTGTGTAGTGTCGGACATCAGCGGAAGACAAATTTGCAATAAAGAGTTTGTTGGTGATATGGAGTTAACACTTCAACCGGGAATTTACATCGTTTGTATTGAAAACGGCCAACAAGTAACTTCACAAAAAGTTCTTGTATATTAATATACTTGTATCTGGTGTAAAAATACTTCAAATTATCTACGAATGAAAAAGAAATTATTTCTGCTGATGCCGGTTTTATTTCTGACGGTCACACTGTTGTATGCGCTTCCTGATCAAATGACAATCAAAGTGGAAGGTACAGCATTTGAGAAACGTACGTTTACGAATGGAGCCGTGATTTTTACCAACAGAACTTATACCATGGAAAATATCCCTGCGGAATTTGCTGGGTTTGAATTTTTAGCCAGCGATGGGAAAACCATAAATGAAGGGACTATTATTCCATCAACCAATGGATTGATATATATTATTGCACCCTCAGGGAGTGTTGCCGGCTGGACACTCGTTCCGAATACGGAATTTTATTATACAGATGGTACATTGACAAAACTATCCATCTATCAGCAAACGGCTACTGCAAATATACCTGTTGCTATTCCGGCGGTAAGCTCTTTTGCGGGGGCATCACCGTTGGCCAGGGTGATACATTATGCCGATGATACGATTAGCGTAAAAGGTGATTTGGTGGATATTCTTACCGCTAACGTAGAAAATAATGTATTTCCACAGAATACCACCTTTAAGTTCCCGACAACAATTCCTGCATATCTTGTTGGCAAAAAGTATGCCACATCGTTGGTGGAGTATAACGGAGTAACGCAGGTAAGTGCAAATCAGTCATGTGATATCTATGTGGCGACTCATTATAATACCGTAAATATGCCCGGATGGGTGTATACAGGAGATTATTTTGCCATCAGTTCGGTACGTAATTATTATGTATATAAATTTCAATATACCACGCCCGGTGTGTGGATAGATATACCGCAAAGAAAGACTTCAGGCACTGTCGCCCCGACACTTGTTTTTTGCGATAATCTGAAATGGACAAATCCCCGGACGCTTCCGGGGAGGGTCATTACCAAATCGCTGGATCCTAAAAATGTATATATAACCAATCCAAGTATTACCATTCTTCCTGATGGTGATTATCTTGCCGCCTGTACCGGAGCACTCCGGTTCTCGGGGGGAAGTGCCGGTGTCACCTTCTTTTTGTCGTCGGATAAAGGGCAAACATGGCAGGTGCAATCGGCGAATAATGGAACTATGTCATACCAGAATTTATTTGTACATAATGGAGTTCTATATGTTATTGGTACTGATAAACCTCAGGGGAATATAATCATCCGAAAATCTACCGACAAAGGTGTAAGCTGGACTTATCCTGCAAGTAACAGTGATGATGGATTTTTACTTGCCGGTCAGTATCATTCGGCACCGGTACCTTTGGTGGTAAATGACGGTCGCATCTGGAGGGGTTTCGAAACCAATTTTGATGGTGAAAATAAAAGGGTGTTGGTGATGTCAGCTCCTGTTAACTCCGACCTGATGAAAGCTTCGAACTGGACCTTCTCTAATCAGCTATCGTACCAAACCAGCTGGATATCAGGTGGAGGTAAGTCGTTTAAACAATGGCTTGAAGGCAATGTTGTTGTTGGCAGGGATGGGAAAGTTGTAAATATGCTCCGTATTGATGAAGAGGTTTACGGAGGCGTTGCCGCAATGGTTAGAGTAAACACTCCGACCAGTATTTCTTTCGATTACACGAATGACATCATTAACTTTCCCGGCGGCGGAAAAAAATTCGCTATACGCTACGATCCGGTTTCTGATTATTACTGGACACTTAGTAATGCTGAGTTTGACGAAGACAGAACCAAAACACACAATGGCATTTATAATGGTGGTATTCCCTGTGGATTGTTAAGAAACAGGTTGGTTTTAATGTATTCCTATGATTTAAGGAACTGGATAGTCAAGGATACGATTATCAGCAGTGATAATCCGTTCTTTCATGGATTCCAGTATGTCGACTGGCAATTTGAAAATAATGATATTGTAGCTGTGTCGAGGACTGCTTTTGAAGATACCGACGGCTTGCCTGTCCGGCAGCATGACGCGAACTTCTTTACCTTTCACAGGATTGCAAATTTCAGAACTAACTCACCAAATTCTAATGTTGAGTTATCAGATGAATCAGTAAATATCATCAAGACTTATAAAGGGAAAATTGAGATTTATGCAGATAATATAAATGAATTTGATATTACAGTATTTGATTATAGCGGCAAAGCAATCTATTCCGGATTTAATTTTACCAACAAAATAATTTATACTGAGAATTGGGATAGAGGATTATATCTTATTAGCGTTCATTCAAATGGGAAGTTATATACTCAAAAGATTTTTATTTACAATTAATCCTCAGTAAGAATGAGAAAGATACGATTTGGTTTTTATTTACTTATCACAGTAACTGCAATACAATTAAGCGCTCAGGTGAGTCAGATTGTTATAAAAGTTGAAGGAAAAGGCTATACTAAAAAGATATTTGAAGAAGGTGGATTCCTTTGGAATAACAGAACTTATCCGGTTGAACCATTCAATGCTCCACATCCATTTGCTGGATTTGAATACTTGCAAAGTGCGGCATCAGTTGCTGAAGGTGGTACTATTACTCCTTTAGCTGATGGTTATGTATATCTTATTGCTAAAGAATCGGAAGGTCCGACCAGACTGGGTGCAGAATGGACTGTTGTTGCCGGTTCAGGATTTAATTACAATGCGAATGGTGTGATAGCTCCACTTGTTGTTTTCCAGCATGTTGCAGTCGCCAACACACCAATATCCATTCCTATGGCAACTGGTTTTACAGGAGTCACACCCATTGCTAAAACAATTGATTTACGGGTGGCGGTAGTGACAGCCATTACGATAGATGGCGTCAACTTAACAACGTTCAATGAAGCTACCTTTACTTATAAACACTATCTTCCTTATACCAGTACTACAGCACCGGCTGTAGAAATTACACCTAATTCTGTAGATGTAAGCTCAGTTATAAGTCAGGCAACTAACATAAGTGGAACAGAAGCTGAACGTACTGCAACAATCGATGTAACTGCACAGGACAATACAAAAAAAACCTACAAAGTGATTTTCGAACAATTACCTGAGTTGGATTTGTTTCTTTGTATAGGCCAGTCCAATATGGCAGGAAGAGATGCCCCGGATGCTTCACAGGGTGATTACATACCAGTTAACAATGCTTACTTATATGCCACCTCGGCGTTTGTTGATGCGGTCAATCCATTTAATAGTTTTTCAAATGTAGAATCAGTTACACAAGGAGTTAGTCCTGCATTCTCATTTTCGAAAAAAATTTCGGCAAATGTCGGGACAAAATCAGGATTTGTTGTAAATGCAAAAGGTGGCTCTGATCTTATTGAGTGGGATGATAAAACAGATAATTTATATGCGCAAACAATTATAAGAGCGCTTGAAGCGAAGAAATGGGGGACTTATAAAGCCATATTGTGGCACCAGGGAGAAGCGGATGCCAATGCTACTGATTTGCCTTCATATCCTGCACAGCTAACCAATCTGGTCGCGCATCTGAGGGAAGATTTAGGAGATGCAAACCTGTTTTTTGTGGCTGGGCAGATCGGTAAGTGGCGTACTGATTTTGATGCTTTTAATGCTATGATTCCTACCATTAGTAAGTTTATTTCTAATTCAGCATGTGCATTATCAGATGGCCTGACTGATAAAGGAGATAACCTCCATTTTAGCAGAGCAAGTCAACTGATATTGGGGGAAAGATATGCTGATATTGTACTGAAAGATATTTATGGACTATCAGCGTTATCCTTTACAGAAAATGAAAATGAGCCGAACATTTATGTTGTTAAAAATAAATTGTATCTGAATTTTCCGGATGAGAGCATTGTGTCTAATGTTAGTATTGCAGATTTAAGTGGAAGAATGATTTATGCAGGAGAATCTAATCAAAGTATAGAATTGACTCTTTATCCCGGGGTGTATGTTGTTGCTGTTAAGAATAATAATCAAAGTCCGATAGTGCGGAAAATAGTGATTTCTTCCTCCTTATTGTGATTGTAGAATTTAAAAGTACATAACTGAAAAGATGTTCGTTTAGAAACATAATCGACTAATATATTCAATAATGAAAAAGATCTTTCTTGTCATATTTTTTATCCCTTCTCTGCTATTTGCGCAGCAATCACTCAGATTACCTTCAATCTTAAGTGATCACATGCTGCTTCAGCAAAATTCAGAGATAAAATTTTGGGGTTGGTGCGATCCCCGGACGACTGTCAGAATTTTTCCCGAATGGAGCAAGGATACCCTTATTGTCAAAGCAAATGAAAAAGCAAAATGGGAAACCATTTTGAAAACGCCGGCAAGCGGAGGACCGTACAGCATTCAGGTCTGGGTTAAAGGGAAAAGCATTATCGTTAATGATGTAATGATTGGTGAATTGTGGCTTTGTTCCGGTCAGTCGAACATGGAATGGAATGTTGAAAAAGGTATTCTTGATGCAAAGGAAGCTTTACCTGGATGTTATAATAATCAGATTCGCTTTTTCTTTGTGGAGAAAGCAACGGCTGATTATCCTCAGGACGATTGCAAAGGCTACTGGAAGGTATGTGATTCTGAAAGTATGCGCTGGTTCAGCGCTGTGGGTTATTTCTTTGGAAAAAAACTGAATGAACAGTTGAACGTTCCCGTAGGATTAATCAATTCAAACTGGGGAGGAACGGCTGCTGAAACCTGGGCTCCGGAGCATTTGATCCGTAAATCGCCTGTATTGTATGACGCAACAGGACACCTGACGCCAAGCACAGGCTGGGACAATACGATAGGTGCAACCTACAACGCCATGATACATCCGTTACTGGATACGAAGATTGCCGGTGTAATTTGGTATCAGGGTGAGGCCAACTGTCCGAACGCATATACCTATTCGAAACTGCTGAAGACCCTGATTCAGGGCTGGAGAGATAGTTTTAAAGCAAATTTACCATTCTATTATGTGCAAATTGCTCCCTACCTCCGATACCCCATTCCTTATAGTGCGGCTATCATAAGAGAACAACAGGAGAAAGTGCAATCACTCGAAAAAACAGGAATGGTCGTTGTTTCCGATTTGGTCGATAATCTCAATGATATACATCCCAGGTACAAGAAAGAAGTAGGTAATCGGTTGGCAAATTATGCCCTCGCTGAAACTTATGGGAAAAAAACACCGAAGTACAGATTTGCTACATTTAAAGAACAAAAGATTGAGAAAAATAAAATCCGTATTGCTTTTAATGAAGTGTCGGAGGGTGTTTCATTCAAAGGGGAAGTGATTGAAGGGTTGGAAATCGCTGGCGAGGATCAGGTATTTGTTGCAGCAAAAGGGAAAATTGATGGAAAAACGAATACCCTGTTGGTTGAATCGCCAAAAGTGAAATTGCCGAAATATGTCCGTTATGCTTTTGGTAACGGCTCTACCGGAAACTTGTTTGATAAAACCGGATTACCGGTAGCTCCTTTCAGAACAGACAACATCCTCTATGATTTGTCGCCGGTACAAGTTAAATCAGCGGTACAGAAGCAACAACCCTCAACCGGGAGTGAAAATGCATCCATTCCTCTTCCGTTAAAATCAGCGGCACCTAATGGAGAAGGCCCGTTAGCCCTGCCGTTTCTGAGAAATGGGGTAATGGGTAGCGCTTATGTTTTCGGGTCAAAACAACCTGATTTGTTTGTCAGTGGTAACGCTAAAACCAGTGCACTCTACTTGTGTAAATGGTTGAGAAATAATGAAAGCGGAGTGCCGGTGTTTGACCGTCCAGTGCTGCTTAAGAGTTATTTTAGTCCTAAAGGGACGGTGTTTGAAACCAATGACGGGGTCATTCACGGGCTTTGGTTAAAGAAGAATGTTGTTGTTCATTCAATTTTTGACAAAGCAAACTTGTCATTCAACATACAAAAAGAAATAAAATTACCTGAACTGCCAACAGATCCGAATAGTATCAGTGCATTTACCAACGCTGACGGAAGTGTCGATTTGGTATTAGAAGTCAGAGGATTCGGGATTCCGGCCAAATATGGCAATCAAAATCCTTCAACCCTTGAATGGAGACCATTTGATGAAGCCGGTATAGCTACTACAGCCTTTAATTATACTTATCTTTATAGTCTGCATTTCAACAAGCTTTTAGCTGGTGATGTTGAATATGTTCAGCAAGCCACAAAGACTGATAAAGAAGTATACGCTACAATGGTGAACACAAGTCCGGTTAATTTTGGGGATGGCCGTACGCATGATCTTATTACAGGTTCCCGTATGGGAATTTTTCCTTATTACCGGCAAGATGGTAGTAAAAAAGGACTATCATATGAACACCGCAGATACATGGCAGATGAAGAGGGCAACATGCTTCGTCATCCTAGTGTTTCAGCCTCGGTATGTGCCTATCCTGAATCAAAAGGCGGCGTTACGCACATCATATCCGGAGGAGAAGGAGCGGTTTATTTTTACCAGTTTACGGGAAGATTTACAAAGAATGGAGACCCGGTTTTCAAAACTCCTGTTCCGGTGTTACAGGAGAAGGCAGATCTCTATGCAGGTACCCTTCCTGTCCCGACATCCTATGACTGGGATGGTGATGGTATACAGGATTTAATCGTAGGGAATTCAGAAGGATTTATTTTGTTCTTTAAAAACATTGGCAGTAATGATAATCCGGCATTTTTGCCAGGGGAACGTGTTCAGGCCGGAGGCGTTGATATTCAGATACAGGCAGGTTATTCAGGTAGTGTGCAGGGTACTCCCGAGGCGAGGTGGGGTTACGTTTCTCCGACAGTAGTCGACTGGACGGGAGATGGTTTGCCCGACATTATTGTTGGAGATATAACAGGTAATTACACAATTTATATCAACAGAGGTAGCTTGAGAAATCCAGTGCTGGAACCGGCACGTTCGATGTATTGCGATGGGATAGAGCTACACGGTATGTGGCGGTCACGCGCTGCAATCGGCAGGTTTGGCGGTAGACTGGCCATGGCGATTATCGATGGTGACGATCATTTCCACTTATATTGGAAAACAGACGACTATAATGTGGAAGATGGAGGTAAATTATTGCTCACGGATGGTTCTCCGATTATTACCAGTGCAGAGCCCGCGGGCGGTACGGGGCGATGCAAACTTGATTTTTTTGATTATGATGGTGATGGAAAATTAGATTTAATCATTGGAAACGGAAGAAGATCCGCTATTCCAAACATGAAAACAGGCTATCCATTGCCGGTGTTGGGTGCCAAAACTCTTGGAACGCCACTATTTATGCGCAATGTGGGAACCGAAACTAATCTTGTTTTCGAACATCCGTTCCCATTTCAATTGGATGGTGTTGGCATCCTTCAACCGGGCGGCTCGCATGAAAGTGGCGCGATAGGAACTATTCTTGGCGGAGATAATCAAAGGAATCTAATTGTAGGAAATGAAGCGGGAAGACTTTATCTTATTCCGGGAAGTCGGTTGAAATTGATGAGTCACGAAGAAGCGAAGAAATATAATAATACGCCTAATCCCCTTTTTGAAAAGCATCAGGAATAATTACAAACATACGTAAAGGCTGTTTTGCCAACTAAGAAATAATAATATGAGTAGATATATGACAAGATTAAAGTCTGATATGTTTAGTTTTGTCTTAATGTTGTTTGGTCTTATCTGTTATAGTAATAATGGATATGGTCAAATTGAGCAAATTACAATTGATAAAAGTGATACGGTGATTGATTGCAAAGGTGGCTTATTTAATGATGGGAAACCCACTTATATCGTTATTAGTTCAAAAAAAACAACAAACGGTTGGATACAAACAAAAAATATTACGATTCAAAATTGTAGAATTAACGGTGCAATTAGAATTGTCGGATTAGGGGTTAACGGACAAGCAGAAGAAGTTAAACAGTCTTCTTTATATTTAGGCCATACAGAAAGAGCACAAGCCATTGCACCAACAAATATTAAAATTTCAAATGTGATTATCAACGGAGTTAGTAATAAAACATTATTGTATCTTGCCCCGGGAACTACGTATGTTACAGTTGAGAATTCAACCTTTTCCGGTGAGAATACCGGTTCGGGCCCTGTTATATATTTTGATGCAGAAAGTGGGCATAATACTTTTCGGAATAATACTTTTACAACAAAGGCTAATCGTGAAGTAATTGCTTGTGATGGATCAGCTTACAATATAATTGATGGAAATAAATTTGAAAATGTAGTAAAAGGGGGTATGTATCTTTATCGTAACTGTGGTGAAGGTGGTACAGTACGACATCAGACACCAAACCACAATACAATTATAAATAATACATTTAATCTTAGCGCTTTGTCGTTAGGCAATTATGGTATTTGGTTGGGCTCGCGAAACGGAAATAGAAGCTATTGTGATGCAGATGATGGCTATCCTTTCGGAAGTAGTATCGATAATCGTGATTTTGCGGATAATAATATTGTCAATGCTAATATATTTGAAGGAGCAAGCTCCAAAACAGTAGAAATAAATAACAGCGGTCAGAATAATCAGATTAACAGCGTATCAGCTGTAAACGAAACAAATATTAACGATGAACCAACTGTAGTAATAGCTAATAGAAAATTAGTGTTTAGTAATATAGGTGGAGAATGTTTTATTCGTGTATTTGATTTGGCTGGTCGTATATTGATTCGCAAAATGTTGACAGATAATATAGTAGAACTTTCATTAGCAACGAACGAAGTCTGTTTTGTTCAGATAATGAATGGAGATAAAATATGGACAAAAAAAATAATTGTAAAATAGATTCTCATGAAAAACAAAAAACTTTATCCCTGGTTAGTGGTATGCATGCTCTGGTTTGTGGCTTTACTGAATTACCTTGACCGACAGATGCTTTCGACCATGAAACCATCGATGATGATTGACATCGCTGAACTGGTTTCTGCAACAAATTTTGGGCGTTTGATGGCGGTGTTCCTCTGGATTTATGCGCTGATGAGCCCGATTTCAGGAGTAATTGCCGACAGGTTGAACCGTAAATGGCTTATTGTGGGTAGTTTGTTTGTATGGTCGGCAGTGACCTTGTTGATGGGCTATGCCACTACATTTAACCAGCTTTATGCACTTCGTGCAATAATGGGGATAAGTGAAGCTTTTTATATTCCTGCGGGGTTGGCGCTTATTGCCGATTATCATGATGGTAAAACACGTTCACTGGCCATTGGTATTCATACAACAGGTATATACCTGGGTCAGGCTTTAGGGGGCTTCGGAGCAACCATCGCAAGTAATTTCTCCTGGCAGTTGACTTTCCATTCATTCGGATTCTTGGGAATGGCATATAGTCTGGTGCTGATTCTTTTTCTGAGGGAGAAAAAAGGATATGTTCAGGAAGCAAAACAAGGGAACTCAATTTTTAATGAGTTTAAATCTTCTTTCAAAGGATTGGGAATGTTGTTGGGCAATATTTCCTTCTGGGTGATTTTGTTTTACTTTTCAGCACCGAGCTTACCGGGTTGGGCTACCAAAAACTGGCTTCCGACACTTTTTGCCGATACGCTCCATTTAGACATGGCGCAGGCCGGACCTATGTCGACGATTACTATTGCTATGTCGTCGTTTGTAGGTGTGCTGATTGGTGGGGTGCTGTCGGATAAGTGGGTGCAGAAAACGCTGAAAGGAAGAATCTATACGGGGGTAATCGGGTTGGCACTTACCATTCCTGCACTTGTTATGCTGGGCTATGGTCAGAGTTTTGTGATGATCCTGAGCGGTGCTGTCGTTTTTGGAATAGGTTTCGGAATGTTCGATGTAAACAATATGCCGATTCTTTGTCAGTTTGTGTCGCCTCGTTACAGAGCTACCGGTTATGGACTGATGAACCTGGTTGGTATTGCTTCCGGAGCATTCATTACAAACCTGTTGGGAAAATCGATAGATTCAGGAAATCTGGGTCGTGACTTTGCGGTATTGGGTGTTGTGGTGGTAGTTGCAATCGTTCTTCAGCTTACGATGCTACGTCCGAAACATATCAATATGACTGAATAATAATGATATGACAACGGATATCGGAACTTATTAATAATGCGAATCAGATGAAATTATCAACTTCTGATTCGTATGAATAAGGATACAGTATTGAATCATAGAAACAAGAAATCAAAATGTTACACATCACAAGAAACATACTATCTCTCATTATAGTGATTTTGCTATGCGCATGTGGACAACAAAGAAATGATTACAAAATGGGAACATACGGTTATGATGCTGATTTTTTAAAGAAGAACAACATCGAATATCTTGAGTTGAAAAGTAAAGATGGCAGTGCCAGAGTACTTGTTGTCCCAAAATATCAGGGAAGGGTCATGACAACCTCAGCCAATGGCAACGAAGGGGCCAGCTTCGGTTGGATAAACTACAAACTCATTGAGTTGGGAGAAATAAACCCTCAGTTTAACCCTGTCGGTGGCGAGGAGCGTTTCTGGATTGGACCGGAAGGAGGGCCGTTTTCAATTTATTTCAAACAGGGGCAAAAACAGGTATATGAAAACTGGAAGGTTCCTTCATGTATTGATACTGAAGAGTTTGAACTTAAGGGAAAAAAGGACAATAGCCTGAAATTCATAAAAGAGACTACCCTGACGAATGCTTCAGGTACGTCATTCGAAATCAACATCGAAAGGACAGTTTCTTTGTTATCAGCGAAACAGATATCTTCAGCCTTCAATATCGAAATTTCTGATTCGGTTAATTTCGTTGGTTATCAGACGGATAACAAGATTACGAATAAAGGAAACAATGCATGGATAAAAGAAAGCGGATTGATTTCCATATGGATGTTGGGAATGTTTAACCCGACACCGACGACTACTGTGTTCATACCCTATAACACCCAAGCTAAGGATGCTGTGGTAAATGATGATTATTTCGGGAAAGTACCTGCCGACCGGTTGAAAACAGAAAATGGTTTTATTTACTTCAAAATTGACGGAGCTTATCGGAGTAAAATTGGTGTTTCACCCGAGCGGGCGACAGGCATTTGCGGGAGTTACGATTCTCAAAAAAAAGCACTCACGGTGCTTTGGTGCTCTGTGCCTCCCAAAAAACAGGCATATGTCAATTCTAAATGGGGGGAACAGGAAAATCCATATGAGGGTGATCTTATTAATTCATATAATGATGGCCCGACAGAAGATGGTACAGTGATGGGACCATTTTATGAAATAGAGACTTCATCTCCCGCTGCCGATTTATTGCCGGGTCAATCTATACAACATACGCAGCGCGTCGTACATTTCTCAGGGAATGAGGATGAATTAGCAGTTATTGTAAAAAAGATCTTTGATATTGAATTAAACATAATCACTTCCAGATTTTAATAATCGGTTATGGAAAATGAACGTATCATTCCGAAGGGAATTATTTTTCCATTTATACTGCTCACAACGCTTTTTTTTGCGTGGGCAGTGCCCAATAATCTGACAGATACCATGCTTGCTGCATTCAAAAGAATTATGAGTCTGACGGATGCCAAAACAGCATGGATTCAGGTTGTTTGTTACTTGTTGGGCTATGGTTTTTTTGCTATTCCCGGAGCCTATTTTATAAAAAAATACTCTTATAAATCTGGAGTGATGCTGGGTCTGGCGATGTATGCCTTAGGAGCATTCCTGTTTTATCCCGCTATGCTAAGTTCTCAGGTAAATATGAATGTAAGTTTTATCATGTACCTGTTTGCCATATTCATTCTTTTTGCCGGACTTTCCGTATTAGAAACTTCAACCAACTCCTATGTATGTGCGATAGGTCCACCCGAAACAGCCACACGGCGTCTTAATTTTGCGCAATCGTTCAATCCTTTTGGTGCTATTACAGGCGTGGTAATCAGCCAGATTTTTATTCTTTCACAATTGAATACCAAAAGTGCTTTCGAACGGGCATCTCTTCCGTCAGAAGAACTGTTAACGATTCAGACGGATGAACTTCAGGCTGTGACTACCACCTATGTTGTGGTTGGACTGGTTATGCTGGTTCTTTTATTGGCTTTTTTCCTGACGAAAATGCCCAATCTTAAAGAGGATGATAAGAGTTTTAATTTAGGGCCTGCTTTACGAAGGCTTTTGAAGAATAAAAACTATGTCTGGGGAGTGATTGCTCAGTTCTTTTATGTCGGAGCACAAATAGCGGTATGGTCATTCGTTATCAGGTATGCAATGCAGCAACTGAATCTGGACATGGTGATTAAGCAGCTGGGTGAAAATCCGGCAACGACAGACATCACCAACGCGTTGAGAAATGTGGAACCAGTTGCCCAATTCTTTTATATTATTTGTGAAAAAACAGGACTGGATGCCTTGCTGCCCCGAACGGCAGAGCAGGCGGCAGCAACCTATTATATCCTTTCTTTGATATTTTTTGTGATAGCGCGGTTCATCAGTACAGGTTTGATGAAATACGTCAAACCCCGGAACCTGCTTGTCATATTGGCTGCAATGGCAGTAGTATGCACGTTGATAACCATCTATGCCGACGGGGTTGTCGGAGTGTATGGATTGGTGGGTATATCCGGCTGTATGTCGCTGATGTTCCCGACAATCTACGGTATCGGGATTTCCGGTCTGGGCGATGACACCAAAATTGGTGGTGCCGGGATGGTGATGGCTATTGCAGGAGCTGCAGTATTAACACAGATACAGGGAATTGTTTCGGATCAATTAAAAAATATTCAATTGGCATATTGGGTTCCGGCAATTGGATTTATCATTATTACTTATTATGGCTTGGTTATCTGCAGAAAACAGGCAAATATTTCAAATCAAAATAATTAAATCAAATGATTATGAATGCCATGAAAAACCTCACGCTTTATTTGTGTTTTATAGTAATCTGTGCTTCTGCACAGAATTATTCTTTCAATGGTCTGACCACTGATATGGGTAGTCTTACCCGTTTGTCGAATGCAAAATCCCGTTCCATCAGTCCTGAAAACTTTACAGGAGAGAAAGGTAAGGGAGCAATGGCTGATCCTAAAGATAAGGCACAGCCGAATACAGCAAATGCCCGTGCAGCAGCCGCCGATCTGGGAAAAGGATGGAAAATAAATCCGTTTATCATTGTAGAACCTCATCAGACTTTTACCATTGCAGAGATGGAAGGCCCCGGAGCAATTCAGCAAATATGGATGACCCCAACCGGTAACTGGCGTTTTTCAGTTTTGCGCATTTATTGGGACGATGAAAAAGAACCGTCGGTTGAATGTCCGGTTGGAGATTTCTTTGCAAGCGCCTATAATCAATATGCGCAGCTTTCTTCACTGGCTGTCTGTGTGAATCCCGGGAGCGCGTTTAATTGCTACTGGGCCATGCCTTTTAGGAAAAAATGCAGGATAACCCTCGAAAATCTTGATGACAACCCCATGCGTCTGTATTATCAGATCAATTATACCCTGACAGATGTTGAAGAAGATGCCGGTTATTTTCATGCACAGTTCCGTCGTTCCGATCCGACAAAAAATGCGATACATACCTTACTTGATGGAGTAAAAGGGAAAGGACATTATGTTGGTACCTATATGGCCTGGAGAGTGCACGATAACGGTTGGTGGGGTGAAGGGGAAATAAAGTTTTATTTAGATGGCGATAAGGATTACCCGACCATTTGTGGTACCGGTACAGAAGACTACTTCTGTGGATCCTATAATTTTGAAAATAAAGTCACCAAACAATATCAGGAGTTTACAACTCCGTATGCCGGGATGCATCAGGTAATTCGTCCTGATGGAGTATATAAGGCTGTAACGGCTTTTGGCCTTTATCGCTGGCATATAACGGATCCTGTTCGTTTTGATAAAGATTTGAAGGTAACTATTCAGGATCTTGGATGGAGAAGTGGCAGGAGATATGACCCACAACAGTCGGACATTTCTTCGACTTCGTTTTGGTATCAGACAGAACCACATGCTTCATTTCCTGCTCTGGGAGTAAGAGATGAACTTGAATTTGCAGATTGACATTTTATTTGCTACATTTCAATCGGTAGGTGTCGGTGAAGTGAAAATATGGAATAATAAACTCAAAATAATCATTAATTATGCAGAATAATATGGATACACAATCATACGTCATCGGCATCGACTACGGCACCGACTCCGTACGTGCTTTACTGGTAAATGCCATCAATGGCGAAGAACTTGCAGTCTCTGTCTTCGAATATCCCCGATGGAAGAAAGGCTTATACTGCGATCCTGCCAACAACCGTTTCCGGCAGCATCCGCTGGATTATCTCGAAGGACTGGAATTCACGGTGCGCGATGTGTTGAAGCAGTGTCCCGGAGCAGCAGAACAAGTGAAAGCCATCTCTATCGATACCACAGGTTCTACTCCGGTTGCTGTGGATGAAAACGGAACTCCGCTGGCTTTGCTGCCGGAGTTTGCCGAAAATCCAAATGCCATGTGCGTTCTGTGGAAGGATCATACGGCCATCAAAGAAGCGGATGAAATCAACCACATCTCCCGCAGTTGGGGAGGAACTGATTTTACAAAATATTCGGGAGGCATTTATTCCTCTGAATGGTTCTGGGCAAAGATGCTGCATGTGATACGGGAAGATGCTGCGGTGGAAAAAGCGGCTTTTTCATGGGCGGAGCATTGCGACTGGTTACCTTTTATGCTGACCGGAAATACACATCCTGATAAATGGCAAAGAAGTCGCTGCGCTGCGGGACATAAAGCCATGTGGCATGCCGAATGGGGAGGTTATCCTCCGGTGGCTTTCATGCAACAACTGGATGAAAGACTGGTGAAATTCAGAAAAAGTTTGAATGATATTACCATTATGAGTGATGTTGCTGTGGGCAAGTTATCTGCTGATTGGGCATCGCGACTGGGATTGAGCCCTTCGGTACTCGTTGGCAGCGGTGCTCTCGATGCACACATTGGTGCTGTAGGAGGAGAAATCAAGCCTTATTACCTGAGCAAGGTCATCGGGACTTCTACCTGCGATATGCTCATTGCTCCCACGGATAAAATGAAAGATATTCTGGTACGTGGCATCAGCGGACAGGTCGATGGTTCCATTATTCCCGGCATGGAGGGAATGGAAGCGGGACAGTCGGCTTTTGGTGATATCTATGCATGGTTCAGGAAGTTGTTGCTGTGGCCGGTGGAAAATATTCTTGTCAATGAATCAATTGTTGACCCTGCAAAACGTGAACAGTTAATTGAAAACTATTCTTCAAAAATCATAGTAAGGTTGACCGAAGAAGCTCAGAAGATTCCTGTGGCAGAGAGTAGCATTGTTGCTCTCGACTGGATGAATGGTCGCCGGTCGCCGGACGCCGACCAAACAATGAAGGGCGCAATTTCGGGATTGAGTCTGGGATCCGATGCTCCACGGATTTTCCGTGCCCTGGTGGAAGCTACCGCTTTTGGATCGAAAGCCATCATTGAGCGTTTCCTTTCGGAAGGTGTACGGGTGGATGGAGTAATGGCGCTCGGAGGCATTGCCAAAAAATCACCTTTTGTGATGCAGATCCTTGCTGATATCATGAATATGCCGATTCAGGTGGTGGCTTCGGAACAGACCTGCGCGTTGGGTGCTGCCATGTATGCCGCTGTGGTAGCAGGAGTTTATTCATCAGTCACAGATGCCCAGACTGCCATGGGACAAGGATTTGAGAAAACTTATATCCCTGTAAAAGAGAATGTGGAGAAATACGGGAAATTGTATCAGCAATATCTGCTATTAGGGCAACAACAACGTTAATTTTCCGGAGGTTTACGCGAATCGGGAAACGATTCGCGTAAACCATCCCGGTAAAATTTAAATCTTTTTCATCATCTCTTCTTTGATCGCTTCTGCTACAAGAGGAATGCCTTCGTTAATTTTCTCCGCAGAAGTATTGCAGAACGATAAACGCATGGTGTTATTGATGATTCCATGTGGATCGAAAGTCTTCCCGGAAACAAAAACTACTCCTTTGTCGATGGCTCTTTTCAGTATTTCTGTTGAATCCAGCTTCTCAGGCAGGTGCAGCCAGATGTAGAACCCACCGCGGGGGGCCGTGAAGCTGATATTTTCGGGGAGATGCTTCTGAAGCGCTGCAATCATAGCTTCTGCACGTTTTTTATATTCCACTCTCACTTCATCAAGGTAAGTATACACCGCTCCCGATTCGAGAAATTTATGTGCCAGCATCTGGGTAAAACTCGGCGAGCAGGCATCGATGGCCTGTTTAATGAGTTCACATTTCTGATAGATATGCTCCGGTACCAGCATCCAGCCAAGTCGCAACCCAGGTCCGAGGATTTTTGAGAATGATCCGGTGTAGCAAACATCTATGCCCAGAGGATTGATTTCCTTGATGGTTTTCAGGTGTTTTTTATCTTCTTCGTAATAATACAAATCGCTGTAGGCATCGTCTTCAATCAGGGGAATGTTGCGATCGCTCAACAGTTCTATCAATGCCTGTTTTGTTTCGAGGGAGTAAAGTGTCCCGGCAGGATTATGAAAATTTGGAGTCAGGTAAACGAATTTTGGTAGTTGTGGTGCATTGTCGAGAGTCGTTTTCAGCTTTCCCAAATCGATACCTGTGGCGGTCAATGGAATAGAAACGATATCAGCCTGATAGGATTTGAAAGCGGAAATGGCGCCAATAAAGCAGGGATTCTCCACAATAATCGTATCGCCTGGATCAATAAAGGCCCTGGCGAGAATATTGATGGCCTGCAGGGAGCCGGTGGTAATCATTATTCTGTTCTCCTCGACGGGTAAGCCTTTTTTCTTCAGAAATATCTTCAGCGAATCAAGTAATTCGGGAATACCACCCGTCGGGCCGTACTGCATCGCGATTTGTTTTTCTTTTTCGCTGAGATTTTTGTAGATATTATCAATTGCTTCTAAAGGAAACAAATTGTTGTCGGGCATCCCGCCGGAAAATAATATCATGCCCGGCTTATTGGCAAGGCTCATTAAGTCGCGAATTTCTGATGAACGGAGTTTGTCGATGGAAGAGGAGAAACGGGTCATTTTTTTAGTTTATAAGGGATAATTATAGTGATAAGTGATGAGTGATGAGTAGAGACGTGGCATGCCGCGTCTCTTTTAGCATCAGGTTGCTGTCTTGAACTCAATTTTGGTTTTCGTAACATACGCAGTACCTTTAAAGTTGGCCAGTAGCGTGCCGTTTTCATGCCGGATATTAATGTCGCAATGAATCAGTTTGTTGCTTCGTGCGACTTCAATGGCCTCAGCGATGATGGTTCCTGAATCGCTTTTCTCGAAGAAACTCATAGTTGCATTAATCGACAGGGCTACATTCCCATAGGAGTTGGTGGCGGCAGCAAAGGCAAAATCGGCCAGTGTGAACAGCAATCCTCCGTGTACCACCCCGGCACCATTCAGATGCCGTTCGGTTATTTCAACTTTGACAATAGCGTGGCCGGGTTTACAACTTACTAAGCTAATCCCGTTTTCCCTGGCAAAATTATCGCCCCTGAAGTATTCAAAACACTTGCTGTTCATAAAAACTTATATGTCACTTATATGACTTATATGGTTTAATTAAAAAATAACTTCAAATCTGATAAATATCACTCGCCTTCAGCAACTTCATCTGGTTGGCCTGCAACACCCTGATAACTTCGTCGTTCGATTCCGAACGGATGATCACACTGGCGGCATTATCGAAAGCAAAGGCGTACATATAATCAACTGAGATATTATTATCAGAAAGAATACTGAGTGCATGATACAATCCTCCCGGTTCGTGCGGGACAATAAGGCAAACCACATCAGTGATATTAACTGAAAACCGGTTTGCTTTTAATACTTTGATGGCTTCTTCCGGTTTGGTAACGATGCACCGTACAATCCCGAAATCTGCGGTATCAGCAATGCTGAAAGCCGAGATGTTGATGTCGTTTTCACTCAGGATCTTTGTCATTTCGGTAAGTCTTCCTGTTTTGTTTTCGAGGAAAACGGATAGTTGTTTGATGATCATGTTTTTTGCTTTATAATTTTTAACCACAAAAGGCATCACTTGTCCCGGTTTATCGGGAAAAGAGAACAAAAGGAATCACAAAAGTAAAAAATATCTTTCAACCTTTTAATTCATAAATTTCTGTTTTCTATATATTATAAACTTCTGTTGTCGATAACTCTTTTAGCTTTTCCTTCCGAACGGGGAATGGACAGCGGTTCAACCAGATTGATCTTAGCTGAAATGCCCAGAGTACTGGCGATATTGTGCTGGAACTTTCTTTTCAGATTTTCCAGCGACTTGATTTCGTCGGACCAGAACTGATCGTCAATTTCGATATTGATCTCCAGCGTGTCGAGGTTGTTTTCGCGGTTGACAACCAACTGATAGTGAGGACTGGCTTCACTCATTTCCAACAGTACGGCTTCTACTTGCGATGGGAATACGTTTACTCCGCGGATAATGAGCATGTCGTCGCTGCGGCCCATGCATTTCTCCATGCGGACCAGTGTTCTGCCGCATTCGCATTTCTCTGCGTGCAATCGGGTGAGGTCGCGTGTACGGTAGCGAAGCAAAGGCATGGCTTCTTTGGTGATGGTGGTGAACACCAATTCGCCGAGTTCGCCATATGGCAGCACTTCTAAGGTTTTCGGATCGATAATCTCCGGAACAAAATGATCTTC
>JAYFPP010000079.1:0-3956 GCA_034927635.1 Paludibacter sp.
AAAGGAACGCAGGAAGGTACACCTGTAATGGTCAAAGCACTGATACGTTGTGCCGACAGACTAACTGTGGCAACAATAAAAAGTAATAATAAAGTAATTTTTTTCATGTTTGTAATTAGTTTTGTGAGTTGTACAATGAAAGTTATTTCGATTTCGTCTGATGCAAAACTACTCCAACTAATTGTGAGACAATTTCAGATTTGTCGAAAAAAATTACATTATTGTATAATTTCACGTCGATTATTCGATCATTCAATCATAAAAGACGTATATATTTCATTATCAACAACTAAACAACCAACAATCATCAGCGAATATTATTCATTCTGATATTTTTTTAACCTTGAAGCTCGTTATTTGAATATGATTTTGCAGCAAACGCAATCCAAAGTTCCCATCCCCCTGACCTTTCTTTATTGAATAAAGGAATAATTCCTTACCATCTGCTTTATAAGTAGTTATATTTTTTTCCACACGGATGCAAATGTGCATCCAACAATTTGGTTTCAACAAGAACTCCTCATCAATATATTCTTTAATAAGAGGTCTTGTTGATTCATCACTTGCCTCTGCCCCCAATCCCAAATACTCACGAAAGCGGGTTGTAGAATTATTGTTACCTCCATACCCGACATAAAACAATTTCAACGACTTATATCTTTGAAAAATCCCCTGTCTCCATTCACTCTGAGCATAAAGATTATCGGGATACTGAGGATCATTTGCACCCCAAAAACAATTCAAATCACTTAACCGGTCCGACGAAGCACCCTGCATCAACACCCGGGTTGCATATGATATCTCATAATCTCCGGTTAAACGTGGAGTATACCACAAGGTTACTCCCATGGGAGAGATGATATCGAGCGTATCACCTGATACTTCAATACTCATTTGTCCTGAGTGATCTTCTGCTTTCCAATACTTTAATGAAATCTTTTGAGCCAGAAGCCCCGGAGCAAATGATAGCCACAACAAAATAATACCGGTTACTCTTTGTCTGTTCATCTTTATTTTATTTATTTTTTATCTCCGACCTGATAAGTGGAACTTGTATTCTATGATGTAATCTATTTCAGTTTTAAGAAACTCTTTGAAAAATACACACCATCCATGAATTTTATTTTTGCAATATATAAACCTTCTTTCAGAGCAGTAAGGTCAATTTTATTTTGAGTAATAATATTGTTTTGCGCCACTATTTGCCCGGTTAGATCATAAATACTGATGCTTTTCACTTCGTTATCCGATTCAACGAATATGAAATCCTTCACAGGATTTGGGAAAATCCGGGTCTTATTTTCAATATTGGATTGTACAGCAGTCGGAGTTGGCTGGTACACCCGTACATAATCCACTTCGTATTTAATGGGGAAAACCGACCTTGAAGGATTGCCTCCGTTAGAGCCTACAGCCAGATTCAGTAAAAGATAATGTTTCTGAAGATGTGGTTGCTGAGGATCATAACCATCAGGATTTTTAGTGTTTTTCACAAGGGTATAGTTCAACAATTCTTCATCGAGATACAGATTGATGGAATCGGCTGACCAGTCCATACGCCAGACATGAAATTTTTTACACCAATCAGGATCTTTACCGGTAAAATAGGAAAGTGCTACTTTCCGTGTATCCCAGGTGCCTGAAGTATAGGTAGCGCTTCCCCAGGCAACATTGGCGAGAATGGTAGGTATCTCCTTGCTCCGGTAGAACTCCATAATATCTATTTCACCACAGAAAGGCCATTTGCCGGCAATACCTTTAGTCCATATAGCCGGCCATGAGCCCAGAGTCGTATCAATACGGGCACGAATCTCAAAGCGGCCAAACTGAAACTGCTGCAGGCCTTGTGTAATAATGCTTCCCGAAGTGTAATCCGCATATTGACGGCTTTTCTTCCAATCCGTACTTCCCTGTAGATAATTAGGATTTGTAATTTGCTCTCGTTTGCCGTCAATGACTAACAAACCACCTTTACAGTTTACATTATCCGATTGATACCACTGAAGTTCTTCGTTTCTCACAAAACCTTTTTCGTATTTCCAATTCAACGGGTCAGGTTTACCGTCTCTGTTGAATTCATCACTCCATATCAGTGTCAAACCAGGCTTAACACCTGCCGGATTCGGATCTGCCGAATATGGATCAATCTCTTGCGCTCTTCCTGAGAATATACAAAACAAGAAAACAACGCTAATAAAAAATTTAATGATTCTTTTCATTTGTAGTATCTGTCAATTATTTGATACTGTAAAGATATTGCTAAATATATTTCAAAACATCCCATTATTGTACACAAAGATTCAGCTTTCTGATTTAAATGATCAGTTTCATTTAAAAAATTGCTTTATAAGGTAGTATTGAAAACAAAAACTTCAGGAAGTTGCTCACTATTAAGGAACCTCCTGAAGTTTTTCAAATAGATTGGAGGAATACTATCTCAGGAATTTTGTTTTAATGACATTTCCACTATTTAACCGCATCTCACCCAAATATACCCCTGAAGGTAACTCACTGGAAGTTATCACTTGCGAAGGATTCAATTTTTCTAAAACAAGTGCTCCTGAGATATTATAAACACGTAATACTTTCACTTCTTCTGAATTGTCTAAACGGAGCGAATTTGTTCCTGAGGTATATAATTTCACTCCCTGTTCAGCAGGACTCAATACACTGGTTTCTGAACTTTTTGTAACCAGAATGTTTTCCAACGAAACATTGGTAGCAGCACGATTGGTATAAACCCAACGTATAAAACGGTAGGTTGATGAAACTTTAAGTCTCGTTATCACTGTTGGTGATGATAAAGGCATTGGATTAGTCGCATTGTACTGTACAATAGAGGTCCAGTTAACACCATCAGAAGAGCCATCAACATCAAAGATATTGCTGGTATTCCATGTAGTTGTAAGAAATTTAATGGTGTAAATCAATGAATCAGGAGCGCTGTCAAAAGCAACCATAAATGAACGTTTACTTGAACCGAAGCGGATTACACTTTGTGATTTATCAATACAAGCTCCGGCCCAACCTACTGTTGATGATGTCCATGAGTCGCTATCAAAATTACCGGTTCCCGTTTTTATTTCAAGAGGAAGTGTACCTGATTTGATTTTTTTTAATGTGATATTATACAATGCCCAGTTAAACGGACTAACAGTGCTCGTTAATTTAACACCTGTAACCGTATTTGTCCAATCAGTCGGCCATGGAGTCGGAGCGTCCAGGGTAGCTTCAGTTCCATAGTTCAAAGTAACATTTACATTACTAAAGTCTGTTCCATCGGGATAGATAATTTGTCCATCACCTGGTTTGCTGATGTCGTTGTTTGTAGGATTGAAGGCGGCAAAAGGCACACAGGAAGTGACTCCTTCAATGGTCAGCGAACTGATACGTTGTGCCGACAGACCAACAGACATAACAACAAAAGATAACAATAAAGTAGTTTTTTTCATGTTTGTAATTAGTTTTACGTTATACAATTAATTCATTTTATTAGTTTCATGCAAAGCTAATCGAACTATTTGTGAGACAATTTCAGATTTGTCGAAAAGAATTATATTATTGTTGAATATTGAATCAGCCCAGTACTATAAAAAAATTTAAAGATTACTACTAAACATTCATTGGAACAGCACTAATGTACAGAAATTATCGCCTCGATGATGCCATCTTTGTCAGCTGAACACTTAACAGGAATAAAGGCAAAACCGGGAACCAGATTCAAAATTCGGCCATTATTTGTCGGTGAGATATTTAAAGGCATATTAGTTCGTATCATTATTGTCGCTTTTTCTTTTTGAATTTGCATTTGATACGGCGAAATCATCGTCTCAGAATCACTGACATCAGCTATCAAAGGCAACATAAGACAGACGGGTTCATTTTTAATAATTGATGGCAATTGACATTGCACACTGACATGTTCTTTCGTAAAAATATATTTCATGTCAATCATC
>JAYFPP010000202.1:0-9383 GCA_034927635.1 Paludibacter sp.
GCAGGAAAACCTTTTGCAGGATAGCGAATACAAATTCGGTCTGGATGCCCGTGATGCGCTGGTAAAGAAATACGAAAGCCTTTCATTCCCCGATGCTTTCCTGAAACGCTGGTTGCTGGCCACCAATAAAAACCTGACAGAGGAAACGCTCGAAGCCGACTATCCGAAAATGATTGCCGACCTGAAATGGCAGTTGATCAAGGACAAAATTGCCAAAGCGAACGAGATTAAGGTAGAAAACGAAGACGTAGAAGCTTACGGACGTAAAATTGCCCGCTCGCAGTTTGCACAGTACGGCATGATCGGCCTGGATGACAGCATTCTGGACAACTATGCTAAAGATTTGCTGAAAAAAGAAGAAACCCTGAAAAATATCATCGATAAAGTTGCCGAAGACAAGGTACTCGCCATCGTTAAAGATGCGGTGAAACTTGAAACTAAGGAAGTTTCTATCGAGGAGTTTAATAAAATGTTCGAATAATTTATACCATATAAGGCATATAAGGAACATATAAGTAATTTATAATTCATAAGGGGGCAGAGTATTATTTTGTTAAAAATTCAGAATAATATTTTGCCCTTTCATTTCAAAACTCTATTTCAATAAAAAATAGTTATTTTTGTGTGCGTATAACAAACTACTCATATGTTCCTTATATGCCTTATATGGTAAAAAATTTAAAAAAATGAATCAAAACGAATTCCGCAGTTACGCCACCAAACATCTGGGTATGAATGGCATGGCATTAGACAAATACATGGACATCACCAGCAATTACATCTCGCCTTCAATTCTTGAAGAACGACAGCTGAATGTAACACAGATGGATGTTTTCTCCCGTTTGATGATGGACCGCATCATCTTTTTAGGTACTCAGGTGGATGATTATACCGCCAATGTGATTCAGGCTCAGTTACTTTTCCTCGACTCTTCAGATCCCGGAAAGGATATCTCTATCTACCTGAATACCCCCGGTGGATCGGTGTATGCCGGTCTGGGCATTTACGACACCATGCAGTTCATCGGCTCTGATGTTGCTACTATCTGTACCGGTATGGCTGCTTCAATGGGCGCGGTATTGCTGGTTGCCGGCACCAAAGGCAAACGCTCTGCGCTCAAACACTCAAGGGTGATGATTCACCAGCCGATGGGTGGCGCTCAGGGACAGGCATCGGATATTGAAATTACCGCCCGTGAAATACAGAAACTGAAAAAAGAACTTTATCAGATCATCGCCGACCATTCGGGAAATCCTTTCGACCGGATTGAAAAAGATTCGGACCGTGATTACTGGATGACCGCGCAGGAAGCTGTTGAGTACGGCATGATCGACAAAGTGCTGATTAACGACAAGAAAAAATAAGTAATGGCCAAACAAATCAAGAACTGCTCTTTTTGCGGTCGTCCTGAGTCGCAGGTGGAATTTTTCATCATGGGACAAAATAACGTGCAAATCTGCAACGAATGCGCGGTGCAGGCTGCCGAGATTGTAAAAGAGAATACTGAGAGTAAATCAAAATTACCCGGCTTTATTAAAGAAGATGTTCCGAAACCGGTGGAGATAAAAAAATATCTCGACCAGTACGTCATCGGACAGGATGAAGCCAAGAAATTTCTTTCGGTGGCGGTTTACAACCATTATAAACGTCTGTTGCAGGAAAACTCGCATGATGATGTGGAAATCGAAAAATCCAACATCATCATGGTGGGCTATACCGGTACGGGCAAGACTTTACTTGCGAGAACCATCGCAAAGAAACTGCATGTCCCTTTTACAATCGTGGATGCCACAGTGCTGACCGAAGCCGGTTATGTGGGCGAAGATATTGAAAGCATCCTCACCCGTCTGCTTCAGGTGGCCGATTACGACGTTAAAGCGGCCGAGCGAGGCATTGTTTTTATTGATGAAATAGATAAGATTGCCCGTAAAGGCGATAACCCGAGCATCACCCGCGATGTAAGCGGAGAAGGCGTACAGCAAGGTTTGTTGAAGTTGCTGGAAGGTTCGGTAGTGAATGTGCCGCCTCAGGGTGGACGTAAGCATCCGGATCAGAAAATGATTGCGGTGAACACCCAGAACATCCTGTTCATCTGCGGAGGAGCATTCGACGGCATTGAAAAGAAAATTGCCGCACGCCTCAACACCCGCGTAGTGGGCTACAGCGCATCTCAAGAATCAGATCATATCGACAAACATAACCTGTTGCAATACATTGCGCCACAGGATTTGAAATCGTTCGGACTGATTCCTGAAATCATCGGTCGTCTTCCTATCCTGACCTATCTTGAACCCCTCGACAGGTCAGCGCTCCGGAAAATCCTTACCGAACCGAAGAATTCCATTATCAAACAATACATAAAGTTGTTTAAAATGGATCATATTGAGCTTATCTTCGAGGAAGAAGTCCTGGAATACATCGTCGACAAAGCCATTGAATTCAAGCTCGGTGCGCGCGGTCTGCGGTCGATCACCGAAACCATCATCATGGATAAAATGTACGAAATGCCCTCAAAGGATGAGAAGCAGCTTATCGTGGATTTGAGCTATGCGCAAACAAAAATTGAGAAAGCAAATGTAAACCGGTTGAAAATTGCGTAAGCTAAATTTTTCAGCTCAAACATACTGTAAAATCATTTTCAGGATATCGTTTATTTAAACCTCCTGACCTTCATATAAAAAGCCCGCCGCCTTTCGCTCGAAAGCCCGCGGGCTTTTGTTGTAACTCCCGCGGGCTTTCCGGTTAAAGCCCGCCGCCTTTTTGTCGGGAGCCCGCGGGCTTTTCAACACAATTCTTATTCTATAATATTTCATTATTAATGTATTCGTTTTGTACAATCTGAAGACTACTCTGAACAATGGTTTGACTATTTCTTGAAGCTACTATAA
Organism: Paludibacter sp.; assembly: GCA_034927635.1. Classification (GTDB taxonomy): domain Bacteria; phylum Bacteroidota; class Bacteroidia; order Bacteroidales; family Paludibacteraceae; genus Paludibacter. Next base: position 2,889 of record JAYFPP010000202.1, read on the forward strand.
CAAAAAATAAAGTTTTAAATGAAAATTTTGCTAATTCTGCACGACAATCCAATTTAATGCTTATTTTTGCAACTAAATTACAAATACATAGAATATAATGGTATTAGAGATACGTCTTACTAACTTTTTCTCCATCAAAGATGAAATAGTACTCGATTTTCGTGCAGACAACATCAAATCGGCTAATGCGAAAGCGTTGAGCAATAATATTTTTGAAACTGACAAGGCAGATCTTTTAAAGACAGTTGTTATATATGGAGCCAACGCATCGGGCAAAAGCAACATAATCAAGGCTATACGGTTCTGCAACGCCATGATATTCCAATCGCATAACCACAATGAAAATACCGTTTATAATTTTCAGCCCTTCAAATTTGGTGGTTTTGCGAACAAGCCTAGCACATATTCAATCCGCTTTGTCGTTAATGAAATTGAGTACGAGTATTCATTCTCATTAACCCGTACACAAATTATTGCTGAAAGTTTATATTATTCACCCAAAGGAAGAATTAAGGAAATCTTTACCCGGGATGAGAGGCGTGGTAAAACAAAGAAAGAAAAATATAGTTTTACTGATGTGATTAAACGTCCGATGGATGTTGCCGAAAACACATCAGGAAAAACCTTATATGTTTCGCGTGCCAGTCAAATGGACAGGGATTTTGCCAAGGATATCTTCAATTATTTTCATGGTACTTTTATCCTCAATTATTTGGGTTTTGGTGTGTCGGCAATTGAGAATATCAGTAATCAGAACAAGCAACAGTTGATTGAAGCGTTAAAAATTGCTGATAGTGATATTGTTGATGTGAAAATAAAAATATTAAAAAAAACAGGTAAAAATATTCAGGCAGATCTTTCGAACATGGTGCTGAAAGTGGAAGATGTTGTGCAGGATCATTTACAGATTAAAACTTATCATAGAAGTAACCCTGAAGTGGCATTTGATTTTCTGACTGAAGAGTCGCAGGGAACCATCAAACTGTTTTTTATCATGCTTACCTTACTTGATGTGGTCAAGCATAATAAGATACTGCTTATTGACGAGATTGAAGAAAGTTTGCATCCCAGTATTATAGAATATATTTTCAATCTTTTCAGAGCCGGAGAAAGAGCACAGCTATTATGTACCACTCATAATACGAAATTTCTTAATCTTAAAAAATTCCGTAAAGACCAGATATATTTTGCCAATAAAAAATCAGATGGTTCAACTGATCTTTACTCATTGTATGATTACAGTGACTTCCGGGATACGATGGATTTAGAAAAGGCCTATCTTCAGGGTCGCTTTGATGCCGTTCCTTATGTAAACGATTCATTCGAACAACTAAAATATTTGTTGAATGAAAAGTAAGCGAAACGCATCAAAAGGTAAAAAAATCAACCCCCATTTTTGGGTGTTTTGTGAAGGGGAAACTGAGGAAGCTTACATTCGTTTCCTGCGTTCTGAATACCGTCTGCCTGTGGAGATTATTCCAAAGATTGCAGGTTGTGATATTAATGAACGCTACATTCAATCTTACAAAAAAGGGAAGCCTGTACACAAAAAAGACATTGATTTTTTGGTGTACGATGCAGATGTCCATGAAGTATTGGAAAACCTGAAAACAATTAACAATGCAATTCTAATTGCATCAAATCCATCAATAGAGCTATGGTTTCTTTTACATTACAAGAATCAAACATCAGAAATTTCTGAAGATGCATGTATCAGGGATATCAGTAACAGAAACCATAATAGCTATAAAAAAGGTGTGATTGATGAACACTTGAAAGTAAAGCTTAAAGACAAATGTTCTGATGCTTGTAGTCGTTCTAAAAAACTTACTCAACATAAAAATCCTTCAACAAATATGCACGCTTTTATTCAGGTTCTCAGGAATGCAAAGAAATATAATCAATAATACAGTTCATTTGTTTGTCATGCCCCCATTCTGTAAATTCTTTAATTCAGCTAATTCTGATTCCGACAGTTTGCGTATATAAATTCATTATTAATACCTTGTAACTCCCGAATTCTGAATCTTTAAAGAAAAAATTGCAAAATATCTCTTTTTTTTTCATCAATCACTTGCATATTTGAAATCTGTTTATAAATTTGCTTTCACTAAGCAAACAATACTTCAAAAAACAGGAATAAAAAAATCAAAAAAATAGTTTGTTTATTACTGATACTTCAATAATTAATGCTAACTTCGCCGTCCGGTTTTGAAATGTATTTGATATGGCAACTCATTCAGAATTAACAGATCAACTAAAAGAGCATTTTGGTTTCGATACCTTCAAAGGGAATCAGGAAGCAATAATTCAACATGTCCTTGATAAAAAAGACACGTTTGTATTAATGCCGACCGGTGGTGGAAAATCATTGTGCTACCAGCTACCATCCATTATAATGGAAGGCACGGCCATTGTTATCTCTCCACTGATTGCCTTAATGAAAAATCAGGTGGATGCCATGCGTAACTTCAGCGAGGAAGACGGCGTAGCGCATTTTCTGAATTCATCACTTACAAAACAAGCCATAGATGCTGTAAAAGCGGATGTTGTCTCGGGAAAAACAAAATTGTTATATGTTGCTCCGGAATCGCTGACGAAAGAGGAAAATATTGAATTCCTGAAACAAATTAAAATATCGTTTTATGCTGTCGATGAGGCACATTGTATCTCGGAATGGGGACACGACTTCAGACCGGAATACCGCAGAATTCGACCAATAATTAACGAAATAGGCGTTGCGCCACTGATAGCACTTACAGCGACGGCCACACCGAAGGTACAACACGACATCCAGAAGAACCTGGGGATGCTGGGAGCTACCGTTTTCAAATCGTCGTTTAACCGGGAAAATCTTTATTACGAAGTGCGTAATAAAACAAATAATGTTGATAAGGATATTATCAAATATATACGCGCCCAGCACGGAAAATCAGGCATTATTTATTGCCTGAGCCGGAAGAAAGTAGAAGAACTGGCTGAAACGCTTCATGTTAATGGCATTTCGGTACTTCCTTACCATGCCGGAATGGACTCTGCCGTTCGTACGGAAAATCAGGATAAATTCCTGATGGAAAAGGTACAGGTAATTGTTGCCACCATTGCTTTTGGTATGGGCATCGACAAACCGGATGTGCGGTTTGTACTGCATTACGACATGCCCAAAAGTCTTGAAGGCTATTATCAGGAAACAGGTCGTGGAGGAAGGGATGGCGGCGAAGGTCAGTGCATTGCATTTTATGCCTACAAGGACCTCGACAAATTAAGAAAATTTATGCAGGGAAAACCTGTAGCAGAACAAGAAATAGGTAACCAATTATTATTAGAAACGCAAGCTTATGCTGAATCTTCCGTTTGTAGAAGGAAACTTCTGCTCCATTATTTCGGAGAAGAATACAAACAGGATAATTGTGGAAGTTGTGATAACTGTATGAAACCAAAAAAAACAATTGAAGGACAGGAATTATTATCCCTGATTTTAGAAACTATTGTGGCTGTTCGGGAAAAATTTAAAGCCGAACACATTGTTGACATTCTAAAAGGTAATGAAACATCCGATGTGAAATCGTACCAGCATGATGAACTCGATAACTTCGACTCTGCATCCGATGAGGATGAAAGACTCCTGCAGGCTATTATACGCCAGGCAATGATTGCCGGCTTCATCACCAAAGACATCGAAAACTACGGTCTGCTTAAAATAACGGCTGCCGGAAAGGCCTATCTGAAGCATCCGACTTCATTCCCGGTGGTAAAAGACAATGAGTTTGAAGATGATGACGAAGAAGCAGTGGTTAAATCGAGTGGAGGCACCTGTGCCGCTGATGAGGTCCTCTTTTCTATCCTTAAGGATCTGAGAAAGAAATTATCGAAAAAACTGGAAGTGCCACCTTTCGTAATCTTTCAGGATCCATCTCTCGAAGCTATGGCGACCACTTATCCTATCACAATGGATGAGCTGCAAAATATTCCGGGCGTAGGAGCAGGCAAAGCAAAACGTTATGGTGATGAGTTTCTGAAAGTAATTAAGGAGCACGTAAAAGAAAATGAAATTACGCGGCCTGAGGATTTAAGGGTACGTACTGTTGCCAATAAATCGAAACTGAAAGTCTCCATTATTCAATCAATCGACCGTAAAATTGCCCTTGACGATATCGCTGATTCAAAAGGACTCGACATGAGTGAATTACTGGACGAAATTGAAGCAATCGTATATTCAGGCACAAAAATCAACATCAATTACTTCCTCCACGAAGTAATGGAACCCGACCATATTGCCGATATTTTTGATTATTTCAACTCGGCTGAAACCGATAAAATTGATGCAGCACTCCGCGAACTGGGTGAAGATGAATTCAGTGAGATAGAAGTGAGATTGGTAAGAATAAAATTCTTGTCTGAAATAGGAAACTAATACATGAAAACAGCCATTCACAGGGGTTTGTTTAAAATAGTTTTTCTTTTTTTCTTTTTCTCCGGCTTTGCCAACCAACCTGATTTTCCTGAGATAATAGCTACCGGATTTGCAAAAATATGGCAGCTTATTCCTCAGGAAAAAATTTATCTGCATACCGACAAGCCCTATCTTTATAGCGCAGGTGACGATATATGGTTCAGAGCCCACCTTGTGAATGCCGCAACACATCAACCCAACACACGCAGCAACTTTGCCTATGTGGAACTCATCGACAAAACCGATTCTGTAATTACGCGTGTAAAAGTAAAGAGAGATAAGGCGGGACTCGCCGGCAAAATTTCGCTCCCGCCTGAAATAGCTCCGGGAGAATATATTTTGCGCGCTTACACCTACTGGATGCAAAATACAGGTACCGACTTCTTCTTTCATAAAAAAATCTATATCGGAAATTCTATTGACGACCGTATTCGTGTTAATTATCTTTTCGGCACACCTGAAAAGGGAAAAATTCCTCTGAAAATAACGCTTACGAACACCTTCTCAACACCGCTGACTCAGAAAAACGTCACCATCAATCATGGACGGACAAGAAAAAATAATGTCACTACAAAGCACTTCACTAACCAACAGGGCGAGATCAGTCTTTGGGTCAATATTGATTCTGCTTCCACCAAAACAAATTTCATTGAGCTATCATTGAATGAACCCGGGATGAAGTTAAACAGGAAAATCCAGGTTCCGGATATCAACAAGGATTTTGACCTTCAGTTTTTCCCCGAAAGTGGTGTATTTCTTGACAATCAGATTCAGACTGTCGCATTTAAGGCTATTGGAAACGATGGATTATCCTGTAATGTTTCAGGAAAGATCTTCAACAACAAAAACGAAGAAATTTCTGAATTTAAAGTATTCAACAAAGGAATGGGAAAACTAATTCTCAGAACTTACCCCGGTGAAAGTTATTATGCTCTTGTTCGAAGTGATTCGGGAAAAGAGAAGAGAATTGAACTTCCTTCGACAATCAGGGAAGGCATCGTATTAAAACTCGGATCAAACCGTGGCAACTTCTACTATGAGTTGTTGAATCAAACATCCACTCCCACAACTGATTTATATTTAGTGGCACATATACGGGGAGTAGTGTACATGGTAACCCGTCTTAATGAAAATACAGGGTATTTTTCGGATGCCTTTCTTCCCCCCGGCATTTGCACCTTTACCATTATTGATTCATTGGGAAATGCCTTTTGCGAAAGGTTGAGCTTTATCCGCAATTTCAAACTACCTGTTATCAATATGCAGAGTGACAAAACCATTTATGGCAAAAGAGAACCGGTCAGACTGAATTTTTCTGTTAGCACTGCCGATAGTTTGCCTGCACAGGGAAGTTTCTCTGTGAGCGTTACCGATAGCTATCTTGTCAAACCCGACACCCTAAACGACCATATTCTGAGCTATCTCCTGCTCAGCGGCGACATCAGGGGCTATATCGAAGAACCACAACAGTACTTTGCCGATAACAGCTTACTGACCCGCGAAAAAACGGATATACTAATGCTGACACAGGGATGGAGGAGATTTAGTACCGGTGACATACTAAAGGCCAGATACTCACGGCCTCAATATTATATCGAAGCAGGACAATCGGTCTCAGGAAAAATTCTGAATTTATTCAATAAACCGGTTAATAAATCGGAAGTGATTTATTTCAGTAACTACAAGAACCAAATCAACACCACTGTAACCGACAGTACAGGTCAGTTTATCATCGAGGGCATTGATTTTCCCGACAGTACCCACATTATCCTGAAAGCAAAATCAAAGTCAAAAATCGTAGATGTTGAATTGGTTCCCGATAAAGATATTTTCCCTTCGACAACAAATAAGATTCCTTTTAGTAAAGAGATATCAGTGGACACTCATGAGGAATACCTCAACTTATCGAAGGAAAAATATTATAATGAAGGAGGCATGCTGGTAGTGAATCTGGATGAATTTACAGTGAATGCCGAAACAAAAACCGCTTCATCAGAGTATTATTATTCCGGTATGGCTGACAACAAGATTGATGCTGCATC
>JAYFPP010000176.1:0-1543 GCA_034927635.1 Paludibacter sp.
CTATCGCACGATTGAGTACATCTCCGTGGCTGTCAGCGGTCTCGGATTGTTGATAAGGATCATTGCTGTTGGCCATTCGCCTGCTAACACCTCAGGAAGAAATACCAAAACCCAGTTAGCTGATGAAATTAATACCACCGGGATTTATTCTACCGTGCGTCACCCGCTTTATTTGGGAAACTTCTTTATGTGGGCAGGTGCGGTGATATTAATCGCCAATGTTTGGTTTATCTTTGTTTTTATGCTGGCTTACTGGATTTATTACGAAAGAATCATGTACGCCGAAGAACAATTCCTGCGTCGTAAGTTCGGACAACCCTATCTGGACTGGGCTGCTGCAACTCCTGCGTTTATTCCTTCATGCAAAAACAGGGTGAAATCCAAATATCCGTTTAGCTTTAAGAAAATTCTTAAGAAAGAGAAGAATGGTGTTTTTGCAATTTTCCTGTTGCTGTTTATCTTTCATAACATCCGTTATTCTTTTGATTTTATGGCTGTAAAAGTGGATAATAACTGGATTTTGTGGTTGACTTTGCTTACTGGTGTGTTGTATTTTGTATTGAAAGTTCTGAAAAAATATACTAAAGTGTTGGATGAGTCGGGGAGATAATCAGGTCATTTAATCTGATTATTCTTATTATTCCGGATTTTAGGGTTTCAATTCTTATTAAAAGAGATAATTTCTTTGTAATCAAAGGAGTTATCTCTTTTTTTGATGATAAACACCAATAATATGCCTGATGAATTTTTTAATATTGTATCAAAATTGCCATAAGATGTAACAAATTTTACAGGATAAGGTAAATTGCAGACATATTTTTGCAATGTGAAAACTCACACAATTTATACGTATTATTTTTAACGACCTTTTTTAATCATATCACAAAACACACTAATCACTAATAACATGAATCTAAAGAAGAAGCACTATTATTTTACACACCTGCTTTTATCATTTATTCTAATCCTGATATCATCAAATGTGGTTTCTCAGACCAGCACTGTCAGCGGTTTAGTCACATCATCAGAAGATGGTGAACCATTGATCGGGGTAAACGTCATGGTAAAAGGAACGACAACCGGAACAATCACTAATCTTGATGGAGTATTTAAGATTGAAGCAAAACCTGAAAATCAGATCCTGGTTTTTTCAATGGTAGGAATGAAAACCATTGAAGTGAATGTAAGAAACCGCACCGCAGTAAACGTTGCAATGGAATTTGATACCAAAATGCTCGAACAGGTAGTTGTAACCGGTTACACAACACAAAAGAAAGCAGATTTGACCGGAGCCGTTTCAGTCGTTAATATTGGCGAAATCATGAAACAGTCTGAAAACAATCCGATAAAATCGTTGCAGGGAAGAATACCCGGTGTAAATGTCAGTTCGGATGGAAACCCAAGTGGTGCTGCAACAGTACGTATCCGCGGTATCGGTACCCTCAACAGTAACGACCCGCTGTATATCATTGATGGCGTACCTACAAAAAGCGGGATGCACGAACTGAATTCAGCCGACATTGAAAGCATTCAGGTGTTGAGA
>JAYFPP010000237.1:0-6309 GCA_034927635.1 Paludibacter sp.
GATGGACGTTTTGTGGTTTCGGCTACATGCGAAGAGTATTCCTCTGATGATGTGCCTTTGAGTGATGGTATGGAAATGTGGATATTCAATACAGCTAAGAATGCAGCTAATGAAATCTGGATTGATAATTTTTCCATTGCAGGAACACATATCAAAGCAAAACTGAATGTAACGGGTAATGCTGCAAGTTTTAATACAGCAGAGGATACCTATTTGGTTGAAGACGGTGGAACCTATGTATTAAATACAAACGGCAGTCTTGCTGCATATCCTCCTGCTGCTCCTGCTTCTGCTGGTCTCAAGAAGAATTGTGTGACCCTTTATGCCCGTATCAAAGTAGATTCAGCATTTGTTAGTAAAGCTGCTGCAACTACTCCCGGTGGTAACAAATCTGATAGTGTTTATCTGAAAGCAACTCTTTTTCATGATGGTTTTGAAATTGAAAGTTATCAGACAGGTGCAACATATTCATGGAGAATTGTTGAAGGTAGTCTTGCTAATATGGACGGTTGGGAAGAACACTGGACTATGAGCGGTTACCGTTATACCGGTTTCCCTGAAGATCTTGGAAAAAAACCACCAATTGTAGTGAAATAAGACTAATCATTTGGTTGTAATGACCATCTGGTGGCTAAATAAAGTCTGAATATATGCAACTGTTAACAGGTTCTGCCTGTTGACAGTTGTTTTTTTTGTCCTAACCTGAGATATTGCTTGTAGCAGAATTTAATGGCTAAAGGAGACTATTTTACATTCGTGACAAATTATTTGCAGTGGAATGTTCATTCTCCTGAACTAAATAACAAACCCCCCGGTGAGACTTATCACCGGGGGGTTTGTCAATATTGTAAATTTTTGATAAGCTTGTTGGTACAGTTTATTCAGAATACTGTGAGAAAGCTGATAAGATAATTTCTCAGAACTTCACCGGCTTCCTTGATTTCAACCGGTCATTTTTAATTAATACCTTTTTTGTTAGCTGAGTATTCTTTGTTTTATTTCCCTTCACGTACGATGGGGCTACTCCTGAACTACTTTGTGTTGCGTTAATGTATTGCGGCGTTCCGGTATAAGTTCCCCATATTTTCGATCCGAACCTGTCATATAATTCGTATTGAATAGTATAGATGTCGCCCGTGCTACTTACGACCATATTGCCGGTTTTAATTTTCTTTGTCGATTCGCCATAATACCATGTTCCCCAGTTATCGCCACCTTCGGTTGTATAGCCATATACCAGCGAGAAAGGTGATATTTGCTCGCCCATCATGTTGTAGGTACCTGCCGGGATTGAATTTGTTGCGGTTAAATCTGTGTTGAATTCAAGCACAAGAATGTCGCCATTCCATACCGAATCTTCAAAAACAACTGTTTCAGGTCCAAGGTATAAATTGAAGTTATTTGTCGTGCCAGTCTGATAAGCATCGCCGTAATATACCAGCAAGCCTTTGGTCATGTTGGGATTGATTTCAACGGGTTCTTCACGCTTGTCCAGCTCTTCAACCATACCGATATAACTGAACTGAATAACTTCGTCATTTCCTAATGTAAACTCTCCGGCAACAGCGAACATTGTTCCATTCTTAACAATGGTGAAACTACCGTCGTTAATGAAAGAAATGGTGGATGTATTCCCTTCAATATTAATTAATCTTGTACCGAAAGTATAATTTTGTCCTTCAGATTCGACAAGTTCTCCGGGATAAAAAGTGTTGATTTCTCCGGTATTGGCAAGAGTGAAATCACCGGAACTCAAAGTGTTTTGTGTCAGTGGAAGGTAAAAATCCAGATAAATCAGATTACCGTCCCCCTGAATTTCTCCTTCGGAGTTAAATGATAATGTATTTTCCATGAGATACATATCGAAATTGTTGGTTCCGGTGTCATAAAAATCTCCCCAGTTGGAAGCCTGTGCCCGATTAAAAGTAAATACACGCTGATCCACGGTCACCTGGCACGAAAGTTTCTTTCCGTCAATGCTGAGGGTTACTTTTGATGAGCCGGCTTTAAGTGCTTTAATAACCACAACTTTCTCTAAAGAAGTGCCACTGGTTGCTCCGTTTGATGTTGCAGGATCTTTCTCGGTAATAGAAATTATATCCGGGTTTTCCACGATCCATTCGTGTGGGATGTCGCTTATTTCTCCTGAATAAGCAATGGTTGAGCTGATTGAGTCTGATTGGCCGACTTTCAATGAGATAGTGGCCTTGTCGAAATTAATGTTGGTTACTTCACTGGTTTCGCAGGATGACATAAAAATGGCTGCCAAAAGTACCCAAAGGAAACTGATTTTAAAGAGTTGTTTCATATTTTTGTTTTTTAAAAAGCAAATATAATTCAAATTATTGATAATTATTCTCTTTCTATTCCTGAAAAGGTACGAACATTAATAAAAATATGTATTTTTGCCATTCTGTAAAAAAAACAACTGTAGATTCATTTTATGATAAGAATAAAAATAATAAGTCTGTTAATATTTCTTTCAGGTGCAATTGCTTTTGCTCAACAGACGGTACATGTTACCGGGATTGTTAAGGATGAAGCCGGTGATGCGGTGATTGGCGCTACAGTGGTGGCAAAAGGGAATTCGCAATTGGGGACTGTCACCGATATTGATGGTAAATTTTCGATCACTCTTTCTTCGTCGAATAAGATATTGGTAGTATCTTATATCGGGATGAAGACCCGTGAAGTGGAAGCAAGGCCCACAATGAATATAGTATTGATGGCTGATTCGAAAGAACTGGATGAGGTGGTGGTAACAGGTATGCTGAAAGTAGACAAGCGACTTTTTACAGGAGCGACCGACCAACTGGATGCGGCGAAAACCAAAATTGATGGGATCACTGATGTTAGTCGCGCATTGGAGGGACGTTCGGCTGGTGTGTCGGTGCAGAATGTCTCAGGAACTTTTGGTACTGCTCCCAAAATCAGGGTGCGTGGTGCAACTTCAATTTATGGCAACTCCAAACCGCTTTGGGTAGTCGATGGGGTAGTGATGGAAGATGCTGTGGATGTGTCGAGCGATGAGTTATCATCGGGAAATGCTGAAACGCTTATCTCTTCAGCTATTGCAGGAATTAATGCAGATGATATCGAAAGCTTCCAGATACTGAAGGATGGCTCGGCGACTTCCATTTACGGGGCACGTGCCATGGCTGGCGTGGTCGTGATTACTACAAAGAAAGGGAAAGCTGGTGTCAGTCGTGTGAATTATACCGGGGAGTTTACTTCCCGTTTGATTCCGTCCTATTCGGATTTTAATATCTCGAATTCGCAACAACAAATGGGTATTTATCAGGAAATGGAACGCAAAGGCTGGCTTGAGTTTACAACGCTTGCCGGTGCAGCCAATACCGGAGTGTATGGAAAAATGTATCAGTTGATCAATCAGTATAAGAACGGGAAATACGGACTTGAGAATACGGATGCCGCTAAGAATGGCTACCTGCGTGAAGCCGAGTTCCGGAATACGGACTGGTTCAGCCTGCTGTTTAATAATAATCTTACGCAGAATCACGCGGTCAGCATATCATCGGGAACAGATAAAGCAAAATTTTATGTTTCACTTTCGGTATTCGATGATCCGGGCTGGACAAAAGCATCTTCTGTTGAGCGATATACGGCCAATGTCAACGGGGCGTATAATATCTCTGACAAACTCTCGCTGAGTTTACTAACTACAGGATCTTACCGTAAACAAACTGCGCCGGGAACATTGAGTCAGGATGTGGATGTGGTGAGCGGTGAAGTGAAAAGGGATTTTGATATCAATCCTTATAGTTTTGCCCTCAATACTTCGAGAACACTCGATCCTGATGAGTTCTATACGCGTAATTACGCTGCATTCAATATTTTTCATGAACTGGAGAACAACTATATCGATCTGAATGTGGCTGATCTGAAATTTCAGACGGAACTGAGCTGGAAAGTGGCCCGAGGACTGGAAGCAAACCTGCTGGCGGCGATCAAATACCAGTCATCTTCACAGGAGCACCACATTAAAGATCACTCGAATCAGGCGGAAGCTTATCGTGCAGGTATTTACCCTGAAGATGCGACCATTGCGGAACGAAATCCCCTGTTGTACACAGATCCGGAAGACCCGTATTTAGTGCCTGTTTCTATTTTACCCGAAGGCGGTATTTACAATCGTACAGCCTACAGCATGAAAGGGGTTGATTTCAGGGCTTCGGCAACATATAATACATCCTTTGATAATACTCATATCGTGAATCTGTTTGGAGGGATGGAGACCGGTTCGGTCGACCGCCAGCGCATTTGGTTCAGGGGTTGGGGCTATCAATACGATAATGGCGGTATTCCTTTCTACGACCCGAATGTATTCAAACAAGGCAAAGAAGAAAATGCTGATTATTATACCAATACTTCGACCTATACCCGTGATGTGGCTTTCTTTGGCTCCGGAACCTATTCTTATATGGGTAAATACACCTTTAATGGTACAGGTCGATATGAGGGCTCAAATAAACTCGGGAGATCGCGTGAAGCCCGCTGGTTGCCAACCTGGAACGTTTCTGGGGCCTGGAATGCTCATGAAGAGGAATGGTTTGATGCTTCACCGGGTTCGCTCTTGTCTTTTGCTTCGCTTAAAACATCGTATTCGCTGACGGCCGACAGGGGGCCGGATTTCGTGACAAACTCGCTGGCAGTATTTAAAAGCTATACTCCCTGGCGACCGACTGCAGGTGTTGCTGAGCCGGGAATTAACAAGGAACAAAATGAAAACAGTGACCTGACCTATGAAAAGAAACATGAATTTAATATCGGAACGAGTCTGGGTTTCCTGAAAAATCGTATTAATGTGGAAGCGGATTTCTATGTCCGTAACAATTTTGATCTGATAGGGTTGATTTATACTAATGGTGCTGGTGGTGAGATTGCTCAATATGCAAATGTTGCTTCAATGAAGTCGAACGGGGTGGAGCTGACGGTCTCCACTAAGAACATAAATAATAAAGATTTTAGCTGGGATACCGACTTTATTTTCTCAAACGCGGTGAACAAAATCACGGAACTTGATTCGCGTTCGAATGTGATACAATTGGTATCAGGTTCGGGTTATGCCCTTAAAGGTTACCCGGTAAGGTCATTGTTTTCTATTCCTTTTGCTGGTTTGAACGAGGAAGGCTTACCCACTTTCATCAATCAGGATGGGGAAGTGACTCTTACAGATATCAATTTTCAGGAGTTTGAGAAGCTGGGTTTCCTCAAATATGAAGGTCCATCAGACCCAACAATTACGGGAAGTCTGGGGAATAACTTCAGTTGGCATGGTTTGAAACTTAATGTCTTCATTACTTATTCATTTGGTAACAAAGTGCGTTTGAATCCGGTGTTTGCTGCCCGGTATACAGATTTAAGCTCCTTGCCGAAAGAGTTTAAAAATCGCTGGATGTTGCCGGGGGATGAGGATTATACTTCAGTACCTGTGATTGCCAGTACAAGAGAATACCAGAAATATTCAAGTTTGAGTTATGCTTATAACGCTTATAACTATTCGGATCAACGCATTGCAGATGGCGGATTTGTAAGACTGAAAGAAATTTCGCTGGCCTATGATTTGCCAAAGAAATGGACACAGCCGCTTAAAGTTAACAATATGCAATTGAAACTTCAGGCAACCAACCTGTTTTTATTGTATGCCGATAAAAAGCTGAATGGTCAGGATCCTGAGTTTTTCAACAGTGGCGGGGTAGCAACACCAATGCCGAGACAGTTTACTTTATCCGTACGATTCGGGATTTAATTTTGTTAAAGTGAATTTTTTAACCACATGAGTCACATTAGGTAAAATAAGATGAAAAGATTTAAATATATATTGTATGTGGCATTTGTATCGGCTTTTGCTTCCTGCGAGGGTTTTCTTGATACACTGCCGGATAACAGAACACAAATCGACACAGAAAAGAAAATATCGCAACTGCTGGTGTCGGCATATCCCGGCTCCAATTATTCGGTATTGGCCGAGTTAAGTTCTGATAATTTTGTGGATAACAACGCCATCCTGCCGGTTAATCTGGCTGCTTTTGAGCGGATGCATGATGAAATATTCAGCTGGAGCGAGGTGACTTCTTCAACAGAGGAAGATAGCCCATCGCATGTATGGGAAAAGTGTTATGCAGCTATTAGTACAGCAAATCATGCATTAAAAGCCATTGACGCATTGCAACTAAAAGATCCCGATGCAGAACTTGATTCTCAAAAAGGAGAAGCGTTGTTATGTCGGGCTTATGGTCATTTTATTCTCGTGAATATCTTCTGTCAGGCCTACAGGGATGAAACTGC
>JAYFPP010000058.1:0-5658 GCA_034927635.1 Paludibacter sp.
GACCTGAATCCGGTGACCCTCAAAGCTGCCATCAATATCCTGCACGATATTGCAGAGGAAGAATTGCTCAACGGCGCTTCGGTAAACTTCGGACCGGGCGTTTTCAAACTGGCGGTGAATGGCACTTTCAGTTCAGATAAAACTGAATGGGACAGCAATGAACACAAAATTATATTGCAGGTAAGCCCTACCACCCGGCTTTACAGGGAAATGGAGAATATTGAAGTGAAAGTTCGCGGTATGGCGCCGGTAAAGACAACCATAAATACCGTGAAGGATTTGGCAACAGGCAAAATAAATGAATGCCTTACCCGTGGCAATGCAGTGGAGCTGAAGGGCGTTAAACTGAAAATTGCAGGCGACAGCGAAGCGAATGGTATCACACTGACCAACACTTCTACCGGAACAATCACCACCCTGACTACCCGACACCTGGTGGCTAATTTCCCAAAAAACATTATCTTTATCCTTCCTGAATCGATGGAAGCGGGTGAGTATCAACTGGAAATGATCACCCAATACTCCAACGGATCTACCCTGACAAAACAACCACGCACCTATCGGTTCGGCATAATCCTGAAGATAAACTAATCCTTGCCTCTATCTACAGTCAGGTCCTCACTTATGTATCATTATGCAGGGATAAGTGTTAATGTAAGACGTAAGGTTACGTCACAATAGAACGTAACGTTACGTCAGGGTGTGACGTAGAGTTGCGTCAAGGGTTGACGTAAAGTTACGTCATGACTTGACGTAAGGTTGCGTCTTGGTGTGACGCAGAGTTACGTCACGTATCTTCACAGGAAACCCTCATCACGTCATTAAGCTCTAACTTCATTGTCAATTACCCTTTTATGGTCTCTGGCAAAACCAGAACACTTTTTCCGGCAACAAAAGATTTATTTTGCAGCTTCTCCTTCTTGTTTCCCCAAACCCACTCCCAACGCCTCTTTAGGTATATAATGTGAATATATATCTAAAATAATATTGTTAATTTAAAAATAATATTTAAATTTGAGCCGTTCATCCTCCGAAAGAAGATGAAACTTCATCGCCGATCTGTGCATAAACCTTAAATTGACTCAACGATGAAAACAAATATTCTGGACATTATCGATTTTGAAAAAGTCGATTCTCTACTCGAAGGATTCAACAAATCAACCGGATTTGTGACCGCTATACTGGATCTTGAAGGAAATATCATCTCCAAATCGGGATGGCGACAGCTGTGTACCGAATTTCACCGGGTACATCCCGAGACTTCAAAAAGATGCACCATCAGCGATACTTTGCTGGCAAATAAAATGGCTGAGGGCGAAAAATATCATTTCTACCAGTGTCTGAACGGACTGGTTGATGTGGCGGTTCCGATTATGATCAGGGGAGAGCACATCGCTAATCTATTCTCCGGACAGTTCTTTTTTGAGCCTCCCAATCTTACTTTTTTTAAGAAACAAGCAAAAGAATTCGGATTCGATGAAACATCGTACCTTGAGTCACTCAGTAAAGTGCCTATAATGCCAAAAGAAAAAGTCAAGGTAGCCATGGACTTTTTACTGAACATGACGCAGCTCATCAGCGACATGGCATTTCAAAAGACAGAACATATGCTGGCCGAAGAAGCTATTTACAAAAGTAATTCAATGCTGAATTACATACTGGACACTGTACCGCAGTCAATATTCTGGAAAGATAAAGAAGGTGTTTATTTAGGATGTAACAAGACCTTTGCCAACCAAGCAGGACTGACAAATCCTTCCGATATAATTGGCAAAACCGACTTCGATTTACCCTGGCCCAAAAAGGAGGCAGAAGCATACCGCGCTGATGACAAGGAGGTAGTTGACTCGGCAAAACCAAAATTACACATTGTTGAGCCTTTGCAAAAGCACGATGGCACACGATTATGGATTGACACGACCAAACTTCCAATGTTCGATAAAGAGGGGAATAGTACAGGGATATTAGGTGTTTATGAAGACATCACTGATCGAAGAAAAGCCCTTACTGAGATTCAGGAACAACGCATGTTGCTCGAAACAGTTATCAACCATTTGCCGGCAGCGGTTTGCGTACTGAATGGTGACGATTTACGGGTTGAACTGGTAAATCCGAATTATCAGGCAATAGCTCCGGGTAAAGAAATGATTGGCAAAACCTGGGATGAACTATGGCCTGAAACCGGACAGAATTTCAGCGCTATTTGTCGCGAAGTGCTCAGAACAGGAAAAACATATCATGTGGATGATGAACTGAACAAAATCCAACGTTCGCCTGATGGACCTTTGGAAGATGCCTATTTTTCCTGGTCGCTTCATCGCATCAAACTGGCGTCCGACGATAAATGGGGCTTATTGGGAACTTCATGGGAAACGACTGAACGTATTAAAGCTGCACAGGAACTTCTCGAAAAGGAAATCCGATTCCGATCAACTTTGTCGAACATGATTGAAGGATGCCAAATCATCGGATTCGACTGGCGTTACATTTTCATCAATGCATCTGCAGAAATACACAACCGACGTCCGAATGAGGAATTAATGGGAAAACGTTACATGGATATGTGGCCGGGAATCGAAGGAACCCAGGTTTTTTATCTCATAAAGGATTGTCTTGAAAACCGCAGAGTTCATCATTTCGAGAATGAATTTACTTTTCCCGATGGCGCCTCCGGTTGGTTCGATTTAAGTATACAGCCGGTTCCTGAAGGAGTTTTCATTCTTTCGGTCGATATCACCGAACGAAAAAAAGCAGAGGAGATAATTCTCAAATTAAACGAAGAGCTGGAAGAAAAGGTGAAAGAGCGCACTGCCCAACTCGAAGCTTCGAATAAGGAACTGGAAGCATTCAGTTATTCGGTTTCGCACGATTTAAGAGCTCCGCTTCGTCATATCAATGGTTATGTAGATTTACTCAACCAGCGGTTTAACGATCAGTTACCCGAAAAAGCACAACATTACCTGGCTACCATCACCAATGCCTCCAAACAAATGGGGACACTTATCGACGACCTGCTTCAGTTTTCACGTACCGGTCGCAAGGAAGTGCACCGGGAGAGTACTGATATGAACAAACTGCTGAAAGAAGTGTTTGAAGATTTAAAGCCTGATATAGGAAACCGAAAGATACACTGGGACATACAAACTTTACCGGGAGTAGTTGCTGATTATCCTTTATTGAAACAAGTATGGACGAATCTGATTGACAATGCTCTCAAATACACACGCAACAAGGATACAGCCGAAATTTCAATAGGGCATTATGAAGAAAATAAATACCTGGTATTCTTTATTCGCGACAACGGTGTAGGATTCAATATGAAATATGCACATAAATTATTTGGTGTATTTCAGCGACTGCATGCGCAAACCGAATTCGAAGGAACAGGTATCGGACTGGCTAATGTACAGCGCATTATACATAAACACAATGGTCAGGTTTGGGCGGAAGCTGAGCCTGATAAAGGAGCCTCGTTTTATTTCAGTTTACCCAAAAACAGGGAAGACTAAACTTTTTTGTCTGTCAGAATTATATATTAACCGGATAAGTCACAAAAGAATACTTAAGCTTTATGATTGAATTAAAAACTATTTTGCTGGTCGAGGACAATCCGCAGGATGTGGAACTTACCCTTGAAGCTTTGTCGGAGCACAATCTGGCAAACAATGTAATTGTCGTGAAAGATGGTGTTGAGGCCATAGAATATCTCAATTATGAGGGCCGCTTTAAGGACAGAAAAAAAGGAAAACCGGTCGTAATGTTGCTCGACATCAAAATGCCCCGTATGGACGGTATCGAGGTGCTGGAAATTATTCGTGCCGATGAGAAATTTAAAACACTTCCTGTGGTGATGCTTACCTCATCACGTGAAGAACCTGATTTGAAAAGATGCTACGAACTGGGCGTAAATGCCTATGTGGTAAAACCGGTTAACTTCAGCGATTTCCTTGATGCTGTTAAACAAATCGGGTTTTTCTGGGCGATGCTGAATGAACAGCCGCAATGCGAATAAAATTTATTAACCGCAAAAGGAAGACTAAGGGAACACAAAAGAATAACTAAGAGTTAAAAACTAAGAACTAAAGTGTACTCATGTGACTTATATGGTTCAATAATAAATATTTCCCTTTTTTGTTCCCTTAGTCTTCCTTTTCCCGATAAACCGGGACAAGTGGTACCTTTTGTGGTTCAAGATTAATGCTATGTAATGGATAATAATAAGGACATGAAAAATATAAATCTCAGGATCCTCGTGCTGGAGGACTCAATGCAAGATATGGAATTGATCCGGGAATTGCTGACGGATGTGGGTTATATCCTTGATTTAACGCATGTAGAAAATGAAGCAGCATATACAAAAAAACTGCGTGAAAATTGCTATGATATCATTCTATCAGATTTCAGTCTCCCGGGCTTTGATGCCTTTGGGGCGTTAGAAGTCAGCAAAAGGATCTGTCCTGAAGTTCCGTTTATTTGCATTTCAGGCTCTATTGGTGAAGAAACGGCCATTGATTTACTCAAATTAGGTGCAGTAGATTATGTGCTCAAAGACAGACCTGAAAGACTTCCATTCGCAGTAAAAAGAGCGCTTGATGAGGCTAAAGAAAAAACAGCCCACTTTAAAGCAGAAGTCGAACTTAAACAAAGCGAAGAAAAATTCCGTAATATCTTTCATAATCATACGGCCGTAAAATTAATACTGGATCCTGAAACCGGAAAGATTATTGAAGCAAATAAGTCGGCAGCAGATTTTTATGGATGGTCGGTAGATGAATTACAGCAAATGACGCTGTCACAAATCAATATCGTATCACTGGAGATGTTGAAAAAAGAAATGGAAGATGCGCAAAAGCTAAAAAAAAACCAATTCGAAATTAAACATACTAAAGCCGACGGCAGTGTGGTTGATGTTGAGATATTCAGCAGTATTATCGATTATGGAGGGAAACATTTCCTGCATACTATAATACATGATATTTCGGAGAGAAAGATAATGTTGCAGGAATTAGTTAAAGCCAAAGAAAAAGCAGAAGAAAACGATAAACTTAAAACAGCCTTTATAAATAACATATCCCACGAAATCCGTACTCCCTTAAATGGAATTCTCGGATTCGGACATTTTTTGTCCGATGAAAAACTCTCACCGGAGAAGCGGAAAGAATATTATAAAATAATGACGGAGTCGGGTAATCGCCTGATGAACACAGTTACTGATTATATGGATATGGCGATGATTGTTTCGGGAACCATGCGGGTAAACAAAAAAGAATTTGCAGTTAAGCCTTTGTTCGAAGAAATAATTGAAGAGGCCAGGCCTTTACAATCAGGAAAGAATATCCGTTTTGTCACAGAAATACCTAAACAGTATGCTGATCTGAGCATCCAATCTGACAGTAAATTTATACGAAAGATCTTAAATATTCTGCTAAGCAATGCTTATAAATTCACCAAAGATGGCATTATTATCAGTGGTTATCGTGTTCTTCCCGGGAGCATTGAATTCTTTGTTCAGGATACCGGTTCGGGTATCTCCCCTGATAAGCTGGACCTGATTTTCGATTTATTCACTCAGGAGGAAACCTCTGATACCCGGGGTTACGATGGTAGTGGCTTAGGTTTGACAATTGCCAAAGGTCTGGTTAATATTCTGGGAGGTTC
>JAYFPP010000281.1:0-5355 GCA_034927635.1 Paludibacter sp.
TTCGGATACTATCAAGAAGTATCTGAAGGAAAAATATAATAAGCCCGGTGATGTATTTCTCGGCGTAACCCATCGTCTCGACAGACCGGTGAGTGGGGTGGTGCTGTTTGCCAAAACAGGCAAAGCGCTTACACGTCTCAACGATATGTTCCGTAATCAGGAAGTAAAGAAGACCTATTGGGCGATTGTGAAAACCCAGCCTGAGCATCCCGAAGGCAGACTGGAACATTTTCTTGTGCGCAACGAGAAACAAAATAAATCCATGGCCTATGATAAGATGGTGCCGAATGCCAAGCAAGCTGCTTTATCTTACAAATTAATTGCCAAATCGGATACTTTCTTTTTGCTCGAAGTGCATCTCGAAACTGGTCGTCACCACCAGATTCGTTGCCAACTCGCCAAGATGGGTTGTCCTATTAAAGGAGATCTCAAGTACGGCTTTCCGCGTTCCAATCCTAACGGAGGTATCTCTCTGCATGCCAGGAACGTTGAGTTTATCCATCCGGTTTCAAAAGAACTGATTCAGATTACTGCTCCTGTGCCCGGGGATGATAAGTTGTGGGGGGCGATGGAGAAAATGGTGTGATAATAGTGTGATAATAGTATAGTTGTTTATTGATATTTTTAATCCCGGGATTCTATTTAAGAGTTTCGGGATTTTAGTTTTTTTATGACTGATTGCTTTGATAATAATTGTATTTTTGTGTCTGTTTGAACCTCAATATTCCTAACCCTTTTAAATTTTTTCATATGGATAATTTAGATGTTTTACAACCTGATTTAAATATAGATAACAGGATTTTTACGATTCGTGGATTGCAGGTGATGATTGATAGGGACTTGGCATTGTTGTATTGTGTTGAAACCCGAACGATTAATCAGTCAGTTAAAAGAAATATTGATCGTTTTCCAATAGAATTTTGTTTCCAATTATCCGATGATGAGTTTAGCTATTGGATATCACAAATTGTGATATCCAATAAAGAAAAAATGGGGATAAGAAAGCGCCCTTATGCTTTTACAGAGCAAGGAGTAGCAATGCTTTCAGGTGTTTTGCGAAGTAAAACGGCCGTTCAGGTAAGTTTGCAGATTATGCGGGCATTTGTATCTATGCGGAAGTTTATTTTAAATAATGCCCAAATTTTTCAACGTTTGGATTTATTGGAAATTAAGCAATTGAAAACTGACCAAACACTAGACAATGTCCTAAAAGCTTTGGATAAAAAACAAAGCCAGCCTGAAAAAGGTATCTTCTTTGATGGTCAGATGTTTGATGCCTATAAATTTATTTCCGACCTGATCCGTAAAGCTACAAAATCGATTATTCTTATCGATAATTATATTGATGATAAAGTGCTGACAATGTTTTCCAAAAGAAATGAAGGCGTAAACTTAACCATATACACAAGGCAGTTAAACAAACATATGGCTTTGGATGTTGAAAAATTTAATCAGCAATATGAACCTGTAGAAATCATTGAAATGAAACAGGCACATGATCGTTTTCTGATTATCGATCAGACTGAACTTTATCATATTGGTGCCTCACTTAAAGATCTTGGAAAAAAATGGTTTGCTTTTTCGAAAATGAATTCGGAAGTATTACCTTTGTTGCATAGATTAAATACACCATGTTATACCCACAAAATTTCGAATATAAAATAGATTTTACTTCTATCCGCCTTATCCTTCAGGAGAAATGTATTTCTACACTGGGGAAAGAAAAGGTGGATGACATTGCCTTTTCTGCTGATTTTAGTTTGGTGATGAAGTGGCTCGGCGAGACCGATGAAATGTTACGCCTGATGAACAATGACGACGAGGCGCTTCCTATAGGCGATTTTTTTGATGTTCGCCAGGGCTTGTCGAGGGTACGGGTAGAAGGACTGTTTCTGGATGAACGGGAGGTCTTTGAACTCCGCAGGGCGTTGGAGGCGGTGCGAAGGATGGTGGATTATATTACCAAACAGGATGTATCGCTTTATCCGCATCTGCACAACTTATTGGTTGGCATCAATCTTTTTCCTGAAATCATCCGCCAGATTGATGGCATACTTGATAAATTCGGAAAGATAAAGGATCATGCTACGCATGAGCTGGCACGCATCCGCAGGGAAATGCTGCAGGTGCAGAGTTCGGTTTCCCGTTCGCTGAATGCCATACTACGACAGGCGCAGGTGGATGGTTATGTCGAAAAAGATGTTACCCCCACCGTACGCGAAGGTCGCTTGGTAATCCCTGTTTCGCCGGCCTTCAAAAGAAAAATATCAGGGATAGTACATGATGAATCGGCCAGTGGCAAGACGGTTTTTATCGAACCGGCTCAGGTGGTGGAGGCCAATAACCGCATTCGCGAACTGGAAGGTGAGGAGCGGAGGGAAATCATCCGTATCCTGATTGAATTCACGAATTTTGTACGTCCTTACACAGAGCAAATCGTACAATCACAGTATTTCCTCGGCGAAATTGACTTTTTACGCAGTAAAGCTTTGTTTGCCGAACAGATTCATGCCATTAAACCACGAATGGATGATGTTTGTCAGCTGGAATGGAACAAGGCCATACATCCCCTGCTTTTTTTATCCTTACAGAAACAAAATAAGCAGATAGTTCCGCTGGATATTGTGCTGAATGAGAAGCAGCGGATACTGTTGATCTCAGGTCCGAATGCCGGCGGTAAATCGGTGTGTCTGAAAACAGTGGTGTTGCTGCAATACATGTTGCAATGCGGATTACTGATACCAGTACACGATAGCAGCCGTTGCGGTATCTTCGAACGTTTATTTATCGATATAGGCGATGAGCAATCCATCGAAAACGATCTTTCAACCTACAGTTCGCATCTGCTCAACATGAAGTTCTTTGTCCGTAACAGTCAGGAAAAAACCCTGCTGCTGATTGATGAGTTCGGAACAGGAACGGAACCGATGATAGGTGGCGCCATCGCCGAAGCAACGCTGGAAAGATTCAACCGGAATAAAGCTTTTGGTGTTATCACCACTCATTATACCAACCTCAAGCATTTTGCTGAAGATGCCGAAGGGATTGTGAACGGCGCCATGTTGTACGACCGTCAGCACCTGCAGCCGTTGTTTCAGTTGCAGATTGGCAATCCGGGTTCTTCTTTTGCCATTGAGATTGCCCGAAAAATAGGTTTGCCCGAAGATCTGATAACTGATGCTGCTGATAAAGTAGGTTCCGAGCATCTTGATTATGATAAACATTTGCAGGACATTGTGCGTGACAAACGTTACTGGGAAAACAAACGTCAGCAAATCCGAATCAAAGAAAAGAAGCTGGAAGAACTGGTGCTGAAGTATGAATCGGAGATGGCGGAGATCAATAAACAGAAAAAAGAGATTACGCAGAAAGCCAAAGCTGAAGCGCAGCAATTGCTTTCCGAAGCTAATGCGAAGATTGAAAACACCATCCGTCAGATCAAAGAAGCACAGGCTGATAAAGAAAAGACAAAACTTATCCGCAAAGAATTACAGGACTTTAAGGATAAAGTGAATGTCAATCCGGAGGCAGAAGTCAGGAAGCCGAAAATCATCCTTCAAAACCGTCAAAAGACTGTTCCTGTGAAAGAAGATAAACCTGTTTTTACCACAGGGATGCAGGTGCGGCTTAAAAATCAGTCGGCCACCGGCACCATACTTGAACTGCAGGATAAAAATGCGCTGGTTGCTTTCGGGCAACTTAAGTCGACGGTCAAACTGTCGCAATTAGAGTTTATCAGCAACAATCAGTTGAAGAAGGAAAACCGTAAACTCCATGCTGCTGATACAGTAACCGAAGAAGTAAGGCAGCGTAAGCTCAATTTCAAATCGGAAATTGATGTACGCGGCATGCGTGGTGATGAAGCCTTACAGGCAGTGATGTATTTTGTCGACGACGCGCTGATGGTTGGGGTATCCTCCGTGCGTATTTTGCATGGAACCGGTACAGGAGCTTTGCGTCAGCTTATCAGGCAATATCTCGGAACAGTGCATGGTGTAAAAAGCGCCCGCGACGAGCATGTACAGTTTGGCGGAGCAGGAATAACCATCGTGGAACTCGACTGATAATTTTACCTTTTTTCATTGAAATTTTATTTTCACTCATCAAAAAATAATCGTATCTTTGTGGCCGTAAAAAAGGATGCAGATTTATCCGTGTAATCCTTATCAGATAAGAAGAACAATTAATAATTTCATAATCATCAGACATGAGTAAAATTGAAAAAATCGTTGCCCGTGAAGTATTAGACTCACGCGGTAACCCTACTGTAGAAGTAGATGTTTTGTTGGAATCAGGTGTGATCGGCCGTGCTGCCGTTCCATCAGGTGCTTCAACCGGCGAAAACGAAGCCATCGAATTGCGCGATGGTGACAAAGGTCGCTATTTGGGTAAAGGTGTTTTGAAAGCTGTTGCAAATGTTAATAATGTAATCGCTCCTGCTTTGGTAGGTGTTGATGCATTGCAACAACGTGCCATCGACAAAAAAATGATCGCGATGGACGGAACCAAAACCAAATCGAAACTCGGTGCTAACGCTATCCTCGGCGTTTCTTTGGCTGTTGCTAAAGCAGCTGCTGAATACCTTGGCCTGCCTTTGTATCGCTACATCGGTGGAACCAACGCTTTCACTTTGCCAGTTCCGATGATGAATATCATCAACGGTGGCTCTCACTCTGATGCTCCTATTGCTTTCCAGGAATTCATGATTCGTCCGGTGGGCGCTACTTCTTTCCGTGAAGGTCTGCGCATGGGTGCTGAAGTATTCCACTCACTGAAAAAAGTATTACACGATCGTAACCTGAGCACTGCTGTGGGCGACGAAGGTGGTTTTGCTCCTAATCTTGCCGGTGGTACCGAAGATGCTTTGGAATCTATCCTCAAAGCTATCGAACTGGCTGGTTACAAACCCGGAAAAGATGTGATGATCGGTCTCGACTGCGCTTCCTCTGAATTCTACAAAAACGGCATCTACGACTATTCAAAATTCGAAGGTCCTAACGGTAAAAAACGTACTTCTGCTGAACAAGCTGATTACTTAGCCGAACTGATTGCTAAATATCCTATCGACTCTATCGAAGACGGTATGGGCGAAGGCGACTGGGATGGCTGGAAACTGTTGACCGAAAAAATCGGTGACAAATGTCAGTTGGTAGGCGACGACTTATTCGTAACCAATGTTGAATATCTGAAAAAAGGTATCGAACTGGGTTGTGCCAACTCTATCCTTATCAAAGTAAACCAGATCGGTTCGTTGACCGAAACCCTGGATGCTATCGAAATGGCTCACCGTGCAGGTTATACTTCAGTAACTTCTCACCGTTCAGGCGAAACTGAAGATGCCACTATCGCCGACAT
>JAYFPP010000038.1:0-1598 GCA_034927635.1 Paludibacter sp.
CCGCGCAGCACCAGATTAGTTTTAATAATCTTATTGGTATACTGTCCGTGCGTTTCACCTTTAATCTTTGCAATTAACAATTTGGCAGCATTCATCCCCATGTCGAAACCATGTTGCTCCACCGTACTTAACATAGGATCTGAGGCCTTGGCAAACTCGCCATTAGAAAATCCGAAGATAGAAATATCTTCAGGCACTTTCAAGCCTGATTGTTTCACAGCATATAAGATTCCCACAGCACATTCATCATTGATGGCAAAGAAACCATCCGGACGGTCTTCCATTTTCAGCAACTCAGGTGTTATTCTGATGGCCTCCTCACGCGTATCACATATCCTTATAAGGCCTTCATCCACTTCAATCTTATTCTTTCTCAGGGCATCAAGGTATCCATTACGTCTGTTTTTTGAAATTTCGAGATGAGGGGGAGAACTAAAGAACGCAATTCTCCGGCAACCGGTTTTTATAAGATATTCAGTCACCGAATAAGCTCCGGCATAATCATCCACCACCACCTTATCAGTCAATATTCCAATACAAATCCGGTCGAAAAACACCAGGGGAATATCACTGTCGACAATCTCCTGAAAATGATCATAATTCGTAGTGTTTTTTGATAAACTTGCCAGTACCCCCGACACACGACTGGAAATGAGTGCCTCAGTATTTCTTACTTCCTTCTCGTAGTTTTCACCCGACTGACAGACGATGACGTTATAACCCTCATTATCAGCAACCTCCTCTATACCAGACAAAACTGATGAAAAAAAGTAATGAATGATTTCAGGAATGATGACTCCAATCGTATTATTTTTACTGGTTCGTAAACTTAATGCCAGTCCATTTGGTTTATAATGATGAAGCTTAGCATAATTTTGAACACTATCTCTCGTAGCAAGACTGATATCAGGATGATTTTGCAGAGCGCGGGAAACCGTTGATGGCGAGATGTTTAACTCCCGTGCGATGTCCTTGATGGTGATAGGTGATTTTTTCATGGTTGCAAAGTTAAAAATTGACATATGTAAACGAAGCAAAAACCAAAGGTAAAAATTTATTTTAAAATGCAAACGTTTGCACCGATTTTTAACTCAATAAAAGGAAAGCCGGATTGCTTATTTATGGATAACCTATATTTTTGTCCGCATATTCATGTAAGAAATAAACATTTTTCTCAAATGAATTGAAGAACAATTATTTAGTTACCGATTAATAATTAATCAAAAAGATAATTTTATAAACCTTTTAATAAACTATTGCATGAATCACATGAATTTTAAGCTCAAATTCAGCATTTTAGCAGGCTTTGTATGGATTTTTGTATGTAGCTTTGCTTTGCAGGCACAAAAGGCCTCCGTTAAAGGTGTTGTTAAAGACGCCACCACAGGAGATGCAATCATCGGAGCCAACATTCTTGAGAAAGGAACCAACAACGGCACCATCACCAATTTCGATGGAGAATTCACTCTTTCCGTTTCATCCAATGCAACACTTATAGTCAAATATGTTGGCTACAAAGAAGTAGAAACGCCTGTTGCCGGCAAAACAAATCTTATCATTCAGTTGAATGAAGATGCTGTAATGCTTGGTGAAGTGGT
>JAYFPP010000152.1:0-2972 GCA_034927635.1 Paludibacter sp.
GGCATTCCTGTGCACGACAATTTCACCGAATATCGGGTGATGTACCTTAGTTATGATCTGAAACCATTGTTGCAAAAAGGAAAAAATGCCATCGGAGCAATTCTGGGCAATGGTTTCTATAATTCACCTTCGAAATGGGTGTTGGCATACGGAACACCACGGTTTATTGCTCAGCTCGAAATCACTTATACTGATGGTAGTAAAGAAACTATTGTGACCGATAATTCGTGGAAAGCAGAACGAAGTCCCATAGTTTTCGATATGCTGTATGAAGGTGAACATTACGATGCGCGACTGGAATATCCGGGTTGGTGTAACGCGGATTTTAATGATAACAACTGGGAAAATACAGTAATACGCAAAGCACCGGAAGGAAAACTGAAGGCACAAATGTCCCATTCCGACAAGGTGATGGAGCAACTTAAACCTGCGAAGATCGAAAAGATGGCGGGTGAAGGGAATTACAGGGTCGATTTTGGCGAAGAAATCTCGGGTTGGCTGCGTCTGCATAATGTCAATGGTCCACGTGGTCAACGCATCAGGATTAAATACCTCAGTGAATCGCCCAATGGTGACAATAGTTATACCCTGAGCGGTAATGGGAACGAGAATTATGCTGCCCGGTTTACATGGTTTGTTTTCCGTACGGTTGAGATTTCAGGTTGGCCGGAAGAACTCAGGGCTGATCAGCTTACTGCGGAGGCTGTATATACCGAAACAGAAACCACGGGCCATTTTACCTGCTCGAATGATTTGTTCAATAAAATCAACAGGATATGGTGGCGAAGCCAGACCGATAATATGCACGGAAGTATAGCCAGTGATTGTCCGCACCGCGAACGCTCAGCTTACACAGGCGACGGACAGGTAGTTATCGCTACGGTTTCACATAATTTTGATGCGGCAGCATTCTATAAAAAATGGATTGAGGATGTGGTCGGCGCACAGGATAAAACAACCGGCTATGTTCCGAATGGCGCTCCCTGGCAACCGGGATGCGGGGGTGGGGTAGCCTGGGGTGCGGCTATAGCGATCATGCCCCGGGAATATTATCAGGTTTATGGCGACAAAGACATTCTGTCGTATTCTTATGAGGGCATGAAGGGCTATATGAAGTATATGCAGCAGTGGGTTGATGATGAGGGAATCATGCTACAGCAGGCACCTGATAAGGATAAACCACACGACTGGATGAATCTGGGTGACTGGTGTCCTCCGGGAGAATTCCCCCGGACTGATCTGGTACATACCTTTTATTTCTGGCTGTGCGCCTACAATACAGCTAATACAGCTGCTGTTTTGGGAATGAAGGATGATGCTGCACATTATGCTCAGTTGGCTGAAAAAACAAAAGCTGCCTTTGTGAAACGTTTCTACAATGAAAAAGAAGGTACTTTTGGTAAATACGGAGCTAATATCTTTGCACTTAAAATGGGTATGACTGATGCTGTTCGAAAAAATATTGTGGCATCTTTACAAAGGGATATGACTGCCTCGGGCGGACATCTTGATACCGGAATTTTTGGCACGCGCTACCTGTTCGAAGTGTTATGCGAAAACGGACTGAACGAACTGGCTTATCAGGCAATGAATAAAACCACTTTCCCTGGTTTCGGCCACTGGATTGCTCAGGGTGCAACCACAACATGGGAACAATGGAACGGAGAAAACTCCAGAAATCACCCGATGTTTGGAGGTGGACTGACCTGGTTCTACCGTAATGTGGCCGGTATGGTGGCTGCGGAGCCGGGCTACCGGAAAATAATCTTCCGTCCTTATCCTCCTGAAGAGTTAACTCATGCTTCGTACTATAAAAGAACACCTTATGGCGACGCAGGAATCTGGTGGGAAAAGGAAAACAACCGTATAAAAATCAGGGTGCTTGTTCCAGTGGGTAGCGAGGCAATGGTATATGTCCCTGTAAAGGATGGTAATGTACAAATGATCAAAGATCAACAGAACCGGTATGCTAAGTTCACCGGAATGGAAGATCAACAGGCCTGTTTTAAAGTTGGTTCGGGTGAATATACTTTTTATGGAATCATAAACTAAAAAATGTAATGAAAAAAATTAAAATACTTTTAGCTGTAATGTCTCTGGCTTTCAGTTCATATATGATTGCATCTGAAACACTTAAATTAGTTCCTTATCCCGAAAAGATCAATATCACGGAAGGATACTGCGATCTGTCATCTGGCATCAGCGTCTCCGATAAAAGTTCTGTTGCAGGTCAGCTCATCGATTATTTTTCATCCGATTTTAATATTCCCGCCAATAAAAAGGGAGTAAAAGTGAAATTTGTTACATCAGGTAAAATTGCTGATGAAGAAGCTTATACACTTCAGGTTAGCAAAAAAATCATCCTGATTACAGCTGCTACACCTAAAGGTCATTTCTATGGAGTACAGACACTTCGCCAGCTGGTGAAAGATAAGAAAGTTCCCTGTCTGCTTATTTCCGATGCTCCGGCTTTTGCATGGCGTGCCTTTATGCTCGATGAAGCCCGGCATTTTCATGGAAAAGCTACTGTAAAGCGCATGCTCGACGAAATGGCATTACTTAAAATGAACACTTTCCACTGGCACCTGACAGATGATGCAGGTTGGCGTGTCGAGATAAAGAAATATCCTTTATTAACGGAGATTGGCTCAAAAAGAGACAGTACACAGATTGAAGATAAAGACTTAAAAACTCCCGGCGAAACGGGGAATGCAGCTTATGATGCTTTTCTGAGAAGATATCAGAGTAACAAGTTCGATCCGAAACCTCATGCCGGTTTTTACACACAGGAAGATATTCGTGAGATTGTGGCTTATGCTGCTGATCGTTGCATTCAGATTGTTCCTGAAATCAGCATGCCGGGACATGCCTCTGCTGCTATCGCTTCCTATCCGTGGTTGGGAACAACAAAAGAAAAAATTAAAGTACCTGTACGCTTTGGTGTTTTATCGCAGGTTTATGATCCGTCGTCT
>JAYFPP010000203.1:0-10437 GCA_034927635.1 Paludibacter sp.
ATGATTAATACACATATTTTCTCATCTAATTTAACTCCTTAGTTTACAGACATAAATAAAATATAATCAAGTCGGATAAATTGGATGTATGAACAATAAGTTGCACATACAGGAAATTGAGTTGTTCATATTTAGGTGTTACCAGCAAGCCGAAAAAAAAAAAGAAACAGAAACGACTGCAGTAATTTAGCGACAACAGACAGACGAAAATATCCATGAAAATTGAAGACAGAAAATGAAAATGCGAGACAGCGGAATGCCCGAAGCAACGAAATCGAATGACTTTTTTAATACTGATTTACTGTTAAACGAAAAAATCAGCAATATTAGTTTGTAATTTTTGCCAATATTTCAAAATGCATTATGAAAGATACAGACGACAAACTGACGAGTAGAAATATAAAACCAACTGCCATGCGCGAATTGGTCTTGGACATTCTAACGGAACAGAAAATGGCAATTAGCTTATCTGATTTAGAACAAAAGTTTCATAAATCGGATAGAGTTACATTGTACCGCACTCTCAAAACATTTGAAGAAAAGAAACTCATTCATAGCATAGACGACGGAACTGGCGCAGTTAAATACGCTCTATGTAAAGAATCATGCCAATGTCACCCGGAAGATTTACATGTTCACTTTTTTTGCATAAAATGTCAACATACATTTTGTCTGAGTGACATCCCTATTCCTTTAATCAATCTGCCTGTTAATTTTAGTGTAGAAAATATAAATATGGTTGTGAAAGGAGTTTGTTCGAACTGCAACGATTAGTTTGCAACTCAGTTGCATAAACTTTTTACTTATCTTTGCGGTTGTTCTAACAGTTGTAATCAAATTTCTATGAACAGAATGGGGGAAAATAGTAAGTTTATTCTAATGTTACTGGCTGGTCTGGTAATATTACTTCATTCTACAATTCCGCACCATCATCATTTCGATTCATACAGCGACCACAATAATAGCAATTCTTGCCAATCAGAAAAAAGAGGTGAGTCTTCCTCTGAAGCCAATAAGCATTGTCATGCTCTAAACAATATTGTTTTTACAAAAGCTAATGCAATAACTTTTAATGCGAATACTGCATCAACTGCTTTGTTGTTCGTTTTCGCGGCATTTGATCTGGTAAAACTCTACGACAGAGTTTTATTAACTACTTTTCCAATTAAAGATATTGTCATCTTAAAACAATATCTTTCCACACACCTATCCTATAGAGGTCCTCCTGCTTTAGTTTAATTTCTTCTTACTAGTATTTTTATTTTTCTGATAGAAATATCAGGACTTTGTTATTGTACTTTAAATTCAGTTCAAATGAATAAAAAGAAACTGACAAAAAGGGAATTACGGGAAAGGCAGGTTTTCGAAGATAAAAAATTTAATCGGACGTTGCTCATTAGTTTTAGCTCGCTTTTCGTTTTTGTAATTTTTTATTTGGTGTTTCATACCTTCTGGCATGATACAAAATACACCTACCGTCAATATGCATTATATGGCAAGCAAGTTCCGGCAGAGCTTGTATGTATGAATGGTGACAAACTTCTCAAGCATGAAAGTATAAAACTTAGTTACAAAGGGAAAAATTATTCCTTCTGCAACCAAGACTGCTATGATCATTTTGTCAACCACTTTACGGAAGATGCATTTATCTCGGATCCGCTTTCAGGTGACACTATTTGCAAAGCAGTTGCTTTGTTGGGATTAAAAAATCGAGGGAATCCAGAGATTGTTTATTTCCAGAACATAAAAACATTCAATCAGTATTATAAATCAAGAAAATAAATGACTTGTGAAAAAACATAAAATCCAGCTAAAACAAGTAATAAAATGGTTTTTCATTACTACGGCCTGTTTGATTCTCATAATTGGAATCATTGCCAGGATTCAACACTCCTTCACTGTACATTTAAAATAAATCAATAATTAAATTATGATAGAACGTATTATTAATTTTTCAATAAAGAATAAGTTTATTATAGGCTTATTTGTAGTTGCATTAATTGGCTGGGGGGCGTACTCGCTCACTCAGTTGCCTATTGATGCAACCCCTGACATAACCAACAACCAGGTGCAGGTTATTTCGCTTGCTCCATCGTTGGCGGTTCAGGAAGTCGAGAGTTCAATTACAGCACCTATTGAGGTCGCTGTTGCCAATATCCCCAATATGATTGAACTTCGCTCCATCTCACGTTTAGGCTTGTCGGTGACTACTATTGTGTTTAAAGACAATGTAGATATCTACTGGGCACGGCAACAAGTCGGGGAACGCCTAAAAGAAGCCGAGGACATTATCCCGGCGGGTCTCGCAAAAATTGAGATGGCTCCTATTTCTACGGGCTTGGGCGAAATATACCAATATCGCCTTGCTGTAGAAAAGGGATATGAAACTAAATATTCTCCAATGGACTTAAGAACCTTGCAGGATTGGACGGTTCGTCGCGAGATGTTGGGAACAACAGGTGTAGCTGATATTAACAGCTATGGCGGATTCGTGAAGCAATATGAAGTAGCCATAAATCCCGAGAGACTTAGAAGCATGAACCTTACACTCACCGACATCTTTGATGCACTTGAAAGAAACAACGAAAATACAGGTAGTGCATATATCGACAAAAAACCGACTGCTTACTTTATCCGTGGTATTGGGTTGGTAAAATCATTAGAAGATATTGAAAAGATTGTTGTAAAAAGCAACTCATCGGGTATTCCTGTTTTAATTAGAGATATTGCAAGTGTTCAATATGGAAATTCCACACGATATGGTGCTATGGTTATTGATACTACAGAGGCTGTTGGCGGTGTGGTTATGATGCTCAAAGGAGCAAATGCGAATGAAGTTACAAAGAATGTAGAAACCCGCATTGAAACCATTCAGAAATCATTACCTAAAGGGGTGTTGATTGAACCGTTTCTTAATCGTTCTGATTTAGTGGGACGTGCTATTAGTACGGTTGCCAGAAACCTGATTGAAGGGGCATTAATTGTTATCTTCATTTTGATATTGTTTTTAGGAAATATGCGGGCAGGGCTCATTGTTGCCTCAGTAATTCCACTTTCCATGCTGTTTGCTGTTTCAATGATGCAACTTTTTGGTGTATCGGGTAACCTGATGAGTCTGGGAGCTATTGACTTCGGGTTAATTGTGGATGGTGCAGTAATTATTGTCGAGAGCGTGGTGCATCGAATAACAATGAGTAAACACCATCATCCGGGTATTAAAAGACTTTCGCAGCCACAAATGGATGAAACGGTATTTGAGTCGGCAAAACGTATGATGAGTTCCGCCACATTCGGACAAGTTATTATCCTGATTGTGTATGTCCCAATTATGGCGTTGGTGGGTATCGAAGGTAAAATGTTTCGTCCAATGGCACAAGTTGTGTCATTTGCATTGATTGGTGCTACAATTCTATCATTAACGTATGTGCCAATGGTTTCAACCTTATTCTTGAGTAAGAACACCGAACACAAACCCAATTTTTCAGATAAGATGATGAATTGGTTTCACAAGATATTTAATCCGGCTATCCGGTTTGCCTTAAAACGGAAATTACTTGTATCAGCATCGGTCATTGCAATATTCATTGCAAGTCTCTTTGTCTTTAGCAGCTTGGGAGGTGAGTTCATTCCTCAACTGGAGGAAGGCGATTTGGCAGCAGGGGTAATTACCTTGCAGGGTGGTTCGCTTACCAATACGGTTGAGCAGGTTCAAAAAGCTAATAAAATATTACTTGCTAACTTCCCTGAAATAAAACATGTTGTTTGTAAAATTGGAGCAGGCGAAATTCCAACCGACCCAACTCCAATGGAAACAGGTGATTATATTATTACGCTCAAAGATAAAAGTGAATGGACTTCGGCAAAAAACCGTGAAGAACTGGTGGAAAAGATGGAAGAAGCATTGATACCGTTGGCAGGTGTAAAATTTGAGTTTCAACAACCGATTCAAATGCGTACCAACGAATTGCTTTCGGGATCAAAACAGGATATTGCTATAAAAATATTCGGCGACGACCTGAACACACTAGCTGATAAAGCTTCGCAAGTGGAAAAAATCATTCAAAAAGTTCAAGGTGTTGAAGATATTAATGTGGAGAAAGTAACCGGGTTGGCTCAGATTCAGGTTGAATATAATCGCGATCGGTTGGCACAATACGGACTTTCTATCGAAGAAGTAAACCGAGTGTTACGGACAGCATTTGCCGGAAGTCAGGCGGGAGTAGTATTCGACGAAGAAAAACGGTTTGGATTGGTGGTACGAATGGATAAG
This sequence comes from Paludibacter sp., assembly GCA_034927635.1. Taxonomy (GTDB): domain Bacteria; phylum Bacteroidota; class Bacteroidia; order Bacteroidales; family Paludibacteraceae; genus Paludibacter. Next base: position 4,271 of record JAYFPP010000203.1, read on the forward strand.
GATTACCGCCAAAGCATTGACGATGTAAAAAATCTTTCAGTTGCTTTGCCCAATGGCGGACAGATTCCTTTTGAACAAATTGCCAATGTTGAAATAAAATCAGGTCCTGCACAGGTGTCACGTGAAGATACCAAACGCCGTATAACCATTGGTTTTAATGTTCGTAACAGAGATGTACAAAGCGTCATAGCTGATGTAACAAAACAAATTGATGCAAAAGTGCAACTACCAACAGGTTATTATGTAAAGTATGGCGGTCAATTTGAGAATCTTCAAGCTGCCAAGGCTCGTCTGGCAATTGCTGTTCCGGTAGCGTTGTTGCTCATATTTGTACTCTTATTCTTTACATTTCATTCTGTGAAACAAACCTTATTAATCTATACGGCTGTACCCATGTCGTTGATTGGGGGTATTTTGGCACTTTGGCTACGAGGTATGAATTTTTCCATTTCTGCAGGGGTTGGTTTTATCGCTTTGTTTGGTATCGCCGTATTAAATGGCATTGTACTCATTGCCGAATTTAACCGATTGGAGAAAGAAGAAGGTATCACAGATATTTACGAACGGGTTATTAAAGGACTGAATACACGTTTGCGTCCGGTAATTATGACGGCTGCCGTTGCTTCGTTGGGCTTCTTGCCTATGGCATTATCTACCTCGGCCGGCGCTGAAGTGCAAAAACCGCTGGCAACAGTTGTTATTGGTGGACTGATAACAGCCACTTTACTAACGCTAATTGTTTTGCCTATCTTTTACATATTCTTTTCAACTTTTTCATTCAGGTCCCTTTTTAAAAGGAAGTCGGTGAAAACCTTGTCTGTTTTGTTGATGCTTGTTGTTTGTTCTTCGGGTTTTAATTCAATAAATGCGCAGCAAACTAAAAGCATTAATCTGAAACAAGCAATTCAAATGGCGTTGGACAGTAATTTATCCGTGCGTTCGTCAAAATATTCTGTTGATGTTCAAAAGGCCTTAAAAGGTGCTTCGTGGGATATTCCAAAGACTAGTATCGATGGACAATACGGGCAATTTAACTCCTACAGCAAAGACAATAGTTTCACTGTATCACAATCCTTTGCTTTTCCTACAGTTTATATAAATCAAAACAAACTGGCTAAAGCCAATATCAAAAGCAGCGAATGGCAGTTGAAAACTTCGCAGCTAGAAATTGCCACCCAAGTGAAGCAAATTTACTGGCAATTGGCTTACCTGTATTCAAAACAAAAATTGTTTGCATATCAGGATAGTTTATACACTGGCTTCCAAAAAGCGGCAGAACTCAGGGCAAAAACTGGCGAAACAAACCAGCTCGAAATGATTTCAGCTCGTTCACAAAGCCTCGAAATTAAAAATCAGTTGCAACAGATTAATGCCGATTTGGTGATTTATAATCAGAAACTGCAAACTATTTTAAATGTAGAAACAACCCTGTACCCTGCCGATACGGTGTTACACCGTATCGACTATTTGCCTGCTGTCGACAAATCCGTTTTTGCCGCTAACCCTTCTCTTGGTTATATCAATCAACAGGTTGAAGTGTCTCTGTTGGAGAAAAAAGTGGAAACTAGCCGGATATTACCCGATTTAAGTATCGGATATTTCAGTCAAACCATTCGGGGATCTCAAGATGTGAACGGAGTACCGAGAACTTTTGGTGCAGGCGACCGGTTTACCGGTATTCAGGCAGGCATAGCTGTTCCACTCTGGTTTGCACCTTATTCGGCAAAAGCAAAGGCTGCAAAGTTTAAAGAAAAAGTAGCACAAACAAATGCGGAATATTACTCAAAATCGCTTTCTGGTAACTATCGTTCGTTAATGATTGAATTCAGCAAAAACAGCAATAGGGTAGATTATTACGAAAAACAGGCAATTCCAGAAGCCAATTTAATTATTGAACAGGCTACGAAAAGTTACAAAGCCGGAGCATTGGATTATCTGGACTACATTCTTAGTTTAAGTCGTGCATTAAGTATTAAACAAAGTTATCTCGATGCACAGAACGACTATAATCAAACCATTATTTCCATTGACTTTATTACAGGTAAAATAAATTAATTCAACCCCTCTATCTTTCGTCGGTTGACGGATTGAGGGCTTAAAACACAAACATTATGACAAAATATAAATTCAAATCGCCAATCATTATTTTAGCTTTTCTCGTCGCGTTAACTTCTTGCAACGGAGGTAAAAAACAGAATGTTGAAACTAAGGAAACGGAAGTTATTCCCGAAGATATTGTAGAATTACGCGAAGATCAGGTAAAACTGGCCAACATAGAAATGGGCGCAATTGAATTGCGATCAATGAGTGGAACATTAAAAGTAAACGGTACAGTCTCAGTTGCACCACAAAATCTGGCAACCGTTAGTATGCCAATGGGTGGGTTTGTGAAAAGCACAAACCTAATGCCTGGCAATGCTGTTCGGAAAGGGCAAACACTGGCCATTATCGAAAATCAGGAATTTATCGACATTCAGCAAAATTATTTGGAAGCAAAAAACAGATGTGAACTTGCCAAAACTGAATATGACCGTCAAAAAGAACTTTTCAAAAGCGATGTATCTTCTCAGAAAAACATGCAACAAGTTACTTCCAATTACAACAGTCTCAAAGTTCAGGTAAAAGCGTTGGAACAAAAGCTGTCGCTTGTTGGAATTAATCCGTTCAAACTGAACGAAGATAATATCAGTCGGTCAGTGGCATTAGTTTCTCCTATTACCGGATATATCAAGGCAGTAAACGTAAGTATTGGCAAATCTGTTTCGGCTTCCGATGTATTGTTCGAAATTGTAAACAGTGAAAAACTATTCCTTGAACTTACATTATTCGAAAAAGATGCTGATAAAGTATCTAACGGTGAAAAAATTCGCTTTTACATCAACAATGAAACAGAACAACATGAAGCAGTTGTCTATCAAACTGGAAAGTCTATAAATAATGATAAGACTTACAAAGTGTATGCGAATGTTGTCGGACATTGTAAAAATATGTTACCGGGCATGTATGTAAATGCTCATATTCAAGCTAAAAGTGGTCAGGCAACCTCAGTTCCTTCTGCGTCCATTGTCAGTTTCGACGACAAAGATTATGTTTTCGTATTCGAGAAAAGCAAAGTTGAAAGCGGAAAACCTTTTACAGAATACCGTATGGTACAAGTACAGAAAGGAGTTACCGATGACGGATTTACAGAAATCGTTTTGCCTGAAGGCTTCAACTTTAAAGAAGCAAAGGTTGTCGTTAAAGGGGCGTATAATTTACTTTCGGCAAAGAAAAATGCCGGCGAAATGAGTTGTTAATCAATTAAAAATAAAAAGATAAAAATTTATGAAAGAGATAAAAGCATTTGTAAAGCCATTTAAAGTAAATGATATTTTGATTCAATTACTACAGGCTGGTTATCCTAATATAACAGTTTCGATGGCCGAAGGTACAGGGAGTTTTAAAAGTGATGAATTATCACTGTCAACCCATTTTTCTATAACAGATAGCAAAGTGGCTAAGATTGAAATTGTGTGCAATGATGTTGATGTAGAAAAAATTGTTAGCATTATTTCCACTAAAGGAAGAACCGGCAATCCGGGTGATGGTATTATCTATGTTTCTGAAGTCGAGAATGTTTATAAAGTAAATCAAGACTTAAAAAATACAGCAATGTAATTCCGATTTAAGACAGCTCAATCAGTTGGGCTGTCTTTTTTTTATTACTCAAAAGTACCTTTCAACCATTCACTTTGCAACTTAGTTGCACTCTCTTTTTTACTATTTTTGTAGCATAAAAAAACAGCTAAACTCTTCGAATTTTAGCAGGGTTTATTCTGATTAAAAACCAAATACAAATTAGACATGAAAAAATATAAGCTAAATAATCTGGATTGCGCGTCCTGCGCATCTAAGATTGAAAATAGTCTGTCGAAACTGGAGGAAGTAAAATTCGTAACGGTGAATTTTGCAAATGCCACCATGACTATTGATACCGATAATCTCGAAAAGGTCAAAGCTCAGATTAAGACACTTGAACCGGAAGTTGAAGTAGAAGACATTGACAAGGAGAAAACATTGGTTTCGGTAAGTGAACTTGCAGAAAATAAAGGAACAATAATTAAAGCAGTCTCTGCTTTGGCATTATTAGTTATTGGGATAATATTTGAAGAAAAACTACACAATACTCCATTTGAAATAGCGGAATACGCTGTATATATTACCGCCTACCTCATAGTTGGTTGGAAAGTAATAGCTTCGGCAGTGAAGAATATTATCAGGGGACAATTCTTCGATGAACAGTTTTTAATGGCTATTGCTACACTTGGAGCTTTTGCTATTCACCAAATGCCCGAAGCGGTGGCAGTAATGCTATTTTACGTGACTGGTGAATTATTTCAGGACATTGCAGTGGGTCGTTCACGCAAGTCAATCAAATCGCTATTGGAAATTAAACCCGATTATGCAAATCTGAAATCAGGCGTGGAAGTAATCAAGGTTTCTCCCGAAGAAGTAAAAGTTGGTGACATTATTGTCGTTAAGGCAGGTGAAAAAGTTCCACTCGATGGAACAATTCTCGACGGAACTTCGTTTGTTGACACCGCTGCACTAACAGGTGAAAGCGTACCCCGTAAAGTAAACGTAAAAGATGAAGTTATGGCAGGCATGATTAATCAATCCGGCTTGCTGACTATAAAAGTCAATAAGTTATTTGGTGAGTCGTCTGTCTCAAAAATTCTTGAGTTAGTGGAGAATGCCACTTCACAAAAAGCTGAAACGGAGAAATTCATTACAACTTTTGCAAGGTATTATACGCCCATAGTGGTCATTGGTGCTTTATTACTCGCCGTTTTGCCTCCGCTTTTATTTGCCGGGCAAACGTTTGGCGATTGGATTTACCGTGCCTTGGTTGTGTTGGTTATTTCTTGTCCGTGTGCATTGGTTATAAGTATTCCCTTGGGCTATTTTGGCGGGGTTGGTTTGGCATCCCGAAAGGGGATTTTGGTAAAAGGCTCTAATTTTCTGGACGCTCTAACGCAGGTAACAACAGTAGTGTTTGACAAAACAGGTACACTCACAAAGGGCGAGTTTAAAGTTTCAGAGGTGGTTACCTCAAACGGCTTTTCTAAAGAAGAAATTTTGGAATATGCCGCTTATGCCGAAACTCACTCAAATCACCCGGTGGCTCAATCCATTACCGAAGCGTATCAGGCTAAAATTGACATCACAAAAATTACACAAACCGAGGAAATATCAGGGCATGGTATTAAAGCGGTTGTTGATGGCAAAACAATATTGGCAGGTAATGATAAAATGTTACATAAAGAAAACATCGAACATTCGGTTTGTCAGGTAGATGGAACGGTGGTGCATGTAACTATTGACCGTGTTTATGCTGGTTATATCATTATCTCCGACAGCCTGAAAGACGATGCAATTGAAGCGATTGAGAACTTAAAAGCGAAGAAAATTCAAACGGTCATGCTCACTGGCGACAATCAATATGCCGCACAAGCCTTTGCTAAAAGATTAGGGATTGACCGATTTTACTCTGAATTGCTACCGGAAGATAAAGTAAAACATATCGAACAATTAATCGCAGAAAGTAAAGGCGGCAAAGTAGCCTTTGTTGGCGATGGAATAAACGACGCTCCGGTAATTGCCCGCGCGGATGTAGGAATAGCCATGGGCGCACTTGGCTCCGATGCAGCAATTGAAACAGCTGATGTAGTATTGATGACTGATTCCCCTTCGAAAGTTGCTCTGGCTATTGACGTGGCAAAAATAACCCGAAACATAGTATGGCAGAATATCTATTTTGCCATGGGCATAAAACTTGCTTTCATTGTTCTCGGAGTATTTGGCATTGCAACCATGTGGGAAGCTGTTTTCGGAGATATGGGCGTTGCCCTGATTGCGATTTTCAATGCACTAAGAATACTAAAAAAATAATAATCAAAGAATATGATTGCCAATATTTATATCGTTGCTTTTCTGATACTGTATTTCCTTATTGTGTTTATCACCCCCTCAATTCGTGTAAAACGCAAAACTGGCATTAATCCCTATGTGTTCAAAAACACCGATTCGGCACACGACTTTTTAGGTAAAGTATCTGCCCCAATTACCTCGTTAATTTTTATTGTAGCGTTAGTCAATCTTTTTTACCCCGAAGGTTTGCAGTATTT
>JAYFPP010000235.1:0-1520 GCA_034927635.1 Paludibacter sp.
TGATAGATAGAAAAGAGCTATATAATTCTTATTTGCAAGAGATGGTAGCAACAGGCAAGACACAGAAATCATTGACGGATCCGGAAGCAAGGCTCATGAAATTCAATGGTAAATTTGATGTCGGTTATAATGTACAGACAGCTGTAGATAGTGGAAAACATTTGATTGCTGACTTTGTGGTAACAGACAATCCAACAGATTTCGGATTGTTATGTGAAGTTGCAGAAGGCACCAGGGAACTTCTTGGTATAGAAACTATTGAGGCCATTGCAGATAAAGGATATAGAAAACCAGAGGATTTACAGGAATGCCTGGAAAAAGGGATTATACCAAACGTTTATCTTCCTGATGATAAATATGACTATACCTTTGAATTAGATTACGAAGCTGCTGTAATAACCGAAGAAATAAGGAAATCGGAAAAGCCTGATGACATCAAAAAGTGCTTGTCGGCAGGAGTCATTCCAGCTATTTATGACAATATAAACCTGACACTTGAAGTGGTAGAAAAAATAGAACGTGAAAGAATAGAAGTAGAAGGACAGAGCATTGTAGAGCTACCTGATAATATAGAGACTTTATTGCAGGCAGGATATTTTGTACGAGATAAGGAAAAAGATTTTGTGACCTGCCCTATGGGATTCATACTGAGAAAGAAATGCACGAACCGTGGTAACGACAGATATTATAACAAAATGGCCTGCTCTGAATGTAAAAATAAGTGTACAAAGAGCAAATACCAAACTGTGGACTTTAAACCAGGACAAAGTACAGTCAAAAGCAAAGTTTGGACGGTAAAGATTTCAACCGGAACCGATAACTCATCCCAGATAGTTAAGCCAAAACTCAAACAGATATCAAATAAGAAAACAGTAGTTAACATGAAATTTATACCGGATGGGAAAAAATTAAAACAAAGAAAATGTCTATCGGAGCATCCTTTTGGGACAGTTAAAAGATGGCATGATGGCTCATATTTATTATTGAAGGGTAAAGAAAAGGTTACCGGTGAGTTATCGTTATCCTTTTTGGTCTACAATCTAAAAAGAGCAATTAATGAATTAGGAATACAGAAAATACTGAGTATGATATAGCCAGTATTCTTATTTATAGTACAAAAACATATAAAAAGTCCAATAAAAAAGTACTCTAAACCTAATAAAATCAACGTTTTCGGACAGTCTGGGGGAGGGGGAAGCTATGCCTATTTTATCATGGTCTATTCAACTTTCCAGCTTAATCCCCCCTTATCTCTGTTTCTGGAATTCCTTTTTGGGCGATTCTAAGAAAAGAAGGGTGTTACTTTCCCCATAGAACTGCCCAAGAGTTTCCTCGGTTTCGTCCAATGGCAATTACTTAAAGTTCGGCGAGAGACCAGCAAATTTTAAGGCTCATGCTCCTAATCAGAGTGTGAGCCTTTTTGCCGCCAAACTTCAGATAATTCGCTACTCATTTTGTTCGGTTTACAATAAATTGTGTACCCAATATCATATCTTCTCCACGATCATGTTCCATATATC
>JAYFPP010000174.1:0-2901 GCA_034927635.1 Paludibacter sp.
ATTGTTTGCTCATTTCATTAATTCGTAATTACGTTCAATATCTTTTATTTCGTCATCTGATAATGCTGCAAATTCTTTTTCTCTGGCTCGTTTCGATAATTTGCCGTTGTTTTGTTCCAGGAACTTGATTAATAGTGCTACTGTAGTGTCCGGCATTTCAAATTCATCATCCAGATACCGCTTAAATTCATCATATTTAATCAAATAATTGATTTCTTCGGGAATAATATTCCGTATTGTATCGTCCACACAATTGTATAAAAATTCGGCTTGTTTGGTAGCATCAAAGTAGCGATAGAAATCTATTGTTTCGTTCATCACTTCCACATTATGATTTTTTGTTTCTTCCCATTCAATTAAATCCAACAGTGGCTGGGAGTAGGACTCCAATACTTTCCGATAATCATCAATATGGCTCAAAATGGAAGCCGATACAGGGAAAATAATCCCTTGTTGTGTAAATTGTTTTTTTGCTAAAATATGGTGAATCAGGTAGCGGTGAATACGTCCGTTGCCATCCTCAAAAGGGTGAATAAATACAAAACCAAAAGCAATGGCAGCTGCCGAAACTACCGGATCTATCTCACTTTGCATCTGCAATTTATAGGTGCTTAACATACCGTCTGTCAGTTGTTTCACATCCTGCCACCGGGCCGAAATATGGGAAGGAATAGGTTCGCCGGTGATGCGGTCGTGCTCACCAACAAAACCTCCCTTTGTACGAAATCCCATTTCCACAAACCTATCGTTTTCAATTACCACCTGCTGCAAGCGTAGCAGTTCTTCCGTACTCAAATCTATTGCACCTGCCTGACCAATGGCTTTTGCCCATCGGGCAGTTCGTTTGCTTTTGGGGTTTTCGCCTTCAATACTGAAAGATGCTTTTGAATCTTTGAGCATCAGAAATGCCGAAGTGCGGAGTAAAATGTCACGATGTATGCCTTTTAAAGTTCGGTTGTTTTGAGCCAACAGGTCGGAAGCAATGTATTGCTCCAACTTTGGCGTTTTTCTGATTAGTGGACAAAAGTCTTTTGTCCCCGGTAAATTGTTAATTATGCGATGACGGGGAGATTTTACCGTATTGTGTAACGCATATTGTTGTGTCTCGTTTAAAATGGGAATATAGTTGCCTGTTTGCAAATCCGGCAATGACAGTTTTTCATCTAACAGCCACTCGTATAAAAACCATATTTTTCGACAATATTGACTTTGTGGTTCTGCTTCTATCAGTGTAACTAATTCATTTTTTGATAGTTTTTCGAATAACTTTTTGAAAAACAATAGATTTACTCCTTCGTATTTCAATGCAAAAATAAGTTGATTGATTAAAGTATCATTCGGTTTATGCCGGGGGGTGAATACCTGCCATTCCTCCGTTTCGTAACGCTTATGTTTTTTGCTCACAATGGATAGTCTTGCTGGCAAAGGCATTGCAAGCTCATAATGTGCTATTAATGTACCATAACCCACTAATAGAGCAGGTTCAGGAGTTGTTCTCCCCTGAAAAATACTTATTTCCTGTGAAAAGTACTTATTTTCTTCCATGTTTTATGAATATTGCATTTCGCAAAGATAAAGAAAAAATAGGTCTCGCAATAGAAAATGGGTACAAAACAGGCAATTGTCAGAATAATAGCTTCAAAATGCTTATTTTGAATGAAAAATGCTTATTTATTTATGTGTTTATGAAAAGTACTTACGAATGCATGATATATTATCAAAAACAACCGCACTAAAATTTTACGCAGAGATCCAATAATCAGCATTCCTTTTTCAGCCCCTCCTTAAACACCTGCAAACATCTCTCTCTTGCCCACTGATGCTCCACGATGGGTTGAGGATAATCCTTTTCGTGTAAATTGCCGACCCATTGATTGATGTAGAGACCTTCCGGATCAAACTTCCGGGTTTGTTCGGCCGGATTGAATATCCTGAAATAAGGAGCAGCATCGCAGCCACAGCCGGCCGACCATTGCCAGTTACCGTTGTTGGAGGATAGTTCGTAGTCCAGGAGTTTTACGGCAAAATAGGATTCTCCCCAACGCCAGTCGATGAGTAAATGTTTTGTCAGGAAACTCGCGACGATCATCCTCACGCGGTTGTGCATGTAACCGGTAGCATTTAACTCCCTCATGCCGGCATCCACAATCGGATAGCCTGTAGTTCCGGAGCACCAGCGCCTGAATTCTTCTTCGTTGTTTCTCCATTTAAGCTGATCGTATTGACCTTTAAAGCTGCGGGTTACCACCTGTGGGAAGTGATAGAGTATCATCATGAAAAACTCTCTCCAGATGAGTTCGTTCAGCCAGCTTTCGTTCCAACGGAGGGCGATTTGTACCAATGTCCTGATGCTTACTGTCCCGAAACGGAGGTGGACGCTTAAACCCGACGTTCCTTTCAGCGAGGGGAAATCGCGCGTTTCGTGGTACTGCCTGATAATGTTTTGGTCGATAAAGGGTGGGGGAAAGGAAGCCCCGGAATCCTGAAACCCGATTGCTGAAAGTGAAGGGATGTTGAATGGAGAGGTTTTATACAGATGTTTTAATAAATCTTCACTCTGGAATGACTGCACGTCTGCTTCAGTGATTTTGTGCTTCCATGCTTTGGAATAGGGTGTGAAAACAGTATACGGATTGCCGTCGGGTTTCACCACTTCCGACTTCTCAAAAATGACCTGATCTTTGAAAGTTTTAAACGGTATATGCTGATGGTAGAGAAAATCAGTAACCGCTGCATCCCGGTTGATGGCTTCGGGTTCATAATCATGATTGGCATACACTGCGGTGATCGTATACTGTCGGCTTAGCTGCTGAAACACTTCCAGAGGCTTTCCATGGAGTATGAGCAACGAACTTCCTGCCTTAACCAACTCTCCGTGCAGTTGGAGGATGGAGTGATGAA
>JAYFPP010000122.1:0-3338 GCA_034927635.1 Paludibacter sp.
GCATATGCACCTCTGTAATTTAATTCAACATTTTCAATAACCTGCGGTACGGGAACAGCACCTGAATCACCTATAAATTTACCGTGAACATCTTCAGATGTAAATGGATTCGCTTCAAGCACATTAAAACTATCCGGAGCAATTACAATATTTACCTTAGGTAAAACCTGAGAATGGCAGAAAAAGGGTAGAAATAATAAAAACAAATAATAGAGATGAGTTTTTTTCATGGAAGTATTTTCAACTAATTATGTTAACATAATCCTCATATAATATTGTATATTAAAGAGAATCCATATAAGCCTGAGAAATAAATCCCCAAATCTGGACAAAACAGATTACATTTTCCTTATTCTCCCAACCCAACCTCCACCGGGAGCCATCTTAATGTTGAGTGACGATTTTTTGGTGACTTCTATAATCTCATGTTTATAATCGCTGGCATATCTGTCAACATTCAAGCCATCTTTATAAATTTCAAGTTTATATTTTCCTTCATCCAGAAATGAACAGTCAATTGTGAACTCCCTTGCTGTCCAGTCGGTCATTGCCCCGAGATAATAATCACCATTGGCAGCCTGTCGCAGTAGAATTACATAATCCCCAAGTTTGGCATCGATCACCTTTGTTTCATCCCATACAGTAGGGATATCTACACAAAACTGTGTGAATTCAGGTTCTTTCAGATAATCTGACGGATTTCCTCCCATCTTGGCGTAAGGACTTTCATACACCAAAAGCATAGCCATCTGATGTATTCTGGTACCCAGACTTGTCGGCTTATTGTTCATCGGTTTGAAATTTTCAACCGTTTCATTCTTCATATTTCCCGGTTCGTAGTCAAGTGGTCCGGCAAGACCCCGGATAAACGGCAGACATAATTCATGCTCCGGAGACAATTTATCAGTAAACTTATAATACTCCTGAACCATTGCTCCTTCCATTGTTAATACATTCGGAAATCTCCGGTTCAGGCCGGCAGGTTTCGGACATCCATGAAAATCGACAAACAACTGCCTTTTAGCTGTTTCTTCGGCTACTTTTTCAAAAAAACTAATCATTTTCTGGTCGTCGCGATCAATAAAATCCACCATTATACCCTTAATTCCTCATGCTTTAAATCTGTCCAAGGCTTTATCCATTTGCTGGTTTAGTGCATAAGCCGAAGTCCACAATACCAATCCGACGCCTTTTTCCTTTGCATAAGAGGTCAGATATTCCATATCCATTGTCGGAGTCAACTCAAACAGGTTAGTCCAGGATGACCAACCGGCATCAAATAAAACATATTCAAGATTAAATTTTGCAGCGAAGTCAATGTAATACTTGTATGTTTCAGTGTTATATCCTGACTTAAAATCAACCCCATAGATATTATTATCAAACAACCATTCGGAAGTACTTTTGCCGGGTTTGAGCCAGGAGAGGTCATCAAGTTGTGTTTCTCCTCCCAAACGGTAAACCATGTCACTTTCAATCAAATCACCATCTTTCGGAGCTATAGTCAATGTTCTCCATGGAAAATATCTGGATCCCTTCGTCTGAGCAATATAACCGGCTCTTTGAACCACCACATTATAAAAATTAACCGATTTCTCCTGAGTGGGGTACGGGGCGAATTTAGCTTTCAGTGAATTTGTTCCATCATTGGTGCCCGTGATAAACATACCCGGATAATCAACCAAATCAGTTTCAGTAATAGCAACTTTCACATTTTTAAGGCAAACAACTACCGGCGCATAAGCCATCATATCTACTGATAAATCACCAATACGTATGACTTTATACAATTCCTCAAAACTTGAATGAAAGCAATCCTGACCGGGTTTGGCATCGCAATTCACCTGAGCGAAATAAATGGTATCATTTGATGGAAATTGAAAAACAGACTCCTCGCCGTATACTTTAATGTCATGTGCAAATGATGTTTTAAACCGATAGGCAACTCCATCATTATAAGCTCTGAAAATGAGGCTATAGTTTCCTTTAAATTCGAGTTCCAATTCATTGAACACATCATTAATCTCTTTCCTCTTTTCCCTGATTTGAGGATAAATCTTATTGTTGACAGACCGTTTTTTTGTGTTTTTCAGCCCGGGCCTAACTCCCGGATTCAACCCGTCCTGCAAGTTCATTGAGATACAAGAAGGCAAGAGTATCTGTTCCTCTCCGTAATTAACCGAATAAGTAATTTTATCTGCAATGCGGACTTCAATTTGGACTTTTGTATCCGGCGATGTTAATTTGATAATTTTATTTCTTACCGGATTTATCCCAAAAAAAGTACAGGTATAAGCAAATAGCAACAAAAGAACTGGTATTCTCATTTTCATAAAATTTACTTTGTTATTGCCACTCCTACATAGGAATCGGCAGTTCCATAATACAAGAACCATTTTTCTTTAAAATAAACCAAACCCTCAGCAAATGTAGTCCCTGCCTGATACTGGCCGGTCAACTCGTGCGGTAAGCTTGGTTTCAGAATACAGGTATCTGAACGATTGATAATTCTTTCAGGTTTGTTCAAATCAAACAGTACCCAACCTACCGAATACGTTCCTTGTGGCAACTTTGGATCTGTTCTACTATCAGTAGCGTTTTTCCCATTATATAAAAGCAGTATTCCGTTGTCGACAATAAGTGCAGGAGGTCCACACTCGGTCAAACCACTATCAAAGAACCCTGCACGAGGTGATATTAGCACCTTTAAATTTCCATTCACATCCAATAATGGATACCAATCGATCAAATTTTCAGACCACGCGAGGTTCACAAATTTTTCACCCCAATACATCCAGTATTTACCGTTTATTGTTGTAACAACCGGTCTGCTATCCTTCATCTTTGTAACAATGGAAGCTGACTTGGAGGCTACATTTAAGAATTTACCATCATAAGCTTTTGTGAAAGCCTGGCCTTTTTTCTCCCACCGAAATAAATCGTGCGAAAAAGCGATTGACAACCGGGGAACGTCGTAGTTCCAACTGGTATATGTCATCACATAGGTGCTGTCATCCAATTCAACGACACGGGGATCTTCACATCCTCCGGGATAATCATATTTCCTGAATTCGTCATTATCAGGATATAAAACGGGAGTATCAAAATGTGTAAAATGAATTCCATCCTCACTTTCAGCCAAGCCGATTCTGGAGGTTCTGCCACCAATGATGGCGGCCGGATTATCTTCACAACGGGTAAAAAGATAAACTTTCCCGTTTCTCACAATGGCGGCGGGATTAAACACATCGGCCTTTTGCCATCTTACACTATCTCTTATAATCGGATCAAAAAACATTTTAGATGAATCAGCTGTAATAATCGGATTTTCTTCAGGC
>JAYFPP010000033.1:0-8230 GCA_034927635.1 Paludibacter sp.
TATGGGGTGCAAACCAAAGAAATAAATCAGGCGGTCAGAAATAATCCTGATAAATTTCCTTCCGGATATATTTTAGATATTGATAATAAGGAGTTTGCACGTTTGCGGTCAAAATTTTTGACCGCAAATTTATCAGCCAAAACAAGGGTGTTGCCTAAAGCGTTCAACGAAAAAGGTTTGTATATGCTGGCAACAATCTTAAAAGGCAAGAAGGCAACGCAAACCGCCATCCAAATTATTGAAGCATTTACAAAAATCCGCCAACTGCAACGTGTGATAGCTGCATTGCCGGAAACAACTGATAAAACTGAGCAAAAATCGCTTATGCAGCGAGGTGGTAATATTATTGCCGATCTGCTTGATGAAGAAATGAATGTAACCGGAAGTGAAACCACGATTGAACTGAATCTGGCAATGCTAAAGGTAAAACATACTGTAAAAAGAGAAAAATGAAATTTATTACAAAATTTTTAAAATATCAATTATGAGAAAAACTACTTTTTTAAAATCCATGCTTGCAGCAGTAATGCTGTTGGTAGGGAGTGCAGGAGTGTGGGGACAGTCGACCTACAATCTCGTTACCTCAACTTCCGATTTGGTTGCAGGAGGTAAATATATCATAGTATCAACTCAAACAGATGGAAATGGTTTTGCGTTGGGACTGCAAAATACGAGTAACAGAGCGCAGGTGGCAGTAACTATTGCAGCCGGTGCGATTACAACTGTTCCTGCAACTGCTGCGGCCGATACAAAACCTTTCGAAATAATGTTGGGCGGAAGTGCTGATTTGTGGACACTTTTTGATGCGGTAAACGGTGGTTATTTATATGCGGGAAGTGCTACGGCAAACCAATTGAAAAATAAGCCGGAACCATCCACGTGGACAATTAGTTTTGCTTCCAATGCTGCAGTGTTAACAAGTGCAGCTCAAACAACACGTAATATTCTTCGTTATAATCCTTCAAATACTCCTCCATTATTTTCGTGTTATTCGTCAGGTCAAAGTCCGGTATACCTGTATAAATTGCAGGATGCCAATCCTACCGTAGCTGTGAAGCCGCTTATCACTGTTACCGGCAACGAAAAGGCAACGGATACCTATTTTGTTTCGGCACAGGTGGCGCTTACTTCGTCAACTGCAGGTGCTTCCATCTATTATACCACCAATGGTGCTGAACCGACTACAGCTTCAACTTTGTATAGTGCACCTTTTAATATCACTGCCACTACCACTGTAAAGGCTATCGCGGTAAAAGAAGGTTTGACAAATAGTGCTGTTGCTTCAAGAGCCATCACTATTGTTCCTCCTGCAACCGCTACGGTACCTTACGCTGAAGCATTTAACAATACGCTCGGTGACTGGTATGCCTATCAGGTGGCCGGATCGAAACCATGGGTCGCTTCGGCAAATGGAGCTGTTGCTAATGGCTTTGGCGGTGGTGATGTAGAATCGTGGCTGATTTCTCCGCAGTTCAGTTCGCCGCTGGCCGGACTGGCGTTTTCTTTTAACTATGCTTCAAAGTACATTGGAAATCCGATTTCGGTTAAAATTTCGCAAAATTATATCGGATATGGTAGCCCGGCTGCAGCAACGTGGACCGAACTTACTTCAATAGCTGCTCCAACGGTACAAGACAATAATTATACAGTGAAAGCAACGGGAAATATTATTGCCCCGCTTTCAGGAAATTTACATTTTGCTTTGGTTTACGATACCGATGCTAATTATTCTGACTGGCGCATTACCAATGCCAGTGTGGCTGTTGCTCCGGCTCCGAATACTCCGACCATCACCGTCACCGAAGTTTCCATGCCGGCATTACATGCTATCGTTGGAAGAAAAGATACTGCTGCTCTTCATGTAAGCGCTGTCAACCTGACTGCTGATGTTACGCTGACAATTTCGGGTACCGATGCTGCGAAGTTTGCTGTTGCACCTGCAACGCTTGCTCACACAGGTGGTACACTTGCCGAAACCCTGGTGAATATTATCTATCAACCTGATGCTGCCGGAACGCACACGGCTACTCTGACAATCTCCAGTACGGGAGCTGCTTCGAAAGTATATGAATTGTCGGGAACAGCTTTTGTTACTAATGGTGCCGGTACTGTTGATAATCCTTTCACTGTGGCCGATGTTAAAGCTCTTAACAATAATTTTGCTTCAGCAACCAAGTACTGGGTGACCGGTTATATCATCGGTGTGCCTTCGGCCGGAAATGCTGAAGGGAACCTGATTACTGTGGATATTGAAGCTCCGTTTACCGGTGCAACTGCTATAGCTTTGTCTGATGGAGCCAGTGAAACTGATCTGACGAAAATGATTGGAGTTCAGCTGCCTACAGGGGAAATACGTACAGCGCTGAATCTTGTTGATAATGCATCAAACCTGAATAAAAAAGTGAAGGTTTACGGTAATTTACAAGCATATTTCTCATCAGCCCCGGGTGTACAGAACACTTCGGCTTATGCTATCATTCCAAGTGCTCTTCCAGCTGTTGATGCACAACAATTCAAGGTGTATACTTCGGGCGGTAAATTGCATGTGATGGCTGCCGATAACGAACAAATCACTGTAATCGATGTGCTCGGAAAACAGATTTATGCCAGCCGTTTGAAAGCCGGTCTGAATACTATCGATTTATCTGCTAAAGGTATTCTGGTGGTGAAAATCGGTAACGCTGTTAAAAAAGTAATTTTATAATAGCATAAAAGCTATGGAGGAAAGCTGCACTGAAAAGTGCAGCTTTTTTTTGTCGGTCAACGCCTCACCATTGCTTCTCAGGGAATCACTGTTGTCGTGTTACCGAACGATGTGCCAGCGTAGCTTCGAACGATGCACCGGCGTTGCCTCATACGCCACAACGGCGTATTAGCGGCGCCATACAACTATTTTTTTCGTCAATTGATCCTCTTTACAATCAATTCTTATCATATACACACCACTTGTGAAGTTGATTAACCGGATTTTTTGGTTATTCACCGTTTCACCTGTAAGAAGAATTTTACCTGTGAGGTCACTGATTGTGAACTGTGTTTTCTCTGTCAGACCGTTGATAATCAGATATTCTTTTGCAGGCACCGGATAAATGTTGATTTCAGTGAAGATATTATCGGTCACACCCGATGGATCTTCATTTGAATAGTAATAAGCCTTACTTTCCTTTACAGTCCAGTCCGAAGCAGTCTTATTCCACACGAAAGAGGTATCGCGACTGGCCAGTCCATCTGCATTAAGTTTTCGTACTTGTTTGAATGATCCTATCCAGTCGTTTTTTGTTCTGTCCCATTGCGTGTATTGTGCATACATCAGGATATTGCCTGCCTGGTCATAAATAGTCTCGTTTTTTGAATTGCCTATCCAGGAACCACCTGCATTGTCCCACATATAGGTAGCCTCCAGGGTCTTATTATTGTACTCATCATACCTGAGATCCTGTTTGTATACATTCATCCATGTTTGTCCGGTTGTATCCCATCTTGAGTTGACTGTACCATTCGGATGGCCCTTATCATCATAAAGAAATTCAGACTTTGAAGAAACTGTCCACACGGTACTTACCTGATCCCATAGGTAATTGAGCATTGAGGTAATTTTTCCTGATTGGTTATAAACGAATTCAATTTTGCCGGTATTATCCCACTGTTTTGTTTCATAGTTCCAACTCTGAGTGATATTATAAACCGGAACAGTGTCGTTATTCAGCTTATTCTCATTTTTGGTTGAACCGACCCATGCCTGATTATTGTAATCCCACATATAGCTTGTCGTAAATAATACGAAGCCATCAGAGACTTTTTGCATAGTATTTTCCATCTTCGAATTTCCCATCCACGAGGAAGTCGAACTGTCCCACATGTAGTCGGCAAATGAAGTTTGAAGGCCTTCGTTATCATATGTAGCTTCCGATTTTGTGCTGCCTACCCATGCAGAACTAAATACATCCCAGTTAAAGTTGGCGCTTAAGGTATTGTTTCCATTGGAGTCATATTCCTTTACCTGTTTCATTTCATCAATCCATGTGGCTGTCTCGCTGTTCCATCTTGAAGTGAGCGACTGTAATAAATCTCCTGCAGTATTATAGTTATTGTCGAGTTTAAAGGTCATCGTCCATTCGGCTGAGTTCGAACTGCGACTATAGCTCTTCTGGTTCAGTATATTTCTTTTGCTGTCGTAGTTAGTTTCCGTTTTTTCGGTGCTTACCCATTCTGAGTTTGTTTTATCCCATGAGTAATACAGCACCAATGTTTCGTCACCATAACTGTTTCGGGTTGTTTCCGATTTGTTTGAATTTATCCAGCTGGTGGTAGTTCTGTCCCAGTAATACGAAACAGCCGACGTTTGTTTCCCTGATTGATCATAGGTATATTCATATTTTGATTTTCCTGCAAGGATAAAATCCGTCCAGCCAATAGCATAATCTGCTCCCATCAGCAGTTTTCCTTCGGAGTTATAGCTCCTTTCGTACATCTCGCTGCAATACCAGTTGAGTTTGGATACGTCCCAGTAATAAGTCTTACTCAGGCTTTTATTGCCATAAATGTCGTGTTCATATTCATATTTAAACGCGTTGATCCAGATGTTTTTAATGCTATCCCATTTTAATTCGGTCTCAGTAGTTGGTTTGCCTGTCTGATTGTAGGTGTATAGTCTTTTTTTAAGCAATGTGCCTACTCCGTTTTTGATAATAGTACTGTCAAGCACAACCTCATCGATTTCAACTTCAGGAATACCTGCCTTAAGTTCCGTCGGTTTTTCGGATGTAATGGTTTTTGTTTTACTGAGTTCATTGAATTGGTTCTGATAGCTCAAAATTTTTTCCTGTAGTTTGGCAGAGGTGTTTTTTGCGGCGGTGAACGATGTAATTGCCGTAAACAAAAGTAAAAATAGTGTCGTTTTTTTCATCATTGTTGTTTTGTTAAATTAATTTTCAAATGTAGAAATATGAAATAAAACGTTTGTTAAGATTTATGAATGTTGACAACATTTTGATGCTTTTCAAAGGCCGGTGTGCAGGTTTTAAAACAGTTGCCGGATGAAAACTCTGTAAGTCCGGAACTTTGCCGTATTATATCCTGAATGTCAACAGACGAAAATATATACCTGAAGATAACTGGTAGATGTAATCAAAGATTTGATTAATAATAGATTGTGAAAAATAATTATTAACCCTTAAATAATTCGAAAAATTAAGTTATTTTTGCCTAATAAATAATTATTATTTAAAAATCAATACACTATTAATTATATCCTTTACAGAATCTATTATGAGACGAATCCATTTTATTTTACTTTTTGTGGTGTTTTCTCTTGCATCGAATGCCCAGATACAAAATTTGTACGAAATGTCGCAGGGCAAATTACAGTATTCAAGAATTCTTTTTGATAATAATAGTCTATGGGGCTATTTTTATTTGTACGAGCTTGATGTTATGAAGGATAGCACAAAAATGGAGTATATCGTCCTTGATAAAAATCTGAACAGGCTTTATAATGGAACCTTTAATGCTATAAAGTATAAAGATCAGGTTTTTTCTTCCTACTTAACCAAATATGAAAACTGTATTTTGATGGGCAAGAACTTAGTACTCGATATATCAGTACATAAGGGGGGTGCAACAAGTGGTTATTCACTTGTCCATAATTCGAACAGGATCATCAACCTGCAGGAAGATACCGTTTCGGAAGAATACATTTACAGATATTATGATAAAAAATTTATTCTGGTGCCAAGTACGGCTTTAAGCTACTCAAACAGAAACGACTCGCTGGGAAACAAAATATTGGTCGACCCTATTCATGGTGGTGGAAAAAGCGGGTTTTTAATCAGAAGGGTTGGAGGATTAATATATATGACCCGGAACCAGAGTGATATACGGTTTTATTCTGCCGACAGAGAGTTTAAGTGGCAATACAACTTCGATTCTATACCTGCAAAAAGATCGAACTATATGAAAATCAAAAAACATACATCAATTGAATATCTGTTTATGGATAGCCTGAGACTATATTTTTTAGAGACAACTTATAACAATAGTGACAAAGATTTAGCTTACCAGTTTATAGCACTCGATATCAATACAGGTCAGAAAAGTGCTGAATATTGCATTCAAACCGATACAACTCAGTATTTTCATAGTCTTAATTTCAGACTACTGGGCGATACTATAGCAATATACGGTCGGCATTATCATAATCCCAAACTCAATAAGGGCTCCTACTACAATGGTTGTTATCGCATATTGCTTGATAAGAACTGCCGTGTAATTGATAAAGATTATAATACATGGGCTGATGTATCGACGCCTGAAATTTCGATTTCGAATAAACTGAAGATTAATAAAACACGCAAGATAACAGCGCTGAATACAATGTTGATGTTTGACGATGGCTCTATGGCGGTCGTGAACCGGGCATATAAAAGTCAGTTTTTCCTGGCGTCTTTAATTTATGCTTTTAGTCTTGGAATTATTAATGTGGATGCAGCTTATTATAAGGATCTTTATTTTATTAATATCAACAGGAACTTTGAACCGGCCGGCATTGTGACTGCGCCAATGAATAAATCCAAATTGTCGGATAATTACCTTTTTGCTCAATATCATGATAATAATATGGCAGCAGTCGTGTGCTACAAAAACCTTATTAAAAAAGGCATTGATTATGAAACTGAATTGGTTATCAATACAATTAAAAACAATGAGGTGATGACCGAGCGCATTCCGCTTACGTCAGCCAATAAGTATGTCATCCTGCCCAATCCGGCCAAAGATGGTTATATCATGCTCAATGAGTTTAATGAAAAGGACAAATACAATCAGATAAGGCTTGAAAGACTGAATAATTAAGCTTAAAATAAACTGAACGAATTTATTCTGCCCCCTAAAGCGGACGGATGAATTATCAGAAATAAATTGGACTGAGTTCGGAACACAACCGGACTTGGTCCTTTTAGTTGGAATAGTATTTAGCAATCTGTTCCAATTCTGTTACTTTCAGATTCCACATAAAGTTCAGAAACAGCTGGTAATCTTTTGACTGATTCTTCGGATCTACTTTATCGAGGTGGCGGTTTAAGGTATATTCCCTGCGTGCCTTGTGTATTTTTGTAAAGTACTTTCCTAGCCATTGTTTATAATACTTCATTTCCTGTTCGGTATTGGATGCGCTATCGGTCAGCTGACTCAGACAACCATAGATGCCGAATCCGTAATCTTCGCTAATGTCCAGACTTTGAAATACTTCATAAAAAGCTGTGTATCGCATTCTCCGGTATTGACTGTCAGATGCTAATGTATCAGTTGCTGTTGTTACTGCCAGTTCGGGATATAATCGTTTTAAATTTTCAATTCTCTCGTCGTATTCGGGATGACTCTTCACTGAATCCATATTGAACTTTGCTTTGAATCTGGAGTAGTCGTAACCCGAAAAATCCTCCTGTTTAAGCCATTCTTCTTTAAATGCCTGATTTGGCAGGTCAAATACTTTCCGGTAAATTGAAATATCCAGATTCTCAGTCCTGATGGTATCGTACACCATCATTAAACGGAAGGCATTTAAGTACTGGTCGGGGCGGTAACCTGCATTTTTGTAAAGCAGATAACTCAGTGAATCAGCCTCAAACTCATGCTTTCGATTAATTTTTCCTTTACTGTATAATATCGATTTGTATTTCGAAAGGGCCCTGGTTCCTCTTTCATATTTATTCTTTTTGATATCTTTGACCGAATTTTTTGCTTCATTTTTATCTGTTTCAAAGGCAATTTTGAGTGAAGCAACCTGATGTTTCAAATAATTATGTGCGTGTTCGTGTGTAATAATTGCTGCAAATTCATCCCTGTTTGTCAGGAAATATAATGCACCAAGATTAATTATATAGGTATTATAAAGTGTGCTCATTGCATTCAGTGATATATCGCGCGACACAAAATACAAACAATTTTTTTCAAGAAAGGGATTTGCCGTCGTTAATCTGGTGTGTATGTCGTTGATAATGGAGTCGAAACCGGGGTAGAAGATGTAATCACCATTGAGTATATCCTCATTTAAACCTTTATCAAAATGCTGATAGATTGGTTTTACGTATTTAAGTTCGCTGCTGCTGTAGTCGCCAAACTGGCTTTTGCTGATGGTTTTGTTGCGTTTCTTCAGATCTTTGGCCAATGTTTTACGCGCTGTGATGTTTGCTGTGTCGAGCGGACTGATATCAGAGGCAACTAAAGTGGAAAC
>JAYFPP010000279.1:0-2042 GCA_034927635.1 Paludibacter sp.
CTTGTTTATATGCCGTAATTCTTCCTGATTATGCACTTCCAATAAAACCTCCAGTCCCAAATCATGAGCTTTCAATGCCAGCTCCTCAGTCTTCTCAACTGTCAACGCCGCAGCAATCAACAAAATCACATCAGCCCCCATTGCTTTAGCCTCATACAACTGATATTCATCAACCATAAAGTCTTTTCGCAGGACCGGACAGCTCAGATGAGGCCTGGCAGCGTTTAAATCTTCAGCAACTCCTCCGAAATACTTCGAATCCGTCAGAATGGAAATACCGGCAGCACCCGCCTGATTGTAGCCGGAAGTAATCTCCACCACATCAGCATCTTCGTGAATCCAACCTTTGGAAGGAGACTTTCTTTTGAACTCCGAAATAATGCCTGATTCTGAGTTCATCAAACTACCCTTTAAAGAGAAACACTTTCTGCTAAAATATGGAGAAGCCTGCAAATCGTCAACAGTCACGAATTTTTTACGTTCTGCCACCTCGATTTCTTTATCTGCAATTATTTTATCTAAAATCGTCATCTAATTATTTATTTTTTAAAACCACTAAAGACAAGGAATAGTTGAGAGTTGAGAGTGATAAGTGGCAGAATGAAAATATATATGCATTTCAACTCTCAATTTTCAACTCTCAACTCTCAACTTTTAAGAACCCAATAAATGCTTTTTTTGCATTTCCGCTTATCAATGCTTCTTTCGCCTCAGCTGTACATTCATCAATTGTCTTGTGAGGAGAGCAGGTACGGATAGCAAAGGCTGCATTGACAACCACCGCATCACGTTGTGCGTCGGTGGCTTTATTATCGAGCACGTTCATAAAAATATCAGCAGCATCTTTGATGGTTTCGCCTCCCCATAATGCCTTTTGTTCAATTCTTTTGAATCCCAAATCCTCTGGTGTATAAACAAATTCACCTGTATCACTCGTTATCTTAGCACTGTCAGTCAACGAAATTTCATCGTATCCATCCAGGCTATGAACAATCGTATATTTAACGCCAAGATGCTGGTAAATATAACTATACAACCGCATCATTTTCAGGTTATACACACCCAGACATTGAAAACCTGGTTGTACCGGATTAATCAGAGGGCCCAACACATTGAAGAAAGTACGCACTCCAAGATTTTTCCTTACCGGAGCTACATTTTTCATCGCCGGATTAAAAATCGGAGCATGAAGATACGCAAAACCCGATTGATCCAGAGAAGTCTTCAACACGTCCTGATCAGTAGTAAATTTAGCCCCGTAATATTCCAGCACATTGGATGAACCGCTCACAGAAGTAGCACCATAATTTCCATGCTTAGCCACCTTATATCCCGCACCAGCCAATACAAAACAAGCTGCTGTAGATATATTGAAAGTATTTTTTCCATCTCCCCCGGTTCCCACAATATCTATAATATTATATTCGGATAGATTTACCGGTACAGCCATTGAGAGCAAAGCATCCCTAAAGCCGATAATCTCCTCCAGTTCAATACTTCGCATCAGATATACAGAAATAAAAGCAGCAATCTGTGCCTCATTATATTTTCCATTGGCCATATTGGTCATCACCTCCGTTGCTTCCTCCCGCGTAAGGGACTGATGATCAAATAACCTATTTAATATTTGTTTCATATTATTTTTCAATTAGATTTTTCGTACAAAACCGGTTCGCTCGTAAAATAACCGTTATTTATATTCGAATTTTGATTCCTCCGGTTAAAACCGGAGGCTATTGATAAGCCAATTATTCAGCATTATTTCTCCATCAGGAGTCAACACCGATTCAGGGTGGAATTGTACACCACGAACATCATAGGTTTTATGAGCCAGCGCCATAATCAACCCTTCATCATCCAGTGCTGTTATTTTCAGACATTCAGGCAAAGAAGTCTTTTCTACGGCCCATGAATGATAGCGCCCCACCAGCATCGTATCAGGAAGTCCTTTAAACAGAAGATCATCTTCCAGCACATGGATATTTGAACTAACTCCATGATGCACTTCAGGCAGGTTTATCAACTTACCGCCAAAAGCTTCC
>JAYFPP010000123.1:0-14644 GCA_034927635.1 Paludibacter sp.
TCGCTCAGCAATTCTTTTATTTTTTCTCGGAAAGGTTCGGTGAATTGTATCATATCGACCGCTAATTGTTTTTTCATGTCACCATAACGAATCTGGCAGGTATTGTACATGTCGTCGAAATAGTCGTATGTTTCTTTTGACGATACCACACTCATCAACTGGAAGATGTTCTGAATGACTTCCGGTTTTTCCTGATTAGGAACAGTAGGACCGCCATCGGTAACTGCTTTCATCACTTTCTTACGAATGGCTTCGGGTTCATCTGCAAGAAAGATGGCGTTGCCCTCTCCCTCCGATTTTCCCATCTTTCCGGTGCCGTTCAATCCAGGGATCTTCACTAAGTTCTGACCGAAATTAAATGCCTGAGGTTCCGGGAAATATTCCACATTGTACATGCGGTTGAAGCGGTTGGAGAATTGACGGGTCATTTCGAGATGCTGCTCCTGGTCTTTTCCCACCGGCACTTTTGTGGCTCTGTGAATAATGATATCAGCTGCCATCAGGGTAGGGTAGGTCAACAGTCCCGCATTGACATTCTGCGGTTGCTGGCGGATCTTATCCTTGAAAGAAGTACATCTTTCCAACTCACCTATATAAGCATTCATATTCAGGAACAAATACAACTCCGCAGTCTCTGGCACATCGCTCTGGATATATAGCGTTGCTTTCTCCGGGTCCAATCCCGCCGCCAGATATTCCACCAGCACCTGTTTCACATTACCGTGTAAATCGTGCGGCGTAGGATGCGTGGTTAAAGAATGGTAATCAGCAATAAAAAAATAGCAATGATGCTCATTCTGCATATTGATAAAGTTCTTTAATGCTCCGAAATAATTTCCAAGATGTAAATTTCCTGTCGGCCTGATGCCACTAACAACTGTTTCCATGAATTTTTTCTATGATGTTCATAAAAACATAAGTAACATATAAAGACTTATATGTTACTCATGCTTTTAAAGATTTATCTTTATTTTTTTAACTTATATCCCGTTTATTCAATCGGAATTGTGCGTCGTATCCTCTGATCAAGAGATGTGAGTGTTTCGGTTGCCGCAACACCCGGTATTTCCTGAATTTTTCCATTGAGTAACTCCATTAAATGCTCATCGTTCTTGGCATACAATTTTATCAATATAGTGTAATGACCAAGCGTATACTGCGATTCCACAATTTCAGGAATTTTTTCCAACTCCTGCACAACTTCTTTGTACATAGAGCCTTTTTCCAAAGTAATCCCGATATAAACGCAAATCTGATATCCCAGCATTTTAGGATTTACGGTATATCCTGAGCCTGTAATCACATTCATATCAATGAGCCTTTGTACTCTTTGATGAATTGCCGCACGCGACACCCCACACTCTTCAGCTACATCTTTGAAAGGCATGCGGGCGTTCTGACTGATAATCCGCATGATTTTACGGTCTAACTGATCAATTTTTTCCATATAGATTTATTAACTGAAATATCTTTGTGGAGCAAATATAAACATTCTTTTTCAAAAAAACTGAAATATTCCTATTTTACAATGGCAATTAACTCAACTTCGAAAACTAATGCCGAAAAAGGATTAATTTTTCCCTGTGCCTGTGCACCGTAAGCCAATTGCTGAGGAATATAAAATTTATATTTTGAACCGACCGGCATTAATTGCAAGCCTTCTACCCATCCTTTGATCACCTGATTAACACCAAATTCAGCAGGTTCGCCACGTTCAACCGAGCTATCGAAAACAGTTCCGTCGATCAAAGTCCCGTGATAATGTACTTTTACTTTGTCAGTTTCAACCGGCTTTGCTCCTTTTCCGGCAACAATAACTTCATACTGTAAACCCGATGCAGTAGTTACAACTCCTGTTTTCTTTGCATTTTCGGCAAGGAAAGCTTCACCTGCAGTTTTATTGGCACCATAAGTTGCTTCCAGTTTTTTTGCCTGAAGGCTTTCCATTGTTTGATTAAAATAATCTCTGGCAGCATCTGCATTCATTACAACATCAGATTTTGAAATACCGTTGATTAAGCCTTGTCTCAAAAGATCATAATTCATGGTAAGCGTTGAATCCCCATAAAAATCTTTATTGGTTCTCAACTGATTTCCAATCATACTTCCCAGTTCAATTACCGGTTTCATATCTTCATCCACTTCTTTTTCTTTTAATCCATCATTGATCCCTTTCATCAACGACTTCAGTCCTTCGCCTGTAGAGTCATTGTTCAGGTGATATTCACGCAGAATTTTACCATTTACATATCCGAAGGCATAATTCAAACTATCCAGATCATCACCGAGTTTCACTGATTTTTCCTTGTAATCTGAACAAGAAGTCGCGATAAGAGCCATTACGGCAACGACTGTTAATATAATATTTATACGTTTCATAAAATTTTGTTTAATTAGGTAAATAACTTCAATTAATTATTTGGTTGAGGTTGAGCCTGTGGCTGAACCTGAGGCTGAGGCTGTGGCTGACCATACATTTTAGCCTGTACCTTCATTTGTGCTGTCTGTACAATTGAATCTGCCTGTGTTGCCGAAACAACTTCCTGATAATCATTCAGAGCATTGATCAAACCTCTGACAATCATATCTGTATTTCCAACCAGTGTTGAATCTCCGAAGAAACCTGATTTGGTTTGATCATTGAAATATTTACCTACTTGTAGACCAAGGTCATACATTTCGTTTCCTTTTTTATTTCCATAAGCTTTATCAAGGGCTTTGATGAAGGCTTCCAGTTTCACATTGGTTGAATCTTCGGGGAAATATTGTTGTTTAAAAACATCGCCCTGCCATTGACCGAGGGTATAGTTGATACTGTCGTTCAGGTTTTTCAATGCCACCTCTTTTGGCTTGATATCGTTACATGAACTGAATGAAAAGATAGCCAGCGCGATGGCAGCTATCAATAAATTACTGCTTTTTTTCATATTTGTATATTTATTTAATTTCTAATTCTTTAATTTGGTCAGTTACAGCGGGAGGATTGATTCCCAGAAGTTCAACAGTAAATATCAGTGTTGAGAAAGGAGGAATAACACCACCGGCACCCTGCTCGCCGTACGCCAGCTGATAAGGGATATAAAACTTATATTTAGATCCTACCGACATCAGTTGAATTCCTTCTGTCCAACCCGGAATAACCTGATTGAGAGGAAAATCAATAGGCTCGCCACGATCATAAGAGCTATCGAATTTGGTGCCGTCAATCAAAGTTCCTTCGTAATGTACCTTCACTTTATCTGTAGCACCTGGTTTTGCACCAACTGTATCTTTCAGGACAATGTACTGTAATCCGCTGGGAGTCGTTTGAACAGCCGGATTTTTTGCATTTTCACTTAGAAATTTTTCACCTTCGGATTTTTTATCGGCAGATAATTTTTCCTGTGCTGCAGTAAAATAAGTCTGCAGGAAACTTTGAGAAGCTTCAGGTGTCATTAATGCGGAATCCCCTTTGATAGAAGTATTGAATGCTTTTAAAAACAATTCAATATTATATACTCCACCGGGCAGTGTTTTTAAATTTTTCGCCAGATCAGTTGCGATGTTCACTCCCAATGCATAACTCATTGAGTCAACATTGTTTGCAAAAATTTTAACCGGAGCAGCAGCTTCAATTTTCTGCTTGGATTTTTTTTCTTTCTTTGGTAGCTTTTCTTTTGCTACTGCACCGCCTACTATGGTTGCAGCCAGCATTAATACTAAGATTTTTTTCATCGATGTTTTTATGATATTAGTTTTTTATTATACAATCGCCAATAACTCTACTTCAAAAACAAGTGTTGTGTGTGGTCCGATCGACTGACCGGCTCCTTGTGCACCATAAGCCAGTTCCGATGGAATGTACAACTTCCATTTAGACCCTACCGGCATAAGCTGCAATGCTTCTACCCATCCCTGAATCACCTGGGTTACACCAAAGGTTGCAGGTTCGCCACGGTTCACAGAGCTGTCGAAAACATTTCCGTTAATTAATGTACCATGATAATGGACCTGTACACGGTCACTTGCTTTAGGAGTATTTCCCTTCCCTTCTGTCAGAATTTCATACTGAAGTCCGCTAACAGTGGTTTTTACTTCCGGTCTTTTTGCGTTTTCCATCAAAAAAGTTTTACCCTCCTTAATGTTTTGCTCAAAAGCTTTTTCCTGTAGTTGCTGAAAATAATCATTGATAATGGTTTGAGCTTCCTGAATACTCATTTCTAATTCAGCTCCCGTCATAACATCTCTGATCCCATCCGACAATTTTTGATAACTCAATCCTGTAAATCCACTATTTTTCAGGTTTTGTCCCAAACTCACTCCCAACGCATAACTTATCTTTTCCATTAATTATATTTAAATTTTTAAATGAGTGCAAAGATAGTTGATTTCTCGGATATTACGGCTGATATATCGGATATTAGGTGTTAATTTATACAAAATTAGCGGGATGAGAGCACTACCGGAATCTTAAATTGTTTCCTTTTCCCTTGCAAAGGTTGAATTATTTCGACAAAAATCACATATATTCCGATATTGGCCAACTTTCCATGATTATTCCTTCCATCCCAATACACCTGTCCCTCTGAAGCCAGCAACAGATTGTTTGCAAAACTAAAAACTCTTTCCCCGGTTGCCGATAATATCAATATATTAGCCACATAACCCTCTTCCTTTAACACGTATTTTAGCACACAGATATCATCAACCCCATCGTTGTCAGGAGAAAACACCTCCTTCTCTAAAAAGAACATATTTTGCTCCTCAACATGAAGCGTATCAATCTCCCTGAATTGCGAATTCTTAAATCCGGGCGTGCCATAATGATGACTGTACGCCGCTGAATGCCAATTGGTGATATCCTGTGTTGACAAATCAGGGTAAATCCGTTCCAATGCAACACCTTTAGGATTATTTATTAATACATGGTGCATTGAAGCGTTATAAGTGAATTCATCATAAACAGTATCTTTCCCTGCATTTATCAGCACAAGCGTTGCCGATGTATTATTAAGACTACTCCACTCTGATTGAATTACATCTGCCTCCTCAGGACATTCATGGTATTTCTTTACACTTTCTGCATTTGAGGTAAAAGCTATACAACTATGAGGAAAAATAAGCACTTCTCCGGAGATTTTATTTCCATAATTGAAAGAACCATCTGCCCGAAGTGTCGTGTAAACTATACCTGACAGATCAATTAACTTATCTGACCGGTTATACAACTCAATATATTCGAAAGAACTATCTGGCTGATGAAACATAACTTCGTTAAAAACAACATCACCTGGAAACATCTTCTCAGTATAAGCATAGGTTTTTGTATTATCATTCAGAACATTTCCCGAAAGATCACTTAATCCTTCGAATGTTATCTGATATACTCTGCCCTTTTCAAAAGACTGCTCCGTAATCAACTCTATTTTAGTCATCTCCGGATTTATTTCCTGTGACAACACCCTTGCGGGCAAATCGTTAATTTTCAGCTCAAATCTCCCAAAGTTCATCGCTTCTGAGAAAACACAACTTAGCGTATCCGGATATTTTGTTTGCAGGCTAAGCCATTCAGGGGGAAGGCGATCGGTCACTTTTGTTCCAACAACTTTGATATCATCAAAAAAGTAACAATTTCCTGTGAGTGAAGTATTACTATACATTAACCCGAAATAATTGCTTTTCAACACTTTGCTGTTTTGAGCAGTTCCTTCATACTGATAATCTTTCTCAGTAGATAACCGTGAATATAAGTGGAAAACAGCCAAACTATCACGGGTGACTTTCACATTGATATCCAGCAGTTTAACATCGGTTCTTTTATCAATTCCATCAATAATTTTTATTTTTTGCGTACCTTCCTGTAAGTATAGCGACACTTCATCATTACTCCCTCCCACCTGAACAAAATAACCATTAAAACCGTTTTCTATAGACTGCTTATCCGACACCAGGTACATGCAGGCATAATTTGAAGAGGAAGTTGGGTAATCAATTTTGAACGAACATTCCCACGAAGCATTCTCCATAGCCTGTGAAGAAGTAAACAGATAAGAGGCAGATGCCGCTGTTGCAACGGATTGCAATTTATTTTCCGCATTAACAATAAAATTGGTAGTAATTCCCGTCCAAACCGGATCATGTGTAAAATTTCCGTCGGAAAAGCTTTCAGAAAGTTGTGCAAAACAAAAAAAAGGCGTAAAAAACAAAAAAAACAGCATAGAATTTTTCATACGGTTGGTCAATCTATTAAAATGAATTACTTTTGCAGTCGTTAATTTATGGTTAACCGACTGATTGGTTTAGGTTTAATAACACATTTCAAAATTAGTATTTTTAATAAACAATAGAAACAAAAATCACCCTAAAATAAATTAAAAAAATGAAAGTAGCGATTGTAGGTGCCAGCGGCGCCGTTGGCCAGGAGTTTTTACGCGTATTGGATGAGCGTAACTTCCCCATGACTGAATTAGCTTTATTTGGTTCTTCACGCAGTGCGGGAAAAGTGTATGATTTCAGAGGACAAAAATTAACAGTGAAAGAATTGAAACACGGAGATGATTTCAAAGGATTCAATATTGTATTTACCTCTGCCGGAGCAAGCATTTCCAAAGAATTTGCCGAAGACATTACCAAATTTGGAGCCGTGATGATCGACAATTCCAGTGCTTTCCGCATGGAGAATGACATTCCACTCGTGGTACCGGAAGTGAACGCTGCTGACGCGAAAGCTCGTCCGCGCGGTATCATTGCCAACCCCAACTGTACTACCATTCAAATGGTTGTAGCCCTGAAAGCGATCGAAAACCTTTCGCATATTAAACGTGTACATGTATCAACATATCAGGCAGCTTCCGGCGCAGGCGCTGCCGCCATGGACGAACTGGAACTTCAGTACCGTCAGGTACTGGCAGGCGAACAGGTAACAGTGAGCAAGTTTGCTTATCAGTTGGCTTATAACCTGATTCCACAAATTGACGTATTTACTGACAACGGTTATACGAAGGAAGAAATGAAGATGTACCACGAAACACGCAAGATCATGCATTCGGATGTTGAAGTGAGCGCTATGTGCGTGCGTGTTCCGGCCTTGCGTGCACACTCTGAAAGTGTTTGGGTGGAAACTGAAAAACCAATTTCAGTGGATGAAGCCCGCGCTGCATTCGCCGCTGCTCCGGGAGTTGAAGTAATCGACAATCCGGCAGAAAAAAAATATCCGATGCCATTGTTCCTTTCAGGAAAGGATCCTGTTCATGTTGGACGTATCCGCAAAGATTTGGCAAACCCTAATGGTATCACTTTCTGGTGTGTTAGCGATCAAATCAAAAAAGGAGCTGCTCTGAATGCCGTTCAGATTGCAGAATATCTTATTGCAGAGGGAGATATCAAATAAAGCTCATATCGATTGATTTTTAACTCAGTGAGACACCTTATCTGTGAGTCACTGAGTTGTTAAATCGATGAAGATCAGTTTAAGCAGCCGTTGTAAATCAATGGCTGCTTTTTTATTAAATATCCGAACAAAAGTTGCTTAAGATTAGTTAGATAATATAAATAACCTTTTAAGCGATCTATCATGAACCTACTTGACCAACTCAAATCGATAACAAAAGTTGTTGCTGACACCGGCGATTTCGAATCCATGATTAGTTACCAACCCATAGATGCCACTACCAATCCATCACTTATTTATGCCGCATCACAGGATCAAAAGTACAACCATTTAGTTAAAGACGCCATCAGTTATGGCAAAAGAAAGTCAAACAACAAGGAGGTTCAGATAACAAAAGCGCTGGATAAATTAGCAGTAAATTTTGGACTGGAGATTCTCAAAATCGTCCCCGGACGCGTTTCCACAGAGGTAGATGCACGCCTTTCGTTCGACACGCCGGGTACTGTCGACAAAGCAAGAGAACTTATCTCCTTATATGAAGCAAACGGGATTTCCAGAGAAAGAATTCTGATTAAAATCGCTTCGACATGGGAGGGCATTAATGCGGCGGAAATTATTGAAAAAGAGGGCATTCATTGCAACCTCACATTGTTGTTTTCAAAAGCACAAGCCATACGATGCGCTGAAGCAGGTGTAACCCTTATTTCTCCTTTTGTTGGGCGTATCCTTGACTGGCACAAAAAAGAAAGGGGTGTCTCTTCTATTCCCGGTGCTGATGATCCCGGCGTACAATCAGTTAAAGAAATATATCACTATTATAAGAAGTTTGGATACAACACCATTGTGATGGGTGCCAGTTTCCGGAATATTGATGAAATCATTGAGTTAGCTGGTTGCGACGCACTCACAATATCACCATCACTACTTAAAATGCTGGAAAATTCAGAGGATGTATTAGTTAAAAAACTTTCTCCTGATTTGTCAAAACAAATGGACATACAAGCAGTAGAGATGAATGAAAAAACATTCCGGTGGATGATGAATGAGGATGCAATGGCTACAGAAAAGCTGGCAGAAGGAATCAGAAAATTCACGGAAGACCTCTTAAGATTAGAACGATACATTGCCGGTTTTTTATAAAGTTATATCCTAAGTTTCTGTATTAATACGGCTAATCAACTGTAATTCATCAAATAAAAACCACAGAAACTCTTCCTGAAAACTTAACTCTGCTGATTTCCGCAGAAGTGAAGCAATGAACTTTTGCATCACCATAGCATCACCTTATTCTTAAAATCAGTTAACATTTTACCATCACCATAGCATCACCATTCTCATAAATTCTGTTAACATTTTACCATCACCTTATCATCACCTGTTTCTTAAATATTCATAATTTTATACCATATATTATGTCGCGTGCGATATGTTTTACTACATTTGTATCGCAAACGATATAATAAATTAATATAAAAATAAGATGACACAAAATTTTTATTATTTTAAGGCCTTGACATTACAAGGAAAGGAAGTGGGCATGGATACCTACAAAGGAAAAGTAATATTAGTGGTAAACACTGCGAGTAAATGTGGGCTTACGCCACAGTTTGAGGGACTTGAGAAGTTATACAGAGATTACAAAGACAAGGGACTAGTTATACTGGGCTTTCCGTGCAACCAGTTTGCCAATCAGGAACCTGGAAGTGAGAAAGACATCGCTGAAGGATGTCTGATAAATTACGGAGTAACTTTTCCAATGTTTTCGAAAATAGATGTGAATGGAGAAAACGCTCACCCCATCTATAAGTATTTAAAGTCTGAATTAAAAGGGGGGATATTCGGAAGTAAAATTAAATGGAATTTTGCGAAGTTTATGCTTGACAGGACAGGAAAACCGTATAAACGTTTCTCACCCACTACATCACCAGAGAAACTAAGAAGTGATATAGAAAAACTTTTGTCTTAATATGTCAATGATTATCGGGAGTGATATTATTTTTTACTCCCGATTGTATTATTTTTGTAAAAAAAATGTCATGGACTACGAACATCTCAAACTTGAAAACCAGCTCTGCTTCCCGTTTTATGCTGTTTCGCGATTAATTATCCGAGCCTATCAGGATGATCTTGATGCCCTTGGAATTACTTACCCACAATATTTAGTGATGCTAGTCCTTTGGGAACAAGACGGCATCACAGTAAATGAAATTTCAGAAAGGCTGATTCTTAACACTAATACCATTACTCCTTTATTAAAACGAATGGAAACAATGGAGTTGATCAAACGGACTCCATCCAGAGAGGATCAGCGTAGAGTGATTGTTACGCTTAAAGAGAAAGGCAGGATTATGAAAGAACAAGCAGCAGAAATTCCCTACCATTTGTTACAGAAATTAAAGGTTGATCCTTCTCAAACTAATATTGAAGAAGCTACAAAACTAAAGGAACAACTAAGGTATCTCATTGAACTGCTAAACAGGTAAACTGTTTAGGAATAACCAGTTCTTATGATATCTCTTTTTCTTTTCCAACTAATTCCGTGAAAATCAGGATTTACCTTTACCCCTGATGTAATTTTTCCATTGTTTTAGAGAAAGACCGGTATTAATTTTCACGGTCCTCTTCATAGAATCAATAGATCCAAAGCCACACCTGGTTGCCAGTTCTTTGTGAGAACAGCTATTTTCTCTCAATATTGTTTCTGCTAATTCCTGAAAGCGATATTGATTGATATACGAACAGAAGTTTTGGTTATAAAAGGTGTTAATTGTAGAAGATACATAGGAGCGGTTGGTTCCAATCTCAGAAGCAAGATCCTGAATCGATAAATCCGGATTTATATACATTTTCTCAGTTTTAAGCTTTAAATCCAGTTTTTCAGCAATAATTGAAAGTTTCTTTGGATTATTCTTAGAAACATTAGACACCGTCGAATCCCCTGAGCATACAGAATCTTGTGAATGAGGCTTCCTGAGTTTCTTCCATACAAATAGTGATACCACAACAAACAGTGTTAAGGTAACGATAATAAGAAATAAATGTAACATAGTTATTGATTTATTAATTAACAATTTAAGACCTTGTAATTTTTCAAACAGAAAGAACAGATATTTTTTCAATGCAAAATTAAAACTTTTTATTGCAATAATAAAACCAATCTGATAGTAAATAATAATTATTTTACTTTTCGCTTAATCTTTTTTACACTTTGAGTGTTTTTAGACACAAAAACAGTTTTAATATGTATTTTTATGCAACAAAACCCAATAAAGACCCTTTGATATACGAAATTAAATTCATGACTAATTAATCAATTTTGAATATATTTGCAGGTAAATAAATAATTTTATCAAAAAAATCAATCTTTGATGTAAGATAAATTATCCCCGTTCGTCATATATGCGTATGGACACATTACAATTCAAAAACCGGATCATCATACTATCTGACAAGCTCTTCCGGCTTGCAAAATCCATTTTGCAAAATGAAGATGAGGCACGGGATGCTGTTCAGGATCTGAATCTGAAATTGTGGGAGAAAAGAATACAGCTTAATGAAATAGAAAATATACCTGCGTTTGCAATGAGGTCGATGAGAAATTTATGTCTGGATGTACTACGACAGAGACGTAATAACGATCATATAGGCACCGACATTGAATATCAGGAGTTAAATCCATATCAGCAAACAGAGCGCAACGACATGGTAACAAAAATTCAGTTACTGATCAACCGCTTACCCGAACTACAGCGTACGATTATGCGTATGCGCGATGTGGAGGGAATGGAAATAAGTGAAATATCATACATTACACAAATAACGGAAAATGCTGTGAGCGTAAATTTGTCGAGAGCAAGACAAAAAATAAGAGAACAATTGATTACCGAACATAGTCGCGCGGAGGAAAGAATATGGAGAACATAAATGAATTATTGAATAAATACTTCAGTGGGACATCAACACTTGAAGAAGAGAAGATCCTGAAGAAATATTTTACTTCAGAAAAACTCACCACTGAGCATCAGGCGTACAAACCACTTTTTGACGTTTTTGACATTGAAGCAAAGGTAACTTATCTTCCGGCAAATCAGAAGCTGACGAAGAAAAAACGTTTTCATCTCACAACATTCTTATACACCAGTAGCGGTGTTGCAGCCGCAATATTACTGACTTTCTGGTTATTTGGCAGCCCTGCTATGCAAAGCGACTACGCGATTGTAAACGGCACCCGTATTAATGACAACGAAATAGCACAACAAATGGCTCAGGAAAAAATCAACAAAGTAGGAACAATGCTACAAGGCAAACTTACTCCTCTTGAAAGTCTGCAAACTGTAAAAAACAGACTTGAACCAGCTAAAAGAATATTCGAAATCAAGAATGATATTCTGGATATTAAACACAAACTTAATTTTGAATAAACGTAGCACTAAAAGCATTTTTTTAATTATCAACAGGAAAATAAAAAATAAAGATATGAAAAAAGTTATGACCATGGTTGTTACATTGTTATTTATCGCAATGACAACCGAAGCACAAACACTCCAGAAGTTTTTTGACAAATATGCTGATGACGAACGTTTTCAATATGTTTCAGTAAATAAAGGCATGATCAATATGGGCACAGTTCTGGGAGGGATTGCGAAAACAGATCAAAAAAGTTTCTCAAAGATGAACGGGATAAAAATTCTTACTCTGGAAGCAACTTCTGAATCGGCGATAATGCATTCTGTCATGCAGGAGTTGGAACGAATTGTAGAAAACGGAAAATTTGAACCGGCCGTTGAAGTGCGGGAAAAAGGAGAAAGAGTCAATATTTACTACCGTGTAGTTGGAGTTGATAATGCCGACATGATTATTATCACGAAGGAAAGATCTGAATTTAACTGTATCTGGATAAGCGGAAAAATGACCAAAGAAGAAATGATGAATACATTCTCTTCAAACAGCACTTTCGAACAGACAGTAGCAATCAATCCAAACGAATTTTTGTTAGTTTTCTGAAAACTAAATTTACCATTGACTTTTCAAGAACCAGGCCATTTGACAGTGATTGTCAGATGGCCTGAATTTTATAAATCATTGGCAAATAACGCAACCTTCACATTTCGACAATTCGCCTCTCAGTCTTTTCTCAACCAACATTTTCATTCGGTCTTTCAACGCGTCGATACGAATATTCTCAATAACATCGGCGGTGAATGCAAACATCAGCAACAGACGAGCCTCCTCAAACGGTATGCCGCGTGAGCGCATATAAAACAACGCTTTATCATCAAGCTGCCCAATTGTGGCGCCATGAGAACATTTTACATCATCGGCATAAATTTCCAACTGGGGTTTGGTGCGCATTTTAGCTGTACGGTTCAGCAGGATATTTCTGTTTGTCTGAAAAGCTGCTGTTTTCTGTGCATCTTTTGCTACATATAATTTACCGGTGAAAGCTCCTTTTGCCACATCATCCAGTACATATTTGAACAACTCCTGAGAATGGCAATTCGGCTGATTATGAAGGACAGAGGTAAAATTATCCACATTTTGTTTTTTATCTCCGATTACCATTCCACAAAGTTCGGTTTCACAATTCTCGCCATTGAGATCAATCTCAATAGTATTACGGGTCACTCCGTTATGCAGGGTCATTACATTCGTCAGCACATTCGATGATGCTTTTTGCTCGATAAGCAAAGTCGACAGATTCGTTGTCCTGACATGCGTATTCTCAAGTTTATAATGTTCATAAAAAGCATTTTCTCCCACAAAAACTTCAGTAACTCTGTTGGAAACAAAACGCACATCGTCAACAGTATGGTCGCAAACTAACAATTGTGCTTTTGCACCCTCTTCCAGAATAACAAGATTGTGAGCATTTGCCATGAAATCCACATCAGAACGCATTATGTTCACCAGCTGTACCGGCCTGTCAAGCTGTACATTCTTCGGCACATACATAAAAAACCCATCCTGCGCAAAAGCGCCGTTAAAAGCTACCAGACCATCTTCTTTCTGTACCGATAATTTTCCGTAATAGTTGTTTACAATTTCAGGATATTTTTCTGAAGCCTCCTTCAGACTACAAATTATCACTTCTTTTGGCAAACCTTCATTCTGGACTGCCGGTTCAGGATAAAAGCCATCATTCACGACAAAATAAAGGTAGGATAATATGCCCGGAACATCACATTTAAAAACCTGGTAGGGATCCAAAGGGAAATCCAACCGGTTGATATTCAATCCATAATCAAGCGACAAAATTTCACTTAAATCGGTATATTTATAATTCTCAAGTTTCGACGTAGGAAAACCCAATGACTGAAACTTAGCAAAAGCAGCATCTCTGTAAGTATTCGTCACAGCTGCCGCATGCTTTTTTATCAAATCATGATGAGATTGGTACAAGTCAATATATTGCTTTTCCATGCCTGATAATTTTATTTCCATTAAGCATTCACCTCCTGTTTGATCCAGTCGTATCCCTTTTCTTCCAACTCATAGGCCAGCTCCTTGGTTCCTGATTTTACTATTCTCCCATCGTACAATACATGTACGAAATCGGGGATGATATAATCAAGCAGACGTTGATAATGAGTAATCACTATGGTTGCATTTTCCGGAGTTTTGAGTTTATTTACTCCATGGGCCACAATGCGCAGGGCATCAATATCCAGTCCGGAATCTGTTTCATCAAGAATAGCCAGTTTAGGTTCAAGCATTGCCATCTGGAAAATCTCATTTTTTTTCTTTTCGCCACCTGAAAAGCCTTCATTCACAGAACGATTGGCCAGTTTACTATCCATCTCGACCAACTCCTTCTTTTCACGCATCAAACGCAGGAAATCAGTTGCAGAGATTGGTGCCAATTCCCTGTATTTTCTTTGCTCATTAATGGCAGTACGCATAAAATTAACCATACTCACTCCGGGAATTTCTACGGGATATTGAAAACTAAGAAAGATTCCTTCATTAGCGCGTTGCTCAGGTGCGAGTTCGAGCAAATTTTTTCCTTCAAAATTAACGCTGCCATGGGTAACTTCAAATACAGGGTTTCCGGTAATAACAGAGGAAAGAGTAGACTTTCCTGATCCGTTTGGTCCCATGATGGCGTGAATTTCACCGGGTTTTACCGTCAGACTTAATCCTTTTAATATTTCTTTGCCATTGATGCTGGCGTGTAAATCTTTGATTGTTAACATTTTTCTATAAATATAATATTTTCCGTATTCGTTGTTTGATTCTCCGGTCAAAAGACCGGTGCTATTAAAAATCATTTGGTTT
>JAYFPP010000178.1:0-10341 GCA_034927635.1 Paludibacter sp.
GCCATTGCGTATATCGAAATTCCGCTTGCATAATAATCTACAAGAATGGAGGTTCTTTCCAAATCTGTGAATTTTTGATTTTGATTCATAGGGCACATTATTTATTGTTTATAATGTGTCTACCTATATCAGTATAAGACACAATGTAAAGTAGCATCACTTAACAGGCAGGTACAATAACGACAATGAAAGCCCGACATGCATAAACACTTATTGGAGGAAAGTTTCTGTTCATGACAAAACACTCTCCTGAACCACTTCCCTGATATATAGCTCTTCATTTCGAAAATTTGCGTAACTTTGCAGCGGATATAAAAACCGAATTTTTCATGCGCAACATTATCATTGCTGACAATCAGGACCTGACCCGCGCTGGCTGGATATACCTGATCAACAACATATTGCCGGGAACAAAAATTGAAGAAGCTCAGGACAAAAAAGAGCTGATTGCTTTGTGTTCCAGCATTCCTGACGCGCTGATTATTATGGATTATAACCTGTTCGATTTTGAACGGGTACAAGAGATGGTGTTTTT
Source organism: Paludibacter sp. (assembly GCA_034927635.1). Taxonomy (GTDB): domain Bacteria; phylum Bacteroidota; class Bacteroidia; order Bacteroidales; family Paludibacteraceae; genus Paludibacter. The sequence continues at coordinate 536 of JAYFPP010000178.1, forward strand.
ACAGGAAAAATACCCCGCGACCGACTGGATTGTAGCATCGGAAGAACTTAGCGAAGAATCAGTAAGAATGCTGATTTTTAATTCGGGAAAATTCAGCCTGCTGCTTAAGGACAGTTCTTCGGAAGATTTACAAAGCGCCCTGAAGCAGTCGTTAAAGGGAGAAAGATATATCAGTAGCTATATCAGCAATCTGTTGCTGGATGCCACTAAACAAAAACAGGTGCTGCAACCCAGGCAAATCCTGACCATTACAGAACAGGAAATCCTGAAAGAAATGGCGTTGGGAAAATCTACCCGTGAAATTGCGGCATTGCGACATGCCAGTATGCACACCATCATGACGCATCGCAAGAACATCTTCCGGAAAATTGAAGTTAACAACGTACACGAAGCCACTAAATACGCCATGAGGGCAGGACTGATTGATCTGGCGGAGTATTATATTTAATCGTTGAATCGTTGAATTGATAATTAATGGAAAAAATATCATGTTAGTTTCCAATCAGACAATTCAACGATTCAACGATTCAACAATTCAACAACTAAAATGACCATAGCAAGCTTATTATCAGGAGGAGTAGATAGTTCGGTGGTAGTACATCTGCTAAAGGAAGCAGGATACGACCCCACCCTTTTTTACATCAAAATCGGTATGGATGATGATGAACTGCTGCATTGCAGTTCGGAAGAAGACATCGAGATGGCTTCGCTGATTGCCCGAAAATACGGTTGTAAACTGGAAGTCATTGATTTACATCAGGACTACTGGGACAATGTAGTGGCATACACCATCGACAAGGTAAAGAAAGGATTCACCCCCAACCCGGATGTGATGTGTAACAAGCTTATTAAATTCGGCGTGTTTGAGGATAGGGTCGGAAAATTGTTTGACAAAACAGCTACCGGTCATTACGCCACCACTTATGAACAGGACGGCAAAACTTACCTTGGTACGGCCAAAGATCCGGTGAAGGACCAGACAGATTTTTTAGCCCAGATTAATCATTTGCAGGTGTCGAAGCTGATGTTTCCACTCGGTCACCTGATGAAGAATGAGGTGCGCAAAATAGCAGAAATTGCTAATTTGCCCAGTGCAAAACGTCAGGATAGTCAGGGTATTTGTTTTTTGGGGAAGGTTAACTACAACGACTTCATCCGTCGCTACCTCGGCGAAAAAGAAGGTCCGATCGTGGAACTGGAAACCGGAAAGATTCTTGGCAAGCACAAAGGTTACTGGTTTCATACCGTTGGGCAACGCAAGGGATTAGGATTGTCGGGCGGACCGTGGTACGTCATTAAAAAAGATGTGGCAGCCAATATCGTGTGGGCATCGAAAGGTTTCGATGTTGAGGCTGCTTATGGCAATACCTTCACCATGAAGGATTTTCATTTCATCACCGAAGACCCGTGGAAAAACAGTGCTTATGAAATTGATGTTACCTTTAAAATTCGTCACACTCCTGAATTCACAAGGGGAAGCATTCTGAAAACTCCCGAAGGTTTCCGTATTTTATCTGCCGAAAAGCTACAGGGAATTGCCCCCGGTCAGTTCGGCGTAGTGTACGATGTGGATAAGAAAATCTGTATCGGCAGCGGAGAAATTATTTTTGCCTGATAAATACCTGAATCGGTGTTCCGGTGAAATCCCATTTTGCACGAATCTTATTCTCCAAAAACCTTTTGTATGGTTCTTTTACATACTGCGGTAAGTTGGCAAAAAAGATAAACGTTGGCACCTGAGTATTTGGCAATTGGGTAATGTATTTAATTTTGATGTATTTTCCCTTCAGGGCAGGAGGCGGATAATTTTCAATCAATGGCAATAAATACTCATTCAGCTTGGCGGTTGGAACTTTGCGTTGTTTGTTTTCAAACACTTTCACCGACTCGTCAACTAACTTCAGAATACGTTGTTTGGTCACAGCCGATGTAAAAATAATTGGAAAGTCAACAAATGGTGCCAATCGTTCACGAATAGATTGCTCGAATTTCTTTACATCATTATTTTCTTTACTTTCAATCAAATCCCATTTGTTTACCGCCACAACCAATCCCTTTTTATTCTTTTGAATCAAAGAGAAAATATTCATATCCTGACTCTCAATACCACGTGTGGCATCGATCATCAGGATGCAAACATCCGAATTCTCGATAGCACGGATGGAACGTACAACTGAGTAATACTCCAGGTCTTCGTGCACCTTGGCTTTTTTACGGATTCCTGCTGTATCAACTAAATAGAAATCATGTCCGAATTTATTGAAACGAGTATAAATAGAGTCACGTGTTGTTCCGGCAATTTCGGTAACAATCGTTCTTTCTTCGCCGATGAAAGCATTTACTATAGATGATTTACCGGCATTCGGACGACCAACAACAGCAAAACGGGGTAAGGTATCATCCACTTCCTCAGCCGGAGCATCCGGGCCGAGAATTTCAATTACCTTATCCAGCAAATCCCCTGAGCCAAGACCATTAATTGCCGAAACAACGAAAGGCTCATCCAGTCCCAGCTTATAAAATTCAGCCGATTGATATTGCCACTCAAATGTATCAGCCTTATTGGTCACCAGAAGTATAGGCTTTTTACTTCTGCGTAGAATAGTCGCCACCTCAAGATCCAAATCGGTGATACCACTTTGAATATCCACCATAAACAGAATTACATCTGCTTCCTCAACGGCCAGCACAACATGTCTCTTGATTTCTTCTTCGAAAATATCATTGGAATTGACCACCCAGCCACCTGTATCGATGACCGAGAACTCCCGGCCGTTCCACTCGCTTTTACCGTACTGGCGATCACGCGTGGTGCCTGCCTCATCATTTACAATTGCCCTGCGGCTTTTGGTGAGTCGGTTAAAAAGTGTCGATTTTCCTACGTTGGGGCGACCAACTATTGCTACAATATTTCCCATTTAATTTATTTTCGTGCTATCATCCTATAAAACAGCCTGCAAAAGTACGTAAAATCGGGCAGAATACCAAATCAACCACACTCGCATACATTATATTATACCATAGCTTCATAACGAAATAGTTGAAAATGGTTGAAATCTGAAAATAAACCTGTAAATTTGTTTCCCAAACAAAAAGTCAATCCTTAAAAACGTCATACATGAAATTAACTTCCTTTTTTTGTGTCATCTTTCTGATCTCCTCATGCAACAGCAACTCCGGAAATAAAACGGATCAGAACATTACCAACCCCTCTCCTGTTACGGGAGAAAATACTGTGACCAACAAGATGATTTCTTTTGAAGGTGGCACTTTCATGATGGGCTCCAACGAAGGGACCCCGGCTGAACAACCTTTGCATCAGGTACAAGTGGCTCCTTTCAAATTAGATAAAAGTCCTGTTACGGTGGCAGAATTCTCAAAATTCGTCGAAGCTACGGGACATAAAAGCGATGCTGAAAAATATGGCGACTCAGGTGTTTTTAATTTTACCGCCCAGAACTGGGAGCTAATGAAAGGTGCCTACTGGCTTTATCCCCTGGGTCCCAATGGAGCCAAAGCGGAAATGGATCACCCTGTGACACATGTTAGCTGGAACGATGCTCAGGCATATTGCCAGTGGGCAAAGAAACGCCTCCCGACAGAAGCAGAATGGGAATATGCTGCCAGAAACAGCGGGAAATCAAAAGATCGTTATAGTTGGGGAAATGACCTTATCATCAACAGAAAATATATGGCCAATGTATGGCAGGGCACAAGCACAGCCGACAAACAGGGAGCTGATGGATTTACCTATACATCTCCGGTTGGTTATTATGGCACAACAGCTGTCGGCCTGACCGACATGGGCGGTAATGTATGGAACTGGTGTCAGGATACATTTAAACCCTATCCGGGCAATCCGGAACCTTATCAACTGAACGATCAGATAAAAGTGATACGTGGAGGTTCGTTTTTCTTCGACCAACAGGGTGAGTTGAGCTATACCGTTTCATTCCGGGGACAAAACACCTATGAGACATCTCTGTTCAACCTTGGCTTTCGTTGTGCTGCAGATTTGAAGTAACAAACAAAAAGCCACACTTGCTATCTGAATCAGAATAGCATAGACTGATTTTCATTAAGATCACGTCAATATTAACCTTAGATAATCACAAACATGAAATCACGAGTATTCTTTTTTCTATGCTCTGTTATCGCCATTCTTGTATTTGTATCCTGCGCACCCGAAGATGTCACAGAACCCATCATCCTGACAGATGAGGTCAAAATGGCATTTGAAGAGGCTGCTGATGAGGTTTTTCAAACTACTGCCACGCCCGGACTTATTGCATTGATCTCGGTTGACGGTGAACCTAAATTTCTCGTTAAAAGAGGCAGTGCCAACCTTACTACCGGTGAGCCCATAAATGAAAATAATGCCTTCAGGATTGCCAGTGTTACCAAGACCTTTACCGGAACAGCAGTATTGTTGTTGGTGGATGAAGGATTAATCAATCTGGATGCATCTATTGACACTTATCTGCCTGAATATAATATCCCGGCAGGCGATGCAATTACAGTACGCATGCTTGGCAATATGACCAGCGGTTTGTACGATTACTCAAATTATCAGTATTTATGGGAATCATTTACTGCCAGTGGCAACACCCTGGCGTTTCCTCCCGATTCCCTTGTTGCCTTTGCTTTTCGTCATCCATCAGGTTTTGCTCCGGGAACTGCCTATGAATATTGTAACACGAATACTGTGCTGCTGGGACTTTTGTTGGAGAAAATTACCGGAAAGCCTGCAACTCAGGTAATCAAAGAAAAAGTATTAGTACCGTTGCACCTTACTAACACCTATTTTGCCGGCCCGTTCTATTTGACATCACCCTATTCATGCGGTTATACCCTCGGTGATGACGGCTTGCTCAATGCTACCAACTGGAATCCATCCTGGGGATATACAGCAGGAGCTATGGTATCAAATATTGAAGATATGAAAAAATGGGCACCTCTTCTGGCTAACGGAGCTTTGCTCTCGGAGACTATGAAAACAGAAAGGTTCAACTTCGGATCACATAATTACGGCTTCTGTGTGGAATCAATCAATTATAAAAATGATCACTGGATCGGCCATCCGGGATCAATTCCCGGCTATAACACACAAGTGTGGTACAATCAGGCAAAGAAAATCACTATTGTGGTCAATTCAAATACGGATGATAATTTTCCGGCTCAAACATTGTTGATTGATTACATTATTCAAATTGGGGATTTGTAAAAGTTTTTATAGCTTTTTCACCACAAAAGGCACAAAAGTTCTTAGTTCTTAACTCTTAGTTCTTAGTTCTTAGTTCTTAGTTCTTAGCTTCTTATATAACCATAGATTTAACATCATGAAATCATTTAAGTTTTTAATTGTCTGGCTAATAGCAACATCAATTCTGCTATCAGGCTGTGCTGAGGAAAACACAGACCTTTTGCGGCAGCAGCAATTACAGACCAGTCTTCAACAGATGATTGATTCAGCACTAAGTGATTATAAAGAAAAGGTTCCCAATTATCCCGGAGGAATAGCATTGAAAGTAATCTATGGAAAAGAATCCTTTTTCATTGCTTCAGGCATGGGGACTTCCGTTACCGGTAAGGTACATTTCAGGGCAGCAAGTTGCACCAAGACTTTCACCGCAACAGCCATCTTATTATTACATCAGCAAGGGAAACTCAATATCAACGACCACATTACAGATACCATCCCCGGAACTTCAGACACCTACATCCCCGATATTCCGGCATACAACATTCCGGATAAGAGTTCAATCACTATACTTGATTTGCTAAGGCATCGTGCAGGGGTTTTCGATATATCAAATGATGTGATTCCTGAGACAATATCAGCGCCTGTACCCTACAAAGGCATGAATTATCTCACTTACAAAATGACAACCGATGCTTCGCACACCTTCAATTTTGATGAGTTAGTGCAGGTGGTTGCCGAAACCGGATTATCATATTTTGTTCCCGGAGCCGGCTATCATTACTCCAACACGGGCTATTCCATCCTTGGAAAAATTATCGAAAGGGTATCACAGAAATCTTATCGTGACTATCTGATGGAAAATGTCATTTTGCCGATGGGAATGCTCAATAGTTCCTTGCCGGTGCTCGGTACCGATCAGGAAATCCCTGAGCCTAAGGCACCCGGCTATGTTTTGTATAACGACGAAGTGTATAATGTTACCAGTTCAAACATTTCCGCCAACGTTGCCGAAGGTAATCTTATCACAAGTCCTGATGATCTTTCACGTTTTCTGAGCAAACTATTATCCGGACAGGGAGTATTGAATTATAACACGGTAAACAGCCTGATGATGAATTACCTGACAACGGGAGGTATCGGAGCTGGTGGATACGGATGTGGCCTTACCTACACCAACAATCTCGGATACGGACATAGTGGTGCTCACGAGGGATATCTTTCAATAATGGCCTATGACCCTGAGATTGATTTTACAGTCGTGGCATTCACCAACACATGGAATCTGAATGAGGATATGAGTAGTTTGGTGTATCAGGTAATCAATTTGCTGGAAAACACCTGTTACAGAAGTAAAGCAATAATGCAAGACAGACAATAATACTGAGAACAGGATAAACAAAAACGAGCGTGCCTTACAAAGACACGCTCGTTTATATTTAACAGTAAATATCTGTAAAAAGCTTACTCCTGATTCAACGTAACACGTTTGAATGCAGTTGCAGTAGCTTTATTAGCCTTGATATAATCAGCAACGGTAGCTTTAGGATCTTTGATGAAAGTTTGTTCCAGCAATGTAGATTCCTGGAAGAATTTATTCAAACGACCCTGAGCGATTCTGTCGAGCATAGCTTCAGGTTTACCTTCTTCTCGTGCTTTTTCTCTACCGATTTCCAATTCCTGATTAATGATCTTTTCGGGAACAGAGGTACGATCCAAAGAAACTGGGTTCATTGCTGCAACCTGCATGGCTACATCACGTGCCACCTGGTAATCAACACCTTGTTCTGCAAAAGCAACGATAGTTGCCAGTTTATTTCCCGGATGGATATAAGCAGTAGTTGTACCGCCGGTAACACACTCATAATAATCAAGTTCCATTTTCTCACCTGTAACACCCGAACGATCGGTCACCATTTCAGCAATAGTGCGACCATCGATAGTCAACGCAGCCACATCAGCAGTTGTTGCCGATTTAGCAGCTATAGCAGCATCAAGAATGGTTTGAGTCAAAGCGATAAAATCAGCATTTTTTGCCACGAAGTCAGTTTCGCATTTCAATGCAATGATAGCAGCAAATCCATCTTTGGCAACAGCTAACACACAACCTTCAGAAGCCTCACGGTCGCTACGTTTTGCAGCAACAGCCTGTCCCTTTTTACGTATAATTTCAATTGCTTTTTCGAAATCGTTTTCTGCTTCAATCAAAGCATTTTTGCAATCCATCATACCGGCTCCGGTCATGGTGCGCAATTTCGAAATTTCTGCCATTGTAACAGCCATAATTTCTTTTATTTTAAAAATTTTTATTCTTCTTCTTTGATGAATTTAGTCGCGATATTTGCATTCAACGCTTCTTCATCTTCTTTCTGAGTTCTCGGACGTTTTGAAACGCGGTGTTTTCTTTCTTTCACAACAGGAGCTTCAGAAGCTTCTGCATCTACCTTTTCCACCTTACGTTCTTCCAAACCTTCCTGTATAGCTTCCACCATTGCAGTCAGGATAACGTCAACTGATTTGGTTGCGTCATCATTTGCCGGAATCATGAAATCAATCCCGTTAGGGTTTGAGTTGGTATCAACAATGCCGAATACAGGAATACCCAGACGTTGTGCTTCCTTCACCGCGATTTGTTCTTTCATCACATCCACTACAAAAAGAGCAGAAGGAAGACGGGTCAGATCAGCGATTGAACCAAGGTTCTTTTCCAGTTTCTCACGTTGACGTGAAATCTGTAATTTCTCACGTTTTGAGATATTTTCGAAAGTTCCGTCAGTGGCCATCTTGTCGATCGTGGTCATTTTCTTCACTGCTTTACGGATAGTCGGAAAGTTGGTTAACATACCACCAGCCCAACGTTCAGTAATATAAGGCATTCCTACAGATTTAGCTCTTTCGGAAACTACATCTTTTGCCTGTTTTTTTGTAGCTACGAATAAAACTTTACGACCGGATTTTGCAATGGATTTCAAAGCTGCAGCAGCTTCGTCGATTTTCACAACCGTTTTATGTAAATCGATGATGTGGATGTCGTTACGCTCCATAAAGATATAAGGAGCCATAGCGGGATTCCATTTGCGTTTCAAGTGACCAAAGTGGCAACCTGCTTCTAATAATTGTTCAAAATTTGTTCTGGACATTTTTCTTGTTTTAATTTTTTGTTTACTTTCTTTTAAAGTCAATTTCCGGGTAGCCATCCAGTGCCTATGAGTCCCGGGAATTTAGATACTAAACCAAATATATTAAATTGAGAGTGGAGAGTTAAAAATTGAAAGTGAATAAAACTCTCAATTCCTTGCTCTGATCTTTCAACTCTGATATTAACGTTTTGAGAACTGGAATCTTTTGCGGGCTTTCGGACGACCTGGTTTTTTACGTTCCACCTCGCGTGGGTCACGTGTCATGAAACCTTCCGACTTCAAAGCCGGCTTATCTTCCGGATTGATTTTTACCAATGCACGGGCAATTGCCAAACGTAAGGCTTCGGCCTGACCTTTGAAACCACCACCATCTAAATTCACTTTAATATCGTATTTTTCTGCTACACCTAATTTACTCAGTGGTTGTTTTACAACATATTGCAGAATAGGCGATGGAAAATAGACATTCAAATCACGTTTATTGATGGTAATCTGACCATTTCCTTCGCTTACGAAAACACGTGCAATCGCAGCTTTTCTTCTTCCTAAGGCATTTACTACTTCCATACTGATTATTTAAGTGCGTTTAAATCGATTGTTTTTGGCTGTTGAGCTTGTTTATTGTGTTCTGCTCCTGCAAAAACATATAAATTACTCAATAAATCAGCTCCTAATTTATTCTTCGGCAACATCCCTTTTACTACTTTTTTGATCAGTTTTTCAGGATCTTTAGCCATCAATTGTGCAGGTGTAGTCTCGCGTTGTCCGCCCGGATAACCTGTGTGACGATAATACACACGGTCTGTCCATTTATTACCTGTCAAAATAACTTTCTCAGCATTGATAATGATCACATTATCACCACAATCAACGTGAGGAGTAAAGCTGGGTTTGTATTTTCCGCGCAAAAGTTTGGCAACTTTCGAGCTCATACGTCCCAACACTAAATCGGTAGCATCCACCACTACCCATTCTTTCTGCGCGGTTGCTTTGTTGGCAGAAATGGTTTTATAACTTAACGTATCCACTTTATAAAAATGTTTTTTAATTAATAACTGTCGTTTCTCATCAGGATTATTCACTGAATTTGAATGAGGCTAATCGGCACAAATTCAGGATATTCTGCCCGCGAAAACCGAACTTTTACACTGGGATAATAAACGGACTGCAAAGATAAGATAATTCTTTTATTTACAAAATAGCTGAGAATAAAAAATTTAGCGGAAGATTTCAGGTGTTGAGGAAGTGTAGTTGTGTAGTTGTGTAGTTGTGTAGTTGTGTAGTTGTGTAGTTTTAAATACATTTGCATTTTATCAATTCAATGATCTACACAACTACACAATTACACATAAAATGCTTTCTCTCAACAAAGAATTCTTCCTTCAGGACGCTGTTTCACTGGCGCCAAAATTACTCGGAAAGACCATCGTTCGAACTTTTAACGATGGCACAGTAAGCCGCTACAC
>JAYFPP010000106.1:0-5866 GCA_034927635.1 Paludibacter sp.
AAACATAAAATAAAGTTATAAATTTAAAAAGTTAGTAAACAGTATGTTAAATCATTATGAAACCGTTTTCATTTTAACTCCCGTTTTGTCTGATGCTCAGATGAAGGAAGCGGTAGAAAAGTTCAAAGCCGTTTTAACAGAGAACGGTGCGACTATTACCAATGAGGAGAACTGGGGTTTACGCAAATTGGCGTATCCGATCCAGAAAAAATCCACAGGATTTTATTCGTTATTGCAGTTTGATGCAGAGCCAACCATTGTTGCAACTCTCGAAACAAGTTATCGTCGCGATGAGCGTGTTTTGCGCTTCCTGACTTTCCGTCTTGAGAAGTATGCTTATGAGTATGCAGAAAAAAGAAAAGGTTTAAAATCTAAAGAAGTAAAGGAGAACTAAGACATGGCAGCAAATCAAGGAGATATCAGATATTTGACCCCACCGACAGTGGATCTGAAGAGAAAAAAATATTGCCGTTTCAAGAAGAGCGGTATCAAATACATTGATTACAAAGATCCTGAGTTTTTGAAAAAGTTCCTGAACGAGCAAGGTAAAATTTTACCCCGTCGTTTGACAGGTACTTCGTTGAAATATCAACGTCAGGTTGCTCAGGCTGTGAAGAGAGCACGTCATTTGGCTTTGCTTCCTTATGTAGCAGATATGTTGAAATAATCTAAGGAGGAGGAAAATTTATGGAAATTATATTGAAAGAAGACGTAATCAACTTAGGTTACAAAGGAGATATTGTGAAGGTTAAAGATGGTTACGGACGTAACTACCTTATTCCTCAGAAAAAAGCTGTATTGGCTACAGAATCAGCAAAGAAAATGCTGGCAGAAGATTTGAAACAACGTGCCCACAAACTGGAACGTATCAAAAATGAAGCACAGGAACTGGCTGATAAATTAAAAGATATTAAACTGACTGTAGGCGCTAAAACAAGTACAACCGGAAAAATTTTCGGAGCTGTTGGTCCTATTCAGATAGCAGATGCATTTGAAAAAGCTGGTTTTACAGTAGATCGTAAAGTGATTGTTCTGAAAGAACCGGTGAAAGAAATTGGAACTTACACAGCCACATTGAAGCTTCATAAAGAAGTTGCTGTTGAAGTTGCATTTGAAGTGGTTGCTGAATAAAGTGTTTGCTTAATTTTTTCGGTCAATTCAAAATCGATAGGAAACCGATGCCCATAATAATTTGGTGGGTATCGGTTTTTTTTATTCATTTGTATCTGTTTAGTAAATGATTATTGAAGTTGATAAATGTATAATTTTTATAGCATATGGATGTACTTCAAAGTGTATATAGCCAGATCAACCTGTTAAAATCGCAGGTTGTTGCCATAACTTCACAGCGATTCTTTAAGCATGAAATCAATTGTCATGGGCTTAAAAGTGCTGATTCGGAAAAGATTGCCAATGAAAACTTTGAGCTTGTAAAACATCTTTCAAAAAAGGAAATTTTTGATTATTGTGAGATTTTCTGGAAATCGGGGATGCTGGAAGAAAGCTTTTTTGCCTGTAACTGGGCATATCGTATGCGAAAACAATTTGAACCCTCTGATTTTACCCTTTTTGAACGATGGATCGATACCTATGTAAACAACTGGGCTAGCTGCGATACATTCTGCAACCATACCGTTGGAGAGTTTCTTGAGATGTATCCTGAATTCTTACCGGAATTATTCAGGTGGGCAAAATCGGATAATCTCTGGATGCGCAGAGCGGCAGCAGTGTCGCTTATCATTCCGGCCCGGAAAGGCTTATTTAAGGAAGAAATCTTCAGAATAGCGGATATCCTGCTGATGGACAAAGAAGATATGGTTCAGAAGGGATACGGCTGGATGCTGAAAGTGACAATCAAATATTATTTACAGGATGTTTTCGATTATGTGATGGACAAAAAGAGTGTGATGCCCCGAACAGCACTCAGGTATGCTATCGAAAAGATGCCTGCTGAAATGAAACGGGAGGCCATGAAAAAAGAGTTCTGAATAGTTGAATTTCGTTAATAGTACATTGAACCACATGAGTCACTTAAGAGAACATAAGTTGTTTCTCTGAGATATACACTTCTTCCCGATTTTTTTAATTAAATTTGCAGTCATAATTTTAAAAACTAAAAAGCAATTTATATGGCTGTAATCAAACCGTTTAAAGGTATTCGTCCCCCGAAAGACTTAGTGGAGAAAGTAGCTTCACGTCCCTATGATGTGTTAAACTCTGAAGAAGCCCGTGCTGAAGCCACAGGCAATCCTATGTCTTTGTATCATATCATCAAACCAGAAATTGATTTTGTGCCTGGAACTGATGAACATGAAGAAAAAGTGTATGCAAAAGCACTGGAGAACTTTAATAAATTCAGAAATGAAGGCTGGTTGAAGCAGGATGCATCAGAGAAATATTATGTTTATGCGCAGACAATGAATGGCAAAACACAATATGGATTGGTGGTTTGTGCCCATGTTGATGATTATATGGAAGCACGTATCAAAAAACATGAGCTGACGCGTAAAGACAAAGAGGAAGACCGGATGAAACATGTTCGGGTGAATAATGCCAATATTGAGCCGGTATTTTTTGCTTATCCTCATCAACAGGAACTGGATGAAATTGTGACGAATGTAATCAAGGGTCAGCCGGAGTATGATTTTGTTGCTACAGGTGATGGTTTTGGACACCATTTCTGGGTAATTGATGATGAAAAGACCATCAAAAGAATTACTGAACTTTTTGCTGCAATTCCTGCCTTATATATTGCCGATGGTCATCACCGAAGTGCAGCAGCAGCATTGGTGGGTGATGAAAAACGCCGGCAGAATCCCAATCATACCGGTAATGAAGAATACAATTATTTTATGGCGGTGTGTTTTCCTGATAATCAGTTGACTATCATCGATTATAACCGTGTGGTGAAAGATTTAAACAATCTGACGGATGATGAGTTTCTGAGTAAACTTTCACAGAATTTTGAAGTGAAGAAAGTGGGCGCTGAAATCTACAAGCCCAATAAATTACATAATTTTTCGTTATATCTTTCTGGAAACTGGTATGCTCTGACAGCCAAAGAAGGAACTTATGATGACAATGATCCTATCGGGGTGCTGGACGTAACTATTTCATCGAATTTGATTTTAGATGAAATTCTGGGAATCAAAGATTTGAGAACCGATAAGAGAATTGATTTTGTAGGTGGCATACGTGGTCTGGGAGAATTGAAACAGCGGGTTGATAGTGGTGAGATGCGTGTTGCGTTGGCCTTGTATCCCGTATCAATGAAACAGTTGATTGATATTGCTGATACCGGAAATATCATGCCTCCAAAAACAACATGGTTTGAACCCAAGTTGCGTTCCGGACTGGTTATCCACGAATTGATTTAACGAGAGATATAGTGAACTTTTAATGAGATCCAAATTTATTGCTAACTTTATATTTCTGATTCTTGTGCTTTTGATGACGGGTTGTGGCGTTAAATCGCGACTTGTTAAAGCCGACAAGCAGTTTGAGGCTGGAGAATATGCTTCCGCTGCAACAATCTACGGAAATTTATATAGCAGAATACCTTATAAAGAGGGTCTCGTTAAAGCAAAAGTGGCGTATAAACAGGCAGAGTGTTACAGGTTTCTGAATAATACACGGTCTGAGATGATGTATTCCCGTGCTATCCGTACCAAATATCCGGATAGTCTGGTTTATCTCAGATACGCACAGTCGCTCCATCGTAATGCTAAATACCCGGAGGCGGCAAAAAACTACAGAATATATCTTTTGAAAGATAGCTCCAGTCGATTGGCTATTAATGGATTGCAGGCTTCTCTACAGGCAGGGGTGTGGAAAAATGAACCTACACGTTATATAGTGAAGAGAGAAAGTAATTTATATGTACGTAACAATTTTACTTTTAGTCCTGTCTTCCCGGCAAATGACCCGGGTCAGTTATTTTTCAGCTCCACGCGTACAAAACCTCAAAAGGGGGTTGCGGTTAATGCTGTAACAAACATGCCGAACAGCAATATCTTCTTTATGAAAAAAGATGCTGCAGGTAAGTGGAGCAAGCCGGAGACCGTTCTTCCTGATGCAGTAACTGCCAACGCTGATATAGGAGCTTGTGCTTTTTCCCCTGATGGAAAGAAAATGTTTTTCAGCAAAGCGATGCAAAAAAATGAAAGTGATGCCAGTGCTGAAATTTTCGTTGTTGCCAGAGCAGGAGGAGAGTGGACCGAGCCTCAAAAAATAAACTTTTTTAAGGATAGTACTATCAGTGTTGCTCATCCTGCCATTGCTCCTGATGGTGAAACTATCTATTTTGTTTCAGATGCTCCAAATGGAGAAGGTGGAAAAGATATCTGGAAAGGTACTTTATCCGGCACAGAATGTAAGTTCATCGAAAACCTTGGACCTCAAATAAATACTCCGGGTGATGAAATGTTTCCGGTGATCAGGGCTGACGGATCTTTGTATTTTTCGTCTAATGGTCTTCCCGGCCTGGGTGGCCTGGATATGTTCAAAGCGACTAAAGTGTCGGAAGGAAACTGGGCCGTGCAACATATGGGTGTACCCCTGAACTCAAATTTCGATGATTTCGGAATTACTTTCGAAGATGGTAAAGAAAAGGGTTTTTTCACTTCAAACAGAGGACAGACAAAGGGCTATGATGCTGTATGGAATTTTGAATTGCCGGAACTGGAAGTTGTTGTGCAGGGAAAGGTGCTGGATGATAAGTTGAATCCAATTCCTGACGCTATGGTGCGGTTGGTCAGCAATACAGGACAGAATACTAAAGTGATTACCAAAAAGGACGGTTCTTATCGTATCAAAATAGATAAGAATATGGATTGTGTAATGTTGGGAACAGCCCGAGGTTTCCTTAACAAGACAGAAAAACTTTCGTCAAAAGGAGTGAAGGACAGTAAAGTATTTACTGTTGATTTGGTATTGCCGGCTGCATTCAGGCCGGTTCAGCTGGAAAATATCTTCTTCGAATTTGCCAAATGGGATCTGACGCCTTCTTCTGAAAAGGGTATGCAGGATTTGCTCGCAATGCTTACTGATAATCCGAATATCATCATTGAAATAAGTGCACACACCGATTACGTTGGAAATAATGCTGATAACCTTATCTTGTCGCAAAAAAGAGCACAGTCGGTTGTTGATTATCTTATAAAAGCAGGTATATCCGAAAAGAGGCTGGTTTCAGTTGGACACGGTGAAGATAAACCTTATAAGGTAGATGAAAGTGTGGCGGCAGAATATGCTTATTTGCCTCTTGATACTGTGCTTACCGAAGAGTTTATCCTGACACTCAAACCGGAAGAACAGCAAATTGCTAATCAAATAAATCGCAGAACGGAATTTAAAGTGTTGAGAATGAGTATTTGGTGATTGATAAAATCGCTACATTATTCAACTTTCGTTTTGCATAAATAGGAAATGAAATAATAGTACATATAGTTATGAAACAATATTTAGATCTGTTGGACAGGGTGTTAAAAGAAGGGGTAAAAAAAGAAGACCGCACGGGAACCGGTACCATATCGGTTTTTGGTCATCAAATGCGTTTTGATCTTTCGGAGGGTTTTCCCTGTTTAACTACCAAGAAACTTCATCTTAAGTCCATTATTTACGAATTATTGTGGTTTCTGAATGGAGATACTAATGCGAAATACCTTCAGGATCATGGAGTAAGAATATGGAATGAGTGGGCAGATGAAAACGGTGAACTTGGTCATATTTATGGCTATCAGTGGCGTTCCTGGCCTGATTATAAAGGAGGATCAATCGATCAGATAACTGAAGCAGTCAATACTATCAAAAATAATCCGGATTCGCGCAGAATCATCGTGAGTGCATGGAACGTGGCCGATCTTCC
>JAYFPP010000270.1:0-4542 GCA_034927635.1 Paludibacter sp.
AGCCCGTTCAGAATCACTTTTGTATTCATAATTGTATGATTGACAAGGTATAACTGAACTGATAGTCCTTGTTATCATAACGATACTGATCGAGGGGCAATTGTCCCCACGAGTTGGTACCGCCGATACCACGCTGAAACAGGTCAACGTTCAAAACCACTTCCTTACGCGGATAGATGTCGTTGAGGTGACGATGTTTCTTTGTCAAGCCCGGGTCAAAATCTTCGGAAGCATAATGCAACGCAGTCACGCCCATCGGTTGAATACCTTCTACTTTTAAACCAAAACCTGCATTATCAGTCAGCGTCAACCAGCGAACATCCGTTTTGTTTCCATTTTCCTGCGGACGCAGGTAAGGCACATACTGATCTTTGACTTTGCTTTCGTAGATTCCCAGCATCGCTCCGGCGCAACGGTCAACGTAGTTTTCCACCGGTCCGCGACCATAATACCGGTAATTATCCAGTTCCACCGGCAGGATGATCTGATTTCCGAAGCGGGGAATTTCAGTAATATCAGTATTCGTTGTTTTGTACTGAACATCTATCTTAATAGTTCCGTTACCATTCACCGTATAAGTTTGTGTATAATCAGCCGACACGTCGGTTAAGCGGTACTGATAGATGACTGCCACCGAATTATTCTCTTCCTTCACGTCCACACTTTTAAGCAGTCGGTTGTTACCTGCAGCCCTCCATACACTTAGTCTTTTCTGAATATCGGCACCAAAATCATTGTCGATGGGCGCACGCCAGAAGTTAGGTTCTATGGCTTGTTTCAACACTTCTTTGCCGTTCTTCTGATAACTGATCAGTCCCGATGCGGCATCTTTCAAACGATAGTTGGTGGCTACATCAAAAGTAGCCACTACATCGCCCGCTTTGACTTCAATCTTATTATTCTTCTTTGTTACCGAAGGCTTCACCGAAGATTTTTCCGGCTGTTTCGGTGCAAAATATTTATTATCAGCAAAAGCCAGCTGATCGTAGGCACATATATGTCCGGCAGGAACCAGATCAGTACCTTTTACTGTGATGGCATAAAGGTTCAGCAGATACTCTTCCCCTTCTTTAACTTCCACTTTCGGAAGATTCAATGGCACATCTTTATCGCCAGAAGGAGCCAGTGCCAGGGAGAAATCACCCTCATTCATTTTCACCCCGTTCTTCAGTAATTCCCATTTGAAACGGAAAGTACTCAGGTCGGTAAAAGCAAACTCATTGTGAACGGTAATAATTCCTTTCTGTAAGTCCTTCGCTTTAAAATGAATGTCCTGATACACTTTTTTCACTTCAAAAAGCTGTGGATTAGGAGTTCTGTCGGGCCAAATCACGCCATTCATACAGAAGTTTTCCTGATGCGGATAATGTTTGGCATTGAAGTCGCCCCCATAAGCGTAGTATTTATTTCCGTTTTCATCTTTAGTAAGGAGACCCTGATCCACCCAGTCCCAGATAAAGCCGCCCTGCAAAGCACGGTGAGCACGAATGGTTTCCCAGTATTCCTTAATATTACCCGAACTGTTGCCCATGGCATGCGAATATTCACATAAAATCAACGGACGGTAAATATCTTTCTTTTGTGCATATTCAGCTATTTTGTCGATGCTGGCATACATCGGACAAACAATGTCGGTTGCTTCCGTTTCCTTCGCTTGTTCGTACTGCACCGGACGGTTTTTATCGCGTTCTTTGATCCACTTGTAGGTCTTTTTGAACACATCGCCGTTGCTGGCTTCATTACCCAGCGACCAGATAATCACCGAAGGATGGTTTTTGTCTCTTTCCACCAGACTGTAGGTTCTGTCGAGATGTGCGGCATCCCAGGCCGGATCGAAAGCCATATTTTCCGGTCCGTAGCCCATGCCGTGTGATTCTATATTAGCTTCGTCCACCAGATAAATACCGTACTCGTCGCACAGCTTATACCACTGTGTCGACTGTGGATAATGACTGGTACGAACTGCATTGACATTGAACTGTTTCATCAGTTTCAGATCGGCAATCATCATTTCTCTGTCCATCACATGCCCGTTAACCGGATGGTGCTCGTGCAGGTTCACCCCTTTGAGGTACACATATTTGCCATTTACCAGCAGCACACCGTTCTTAATCTCCACATTTCTGAATCCGATGCGGTGCGATACATATTCAATATTTTTCTTTTGATCGTCAGAGAGACTCATCACCAAAGTGTACAGATGCGGTGTTTCGGCGCTCCATAAAGCGGGATTATTTACCTTTTGCGTGAATATTTGCTGATTTGCCTGATTGGCTTTCAGGACTACCCACATTCCTTTTGTAGCTACAGCTTTGCCGGATTGATCCAGCAGTTCCATTTCCAGATAGGTTTTGCGGTCTTTTCCGCTGAAATTATCGAGTTTTACCTCCACGGTTAATTCCGCGTTTTTATAATTGGCATCCGATTTCGGTTTTGCGAAGAAATCAGTAATACGTACCTGATCGGTACTATAAAGATAAACACCTCTGTCGAAGCCCGATAAGCGCCAGAAATCCTGATCTTCAAGATAGGATCCGTCGCTCCAGCGATAACCTTCAACGGCAATCTTATTTTTTCCCTGACGCACATAAGGAGTAATATCAAATTCAGCAGGGTTTTTCATTCCCTCGCAATAACCAACCTTTTCGCCATTCACCCAGAGGTACATAGCAGCCAGTCCCGTTTCAAAATGGATAAAAGTTTTACGGTTTGCCCACGAAGCAGGCATTTCAAATTCTTTGATATAGGAACCTACAGGATTATCATTTTGCGGAACATAGGGTGGATTCTTTGGATGAGGATATTCCACATTGGTATAAATAGGAGTACCATGCCCCTGTATTTCCCAGTTACCGGGAACGGATATTTCACCCCAGCGGCTGTCGTCATAACCGTTTTTATAAAAGTCAACAGGACGGTCAGCGGGTTTCGGCACCCAGTTGAACTTCCACTTGCCCGACAAACTCAGATAATAGGGAGAACGTTCATAGTTATCCCGAATGGCAGCATCCCTGTCGGAATAATTCATGAAGGTAGCTCTGGCCGGTAACCGGTTGATTTGAAACACTGCGGGATTTTCCCAGTCGTTCGCTGCACCCTGTACCACCACTGATGATAATGCGAATATCGCCAGAGTAGTGAAGAATAAAACACGTTTTTTAGTCATATTATTTAGTTTTTACAATTTATTAGAAATTTGAAAATATGAACTTAATACTTAATCACATGAGTACACATTAGTTTATCACTTATCACTCATCACTTTCAGCTATTAGTTATTCGTTATTCGCTTATTTGTGCCTTTTGTGGTTTAAATATTATTGCTTTTCATAATCCGGATTGCGTGTCGGCATTTTTGCCTTCACCGATTTCCTCCAGTCATTCAATTGCTTAGCCATTTTATCAGCCCGTTGCTTTTCTTTCAATGCCAGATTGTGATGTTCTCCTATATCGTTTTTCAGATCATACAACTCCAACTCTCCTGTATCATAAAATTCAATCAATTTATAATCTCCTACCCTGACAGCTCCGCCCGGTCGTGACCCTTGATTGGAATAATGCGGATAATGCCAGAAAATGGCACCTCTGTCCTGTTGTGCTCCCATAAATGCCGGTTTTACGCTTTTCCCGTCAATGATATGTTTTTTGGGGAAAGGCACATTCACCAAATCGAGGATGGTGGGATAATAATCGACAGAAGAAACAACACTTTCGTTCACAGTATTAGCAGGAATATGCCCTTTCCAGAAGGCAATAAGCGGCTCTCTGATACCTCCTTCATACAAATGTCCCTTGCCGGCTTTCAGAGGAAGATTGCTCGTGGGCGTTCCTTCGGAAGTCGACAATCCTCCGTTATCACCTGTAAATATAATGATGGTATTGTCGTACAGTCCAAGTCGTTTAAGTTCTGCTATTACTTTTCCTATATTTTCGTCCATACTCGATATCATTGCCGCATAAGTTGCATGATTTTGCACTAAGCGGTCACGATAACTCTTTGACTTAAAAGGTTGTTTCGATTTCCAGTCAGGATTTTCATCAAAAACACGGGTGATGGTATCCAGACCCATCTTACGGGCTTTTTCTTCAAAATAACGGACTTTATCAGGTTTACCTATGAGCGGAGTATGTACCTGATAGAAAGGGAAGTTAATGAAGAAAGGTTTTCCTTTGAACTTGTTAAGAATTTTCACACATTCATCACCCAAGCGGTCGGTCAGGTATTCCCCTTCAGGACCATCCTTAAGATAGGGATTGTTATACGGAACAAAATAGCCACCGGGACCGGGAGAACCTTTTCCACAGCCGGCAATATTAATGTCGTAGCCCTGATGTTGAGGGAAATACAGGGAATCTTCCGCCACATGCCATTTACCGATATGAGCCGTTTGATAACCATAAGGTTTCAGTGCTTCCGCAATTGTCACTTCTGCCAGAGGCATATTGAACAGGTTATCAGGAGGTAACACCGGACAAATTTTCTGCATTTCGGTCCTGGTATTCGGTTGATGATAACGTCCTTTGATAAAATCGGTAACTCCT